>NZ_JBFUAF010000027.1:0-52172 GCF_056406415.1 Arthrobacter sp. P1_C12_2 | reverse complement strand
CCGGACGCTGCTGTTTTAAGGGCGGACTGGTGGAGCCGGTCCCTACTTTTTGTCCGGAGTGGTCACGCTGGCGTTTGCCCGCATGGTCTCGGCATTCACCATCCAGGCATACTGCTCAAGCTTGGCAATGAACGCGTGCAGGAGATCCGCGGTGGTGGGGTCTTCCTCATCCACTTCATCATGGACCTTGCGCATGGTGCCGACGGCCGCCTCGAGGGCCGCGACAATCCGTTCGATGGCGTCCTTCGTGTTGATCAGGCCCGCGGGGAACTCGGCGAGTGCCGTGGACTTGGAAACCGTGGAACTGCGGCCATCCGGCAGTGCGTGGAGGGCACGCATGCGCTCGGCGAGGTCGTCCGCGAATTCCCGGGCGGCGTCGACGATCTCATCCAGCTGGAGGTGAAGGTCCCGGAAGTTGGTCCCGACGATGTTCCAGTGCGCCTGCTTGCCCTGAACGTGGAGTTCGATCAGGTCCACCAGAACCGCCTGCAGGTTGGCCGTCAGTGTAGGTGTTGCTTTCATGCATCCTCCTCGATAGAACCGGTACCGTGCGGGCCACGCGCGCCACTTGCTGGCACTGCGGCCGATGCTTCCGACGCTACCGCAGGGCAGCGATGGGCCGCGACGGTTCGGGGAGGAATTTCTCGGTCAGCTTACTAAGTCGGCTTACTAACCGTTTCGGGGAGGCTTAGACGGCCTCGTTAAGGAGCGGCCCCCGTGGGAACACGGGCCGTGTGATGCCGCCCGAGGTGGAGTCGGAGAGCTGCGTGAGGTAGTCGTTGCGGCGCCGCGGGGTGATCCTGGACTGGGGTTCGAACGGCTGCCCGGGGTCGTCGGCGTAGTGGGCGGTAAGTCCGTCGCGCATGAGCCGGATGGCCTCCGAACGCTGCTGGGACACCGCGGCGTGCGTGGATCCGAGTTCCGCGGCCAGGTCTTTGACCGTCCGGTCGCCGAAGTAGATCTCCTCCACCACGTAGCGCATCCGGTCCGGGAGAGATTTCACGGCAGCCCGCAGGTACTGGAGCCGTTCGTCCGCGAGCACGGAGTGTTCCGGTGTGAGGGTTTCGGCGGCGAGGGTGTCCACCACGGCCTCATCGAGGGGCGTCAGCGTGCGCGAGGCGTCCGCGAGCGCGGCCTCCACAACGCTTTGCTGGACGCCCAGGGCGGAAGCGATCTCGTCCACTGTGGGGGTGCGGCCCAGGGCGGACGCCAAGGTTTCCTGCACGGACATGGTTTCCTTGATCCGCCGGCGGGCGGAGCGGGTGGCCCAGTCGCTGGCCCGCATCTCGTCCGCGAAGGCGCCAAGAATGCGCCGGCGCGCGAACGCGCCGAACGGCACCCCGAGGTCCGAGTCGAACGAATCGGCCGACGTGATCAGGGCTATAGCCCCGGCTGAGGCCAAGTCATCGCGAGAAAGGTGTGACGCTTTCGAGCACAAATCTGAGACGAGATACCCCACCAGCGGAAGGTGCTGCGTGACCATCTCGTTGCGTTCCACGCGATTCAATACTGTGTCCCCCCATGAGACCTGATCCGAAGGGTCCTAGACCCTTTAAAACACCGAGAGCCGCACCCAAACCGACCGGTGCTCCCCCATTGGAGTCAGCGTTCGCAAGTAGGGCGCAGCACCCATGGTGGAAACCTATCACCTGATCCAAGATCTGCGTGTACCCTCAGGGAAATGCTTGGCAAAAAATGCGGTGACCGCCCTGTTGCTGTGATTCACGGGGCGGAAAAGGGAATGGGGCCCATGAGCGCAAGTGATCTCTCCGCAGCACTGTGGCAGGAGCGGCGGCATCTGGATCTGCTCCTTTTCAGGCTGGAAACGCAGCGTCTGCACGTCGTGGCGGGGAATCTGGAATGGCTGAACTTCATGGCCTCCGAGATTGAAACCGTACTGGACCGCCTGCGCTTCGAAGCCCTGGCCCGGAGTGTTGAATCTGCTGCCGTGGCGGCCCAGTGGGGCCTGCCGGCACAGACCACGCTCGTCGAACTGATTGCGGCCGCACCCGCCGGGCCGTGGTCCGAGATCCTGCGCGAGCATCTGGACGCCCTCCACGCACTCCTGGCCAGGCTGGGCGAGGCCGTCCGCGTGAACGAGGAGGCGCTGCGGACCTTCCCGCTGCCGGAACGCCCCGGCGCGGCGGGCACGGCCGGGCTGCTGGATCAGCTGACCACCGGCGGAAACCTGGAGCGGTCCCTGGCCGTGGTCCGACGTTCAGCCCAGCCGCTACTGACCCAGTATCTGGGAGGGGACCAGATCTGATCCGGTGCGGGTCCTCAGCCGTCGGCGGGAGTGGCACGCGGCGGCATGAGCCCGCGCAACGCGTCCTCGGTGTCCGGGCCCGCTTCCGCCGCCGCGAGGTTTGCCGCCGCGATGGCTTCGATGACTTCCCGGCGCTGGATGGGAACACCACGGGGCGCCTCGATGCCTATCCGAACACCGTCGCCGCGGCCTTCCAGAACAGTGATGACGATGCCGTCGCCGATCATGATCTGTTCGCCCGGCTTGCGTGTAAGTACCAGCATCCTCTCAATCTACCCTTCAGCCCGGGAGGCGTCGTACGATTCCCGCCGGTTCTGCCATGTCGGTTCCGGTCCGGCGGGGCGCCCGTCGATCCAGCCCACAGGGAGTCCCAGGCCGTTGACGCTGTCAGGTGACCCGGTCTCGGAGGCGCCGACCACCGCCACTGCGGTCACGTTGAGCTGGGCGGACAGCACGCCGACCCAGCGCGCCGTGTCCTCATGTTTGCGTCCGGCGTCGACCACCACCCAGACCTGGTCGGCGGAGAGCGCGGCCACGGACTGCACCCGGGCCAGGGCATTGCGGGCCTTGCCGAGTCCGAACGCCGCCAGGACGGTGCGCTCCGTCAACACAGCGTGGGCGCGCGCGGCCGTGGCGCTTTGGCGCCCGTCGAGGTGAAGGTGGCCATAGGCGGAGAGCTCGCCGGCGGTCCGCACATCGGCGCCGCCGGCTGCCGTGGACATGGCCAGGGCGGTATCCATGGCGTCCTCGCCCAGCCCGACCAGGACCACGAGATCGCCGACGCCGGACAGCGGAGCCGGGGCCGGGGCACCCGCAGCGCTGGCCGGCGCGGCGGCGGCAGGCCGCGCGGGGTTGCTGGCCGCGGGAGGCCCGGCAGCGGGAGGCATTTCCGCCGGGGTCCAGATGGCGGGGGCCGGCGCGGGGGCCGGGAACCGGGAGCTAACGAAGGCGGAGGGCGGTTCCGCCGGGGTCCGGAGCCCGGTGCCGAGCTGTTCCAGAAGGTGGGCGAAATCAGGCGACTCGGTGGACACGCCGGCGCTTGCGGGCCGGTGCAGGCTCAGCTCAACGGCGTCGGCTTCCTTCAGGAGTGCGGCGATGGCCGCGCCCTGAAGGTGATGGGACGGCCCGGCGTCGGTCTCCCCGGCGGGAGCAGCGCCCGCGGGAGCACCGGCGGCCGTGCCCGGCTCGGTCCCGGCCAGGATGTCGGCGTCGGGCACAACCTCGCCGGTGACGACCTCGTGCTGGGACTGGATCTCGATCATGGCCTCGTAGCGGTCCTGGGCGAAGAGCCCGGCGATTCCGGGGCTGATGACGCGTTCGGCCGATACGATCCGGGCCGCAGGACCGTACAGCTGTTCTGCCTTGCTGCGAATTTCCTCGAGCGAGGCTCCCTTAAGCCGATAGCGGTTCGGCATGGCGCACCACTCCTACTGTTTCGATCTGGACGTTGGCGGAGGTCACCTCGCGGTAGGACAACACGGGAACGGATCCCGGCTGCGCGCCGACGAGGCGGTGGATGGCGGGCCGGAGCGCCGGTGCGCACACCAGCACGGCCTGGCGGTTGGCGGCGGCCGCGGCGTCGACGGCGGACCGCACCGAGCGCAGCACGGCGTCGAGCCTGTCCTGCCCCATGACGATCTGGCTGCCGCCCTCCGCGGGCCGCATGTCCTCGAGCATGTGTTGTTCCAGGACGGGGTCGATCATGATGACGTTGAGCACCGGGCCGTCCATGAACTTGGCCGTGAGGGCAGGTCCCAGGGCCTGCCGGGCGGCTTCCACGAGCGATTCCGGATCCGTGGAAATCTTGGCGCGGAGCGTGAGGGCCTCGTAGATCCGGGCGAGGTCGTTGATGGGCACCTGCTCATCCAACAGGCCTTGGAGGACGCGCTGCAGTTCGGCGAGGGAGAGCAGGGCGGGGGTCAATTCGTCGACGGCGGAGGGGCTCTGCTTGCGCACGCCCTCGGTCAGCACGCGGACGTCCTCGCGGGACAGCAGCCGGGCAGCGTTGGCCGCAACGATCGAAGACAGGTGGGTGACCAGGACGGAGACCCTGTCGATCACCGTGGCACCCGTCATTTCGGCATTGTGGCGCATCTCCCCCGGAATCCATTTCCCGGCGAGCCCGAAGACGGGCTCGATCATCGCCGGGCCCGGGAGCGAATCCAGGTTGTCGCCCAGGGCGAGCATTTGGCCGCCGGGGGCCGTACCGCGGCCGGCTTCCACGCCGGCAATCCGGATGGCATAGGTGGCCGGCGGCAGGTCAACGCTGTCCCGCGTCCGCACGGGCGGGATGACGAGGCCGAGTTCCATGGCGATCTTGTGCCGGAGCGACCGGACCCTGGCCAGGAGATCATCGGAGGCGCCGGAGACCATGTCCACAAGGTCCGGTGCCAGCAGGATCTCCACGGGGTGGATGCGCATGTCTTCCAGGAGTTTCTCGTTGGGATCCTGTTCCGGGAAGTTCAGCGCGGTCGACTCAGCCTCCCGGGCCGTCTCCGCAAGCTGCTGGCTGGCCGCGGTCCGGCGGGAGGCGATGATCAGGCCGACTCCGACGACGACGAACGGGATCGGCGGCATGCCGGGGATCATGGCCATGGCGAGGGCGGCGACGCCGGCGATCATGAGCGCGTTCGGTGACTGCAGCAGCTGCGTGGACGCCGTCCGGCCCATGTCCGACTCGGCGTTGGACCGGGTCACGATCATGCCGGTGGAGACGGCCATGAGCAGCGCCGGGATCTGGGTGACGAGCCCGTCGCCCATGGTCAGCAGCCCGTAGGTGTTCAGGGCGTCGCCGATTTCCAGGCCGCGCTGCACCATGCCGATGGCGATGCCGCCAACGAAGTTGATGATGATAATAATGATGCCCGCGATGGCGTCGCCCTTGACGAACTTCGAGGCGCCGTCCATGGCGCCGTAAAAGTCTGCCTCGGCTGAGACTTCAGCCCGCCGCTCCCGCGCCTGGGTGTCGGTGAGGAGCCCGGCGTTGAGGTCGGCGTCGATCGCCATCTGCTTGCCGGGCATGGCATCGAGCGTGAAGCGCGCGCCCACCTCGGCCACGCGCTCGGCGCCCTTGGTGACCACGACGAACTGGATCACCACGAGGATGAGGAACACGACGGCGCCGATGATCATGGAGCCGCCCACCGTCACCTTGCCGAAGGCTTCAATGACCTGCCCGGCGTACCCGTTGCCCAGGACCAGGCGGGTGGAGGCGACGTTGAGGCCGAGCCGGAACAGCGTGGCCACGAGCAGCAGGGACGGGAACACGGAGAAGTCCAGCGGCTTTTTGACGAACATGCTGGTCAGCAGGACCAGCAGTGCCAGCAGGATGTTGCAGACGATGAGAAAGTCGAGCAGCGGCGCGGGAACGGGAACCACCAGCAGGAGCACGATCCCCACGATGCCGATGGGCACCACCAGCCGGTTCAGCCTGTTGTTCATGGTGCTGTCCTTTCACAGACGCTGATTCCCAAAGTTTTCATGCCGTGCGCCACGATGTGTCCCATGCCGTGTTTCACGCTGTGTTTCGCGCGTTGCGCAACGTGTTTCATACGGTGGCGACCGTGCCGGTCATGCGGTGCATCCCGGCGGCGGCGCCCCGGGCCTTGAGCGCCATGACGAACGCGAGGACGCCGGCCACCGCCCGGTAGAAATCCACCGGGATCTCGTCCCCCAGCTCACAGGCCCCGTGGAGGGCCCTGGCCAACGGGACGTCCTGGACCATGGGCACGTTCTTTTCCTCGGCCTCTTCCCTGATCCTCGCAGCCACATGGCCGGAGCCCTTGGCCACCACGCGGGGCGCGGACTTGCCGGGCTCGTACTTGAGGGCCACCGCCACGTGCGTGGGGTTGACCAGGACGACGTCGGCGTCCCCGATCGCCGCGATCATCCGGTTGCGGCTCATCGCCATCTGGCGTGCCCGGCGCTGGGACCGGATGAGTGGATCGCCCTCACTGCTCTTGTTCTCGTCCTGGACTTCCTTCTTGGACATCCGCGTCTTCTTGCGGTTGCGCCGCATCACGACGAAGAAGTCGGCCGCGGCCAGCACGATTCCGGCGGCCACCGCGAACTGGACCAGGGCGGAAATGCCGCCGGCGGCGGCCTGCACCACCCCGGCGACCGGCAGCCCGCCGGCGGTCAGCAGCACCGGAACCAGTCCCTGCACGACGGTGTAGAGCACCAGCCCCACCACGCCGGCCTTCAGCAACGCCTTGAGGCCGCCCCACACCGCCTGGGCGCCGAAGAGCCGCTTGACACCGCCGAGCAGGTTGAAGTGTTCGAACTCGAGCCTGAATTTCTTCAGGTGCACACCGCCTTGGAGGGCCGAGCCGGCGAGGACGGCCAGGAACACGACGATCAGCAGGGGCCCGATGATCCCGGCGATGGACGCGAACCCGGCTTCCAGCGCCCGGACGGCTTTGCCGGGGTCGGGGGCGGACATGATCCCGCGGACGCTGAAGAGCTGGTCCGTGGCGGCGTTGGCGGCCCGGTCCACCGTGCTGGGCAGCATGAGCGCGGCGGCGCCGACGCCGAGCCATGCGGTGAGGTCCTGGGAACGGGACAGCTGGCCCTTGGAGCGGACCTCCCGCATCCGTTTGTCGGTGGCTTGCTCGGTTTTTTCCTGTGAATCCGCCATCAGCCCACCCCCAGCACGGCTTTGGCCGCCTGCCCCGCGAGACTGGAAACGATCCGCGGCAGGGCCAGGAACATGAAGCCGGCCAGCGTCAGGGTGAGAAGGATCTTGAGTGGGAAGCCGAGCGAGAAGGCGTTCAGCGCCGGCGCCACGCGGGTCAGCAGGCCGAGCCCGACGTCGGCAAGGAACAGGACCACCAGGAGGGGCCCTGCGATCTGCACGGCGGCGAGGAACATGCCGGACACTGCCGTGATGATGGCCTGCACCGGCTGGGCCAGATCGATCCCCCCGGCCAGGGGCAGGGCGGCAAAGCTGCCGGTCAGGCCCGTGATGACCAGTTGGTAGCCGTCGGAGGCGAACAACAGGGCCAGCGCCGCCATCTGCAGAAGCCGGGTGAACTGTGCACCGTTGACCATCATTTGGGGATCGTAGGCCTGGGCCATCTGGAACCCGCTGAAAAGGTCGATCAGGCTGCCGGCGGACTGGATGGCCGAGAAGATCACCAGGACCAGGAACCCCAGGACCAGCCCGGTGACGAGCTCCAGGACCACACCGGTGACGAACGCGGCGGTGTCGCGGGGGGTGTAGCCGCCGACCACGCGCTGCGTCACCGCCAGGCCCAGCCCCAGCCCCAGCATGGCCTTCACCCGCCCCGGGAAGGCCTGGTGCGAGAAGGGCGGTGCCACGATCAGGAAGGCGGTCATCCGGACCGTGGCCAGCAGCAGAACTTCCAGCCAGGTCGGGTCGATGGGGATGCCCACCTCACAGGCCTCCGAGCAGGGACGGGATCTTCGCGAACAGGTCGTTGGTGAACGAGACCATCTCCGAAATCATCCAGTGTCCGCAGACGATCAGGGCCACTGCCACCGCGGCCGCCTTGGGCACGAAGGACAGGGTGGCTTCCTGCAGCTGCGTGATGGACTGCAGCAGGGAGATGGCCAGGCCCACCACCAGCGCCGTGACCAGCACCGGTGCGGCGAGCTTCGCGGCCACAATCATGGCCTGGAGGCAGATGTCCAGGACCGCGTTGGCGTTCATCCTGAACCCGCATAGCTCTGGACGAGCGCGGTGATGATCAGGCCCCAGCCGTCCACGAGCACGAACAGGAGGATCTTGAAGGGCAGCGAGATCATCACCGGCGGGAGCATCATCATGCCCATGGACATCAGGGCGGCGGACACGACGAGGTCGATCACGAGGAACGGGATGAAGATGACGAAGCCGATGATGAACGCGGCACGGAGTTCGGAGATCATGAACGCCGGGATGAGGGTCTGCAGCGGGACGGCCTCAGGAGTGGCCGGGTTCTCGGCCCCGGCGGCGCGGGACATCAGGGCGATGTCCTCTTCGCGCGTGTGGGCGAGCATGAAGTGCTGCAGCGGACCCGACGCGGCGCTGACGGCACCGTTGAAGTCCAGCTTGCCGTTGAGATAGGGCTGGATTCCGAGGCTGTTCATCTCGTTGATGACGGGCCACATGACAAATATCGAGAGGAACAGGGCCAGCCCGGCCAGGACCTGGTTTGGTGGGATGGACGGCAGGGAGAGCGCGTTGCGGGTCATTGCCAGGACCACAAAGATCTTGGTGAAGGACGTCATCATCAGCAGCAGCGAGGGCGCAACGGCCAGGAGCGTGATCCCGATCAGGGTCAGGACTGCGGTGGAGGGTTTGCCGTCCGCCCCGTTGATCTGGATGTTGACGTTCCCGCCGCCGGGATTGGCAGGATCGGTCGGCGGCGCCGGCGGTACCGGGTCGATGGGTGCGGCGTGGCCCGCCGTGGCAGTGAGCCACAGCAGGAGGACGGCAAAGAGCACGACGGCGAGCCCCAGGGCCAGGAGCCTGAGGGATCGTGCGCCTGCGGTTCGCGGGCGGGTGGTGCCGGTGGCGAGCGGGAAGATCAATTGCGGCGTCCGCTCCTGAGTGCTGCGGCAGCCTGCTTCCAGGTGGAGCCGGCCAGGATGGAGCCGTGCAGCGGCGGATGGCCGGAAGCGCCGCTGGCGCCGCGGCCGGCGGGGCCGCGGGCATGGGAGCTCCCGTGCAGGGAGCTGCGGCGGGACGGCGGCAGGTCCCTGCCGCCGTCCGGGCCGTCGGCGAAATCGTCGGCGTCGTCGGCGCCATCACCTGCCGGCGTGGCTGGCTGGCGGCTGAACTGGTTGCCGGCGAGCGGGCTGGCTTCAGCGAGGATCCGGGCGAAATCTCCGAGGCCGCGGCTGGTGCCGGGGACCGGGACTTCTTCGGGTTCGGGCGGGACGTCCCCGGTGTGCAGGACGTTGACGGCGTGCTCGGTGACGCCCAGGAGGAAGCGCTGCCCGGCGGCGTCCACTACCACCACGGAGGCTTTTTGTCCGAGGCTCTGCCGGCTGACGATGGTCAAGGCGCGGTCAGCCCGGCGCCGCCCGGCGCCTTGGCCCAGCCGGCGCTGGAGGAACCACATGAGGCCAAGCACCGCGCCCAGGGCCACGAGTACCCGCAGCCCGAGGATCAGTGCGTCCATTCAGCTGAGCCCCTCGGCGACATCGAGGATCCGGGTGATCCGCACCGCGTAGTCCTGGTCGAGGACCACAACTTCGCCGTGGGCGATCAGGCGGCCGTTGAGCAGGACGTCGGCCGGGGCGCCGGCGGAGCGGTCCAGCTCGATGATCTTGCCCGGCTCCAGCGACAGCACGTCCCGGACCGACATCCGGGTGCGCCCGATCTCCACGGTCAGGGCCATTTCAATGTTGTTGATGCGGCCGAGCCGGCCGGCCACCGTGTCGCCGCCGGCGAACAAGTCCCCGGCGCGGTCCTGGCTGTTGCCGTGTTCGCGGAGCCGGACGGCAAACCAGGCCGCGGCGTTGCTGCCGTCGGAGAGTTCAAAGACAGCCGTGTCGGGATCCGAGAGGAGCCCGGAGACGTCGGATTCCCGCAGGTCGGACAGGACACCGGCCCCGAAGACTGAGCTGGCGCTTTCCATCGCGGGGCGCAGCACATCGGTCACGGAGACGTGCCCCAGCTGGGATCCTGCCCCGGCGGCCTCGTCAAGGAAGGTGCGGTCGCTGAGCATGAGGGCGAGGTCGGCGGTCACCGCGCCGACGAAGGTCGCCGTGACCGCTTGCCGGGCGTAGGCCGCAGCGGACCGGGCAGGCACCAGGGCGACAACCTTCAGGGCCACCGGGCTCGGCAGCTCCTCGACGAGCCGTTCCGCCGACAATTCGTGCTTGGTCAGGGTGATGCTCATCGTTGGTTCTCCTCGATTGTGACAATTACTGCGGCCGCGCGGGAGCCGTTGCGGGCCGGGGCGGCAGTGGCCAGCCGGGTTCCGTCCAGGGTGAGGTCAAAGGGCCGGTTTTCCAGGTGCGGCAGGGTCAGGACGTCGCCGACGGCGAGACCCAGGACCTGGCTCGGGGTAACGAACGACGTCGAGAGCCGTACCGACAGTTCCACCGGCACCTGCTCCAGTTGGGCGCTGATGCGCGCGGCGGCGTCGTCGCGGGAGTCGGTCGGGTTGACCTTCTTGAGCCGTCCCAGCAGGATGCTGGCCGGAACGGCCAGGGTGGCGGGGGCGTTGATGTCGCCGACGCTCATGGTGAAGGAGGCGACGATCATCAGTTCGCTCGGCGCGGCGGCCTGGGCGAACTGGGAGTTGTACTGGATTGTGTCCACCCGGACGGCCTCGCTGAGCAGCGGGCCCAGGGAATAGCCGAGGTCTTCGAGGGCCTCGTCCATGAGGCCCTTGATCAGCGCCTGTTCGATCTGCGTGAATTTGCGGTCCGGCATGGGCGAATCGTTGGAGGCGCCGAGCATGCGGTTGACCCAGCCGAGAGCGGCCGGGCCGGGGAACTGCACCACGAGCTTGGAATCGTGGGCCTCCACGGTGCACAGGACCATGGCGGTGACGGCGGGCAGCGAGGCGGCGTACTCGTCGTAGCTGAGCATGCTGACGTCTTCCAGGCGCACCACGGACTTGACGCGGACCTTGGCGGTGAGCTGGGTGCCCCACTGGCGGGCGAAGGTTTCGAAGGCGAGCTCCAGCACACGGCTGTGTTCGCGCGCGAGCGTCGCGGGACGGCGGAAGTCATAGACGCTGACGGTCCGCTCCCGTGCCACTTCCCGCTCATCCAGAACACTCACGGTTGCCACTATCGGCAAGGGAACGGGCGGCGTAAGCAGTACGCCCTAAGCAATCCACAGCCGGCGATACGCCGTCAGCACTGGACGCCTATTTCTTGCTCAGCTTCAGCGCCTCCGGAATCAGCGCCCGGATGCTGTCGGGCTTGTCGGAAAGGACGACGATGTCCACCCGGCGGTTCCGCTCCATGAGCGCCGGGGTGGAGTCGTCGTTGACCTGCCGGGCGGATCCGAACGCGACGGCGCCGATGGTGCCGGGGGCAATGCGGCCGTTGTCTACCATGTACCGCAGGACGTTGACGGCGCGCGCCGAGGACAGTTCCCAGGTGGAGGGGTAGGCCGTGATGCCGTTCGCCGCGTGGCCCTCGACCATGATTTCCATGCTCGCCGGCTTCAGGACCGGAGAGATGACCTGCAGCACCCGCGTTGCCCGGGAGGTGAGCTCGGGCCGGTCGGGTTCGAAGAAGGCCTGTGATCCGACGAGTTTGACCGTCAGGCCGCGCTGATCGATCTGGAACTCGACGTTCTCGCTCAGCCCGGCGGCGGCCAGTCCGGCCTGCATTTTCGCCTGCAGCGCCTTGAGCTTGTCCACTTCCTTGATCGCCTCGGCCATGTTCTCGGGGGACGCGGTTGCCGGGCCCTTGACGGCGGCGAACGCCTCGAGGTTTTTGTCGACGAGGTCCGGCGGCACCACCGTGCCCGACGCCGTGTCCACAGTTTCCGACGCGACCGCGCCGAAGCCGGTGGCCAGGGAGTTGCGGAGCTTTTCAAATTTGTTGGCGTCCACGCTGGACATGGCGTACAGGACGATGAACATGCACATCAGCACGGTGACCATGTCCATGTAAGACGCCATCCAGCGCTCGTCGACGTGGTGCTCTTCCGGTTTCTTCCGCCCGCGCCGCCTGGAACTCACGCGGCCTGGTCCAGCGTGTCGGAGTTGTCCTTGCCGCCGGCCTTCTTGCTGCCGCTGCTTTTGAGCTGGTGTTCAGGAACCATGGAGCGCAGCCTTTCGGCGAGCAGCAGGGGCTGGGCGCCGGCCTGAACGGCCAGCATGCCCTCCATCAGCAGGGTCATTCGTTCGACGTCCAGCTCCGACAGCCTGGCAAGACGGCCGCTGAAGGGAAGCCAGAGGAAGTTGGCGGACAACAGGCCCCAGAGCGTGGCGACGAATGCTGACGCAATCATGGGCCCGAGCTCGTCCGGGGTGGAGAGATTTTCCAGGACGTGGGTCAGGGACACCACGGTGCCGATGATGCCGACGGTGGGTGCGTAACCGCCGAGGCTGGCGAAGAATTTCGTGGTGGAGTGGTCGCTGCGGGACTTCGAGTCGATCTCGTCCTCCATCAGTATCCGGAGTTCTTCGGCGTCGGTGCCGTCGGCAATGTTCTGCAAGGCGCGCGTCAGGAAAGGATCCTTAACGCTGGCGGCTTCCTCCTCCAGGGACAGCAGGCCCTCGCTGCGCGCTTTTTCCGCGAACCGGACCACTTGGTCGATGCTTTCCTGCGGTTTAGACGTCTTGCCTACGAACATGTTGGGGAGGGCCTTGAAGGCCTGAATGACGTCTTTGAGGGTGTTGCCTGCGATCCCGACGGCGAGGGTGGCACCGAAGACCAGGACCATGGGGGCCGGCAGCAGGAGCGAGGTGACGCTGCCGCCTTCCATGGTCACCATGGCGATAACGGAGCCAAAGGCGAGGAGCAGTCCTATGACTGTTGCGGGATCCATCGTTACTTTCTGGGTTGCGCGGGCGCCGTGGGACCGGCGCCGTCGTCGTAGGGGTCCTCATCCGGATCGTCGGTCCGGACCAGGCTTAGCGGATAACCGGTGATGGCCGGAAAGTCCCGGGCCTTGCTCAGGATGTACGCCCGGTAGTCGGCGATGAGCTCGACAACTTCCGCGAGGCTTTCCAGCACCACGTAGGCTGCGCCGTCGAGCGTCACCAAATGCGTATCCGGGCTCTCGTGGATGCGCTCAATAAGGTCCGGATTGACCGCGAAGCGCGTTCCGTTGAGGCGTGTGACGACGATCATGGGCCGATTCTGCTCTGTGAGGGGAAGGGTGTTCTCCTCCGTACTGTCGGCAGGACCGGCCCCTTCGTTAGGCGCCTTGGTGACGTGCCGGTTCCGCGGGGGCGGCCTACGTGGGCCAGATGGCCCGTGCCAAGGCTGTGGCGCGGTATTAGCGTGGGAGCTGATGGGGCCACGCGGCCCGCCCCGTTGGACGTCTGCTCTGTTGCAGTTCCTCCCAAGCAGTTGGTCCATTGCCAGGAAGTGACGGCCGTCCGCCTCGTCAGGAAGGCCAGCCATGGCGCCATTTCCGGCTCTGGAGCAGCCGTTAAACCCGTTTCCCCGCTACGAAGCCATGCGGCACGGTGAGCCCGTTTTCCAGGATCAGGAGACCGGCGTGTGGCATGTGTTCCGCTACGACGACGTGCAGCGGGTCCTGTCCGAGCACGCCACGTTTTCTTCCCGGATCGGCGGGGACAACCCCACCGAAACGGGCCAGCTCTTCGCCGCCAGCCTGATCAACACGGACCCGCCCAGGCACCGCCAGTTGCGTTCCCTGGTGTCCCAGGCGTTCACGCCACGGTCGGTGGAAGCGCTCGGCCCGCGCATCTCGGAACTCACCGACGAGTTGCTGGACCCGGCAGTTGCTGCCGGCGCCGCGGACCTGATCGACCAGCTGGCCTATCCGCTGCCGGTCATTGTGATCGCCGAACTGATGGGCATCCCGGCCGCGGACCGGGACCGCTTCAAGCAGTGGTCCGACGTGATCGTGAGCCAGACCCGCCCGGGCGCCGACGAGTCCGGCCACACGGCCGCACACCGGGAAATGGCGGAGTACTTCATGGGCATGATCGAGCAGCGGCGGCGTCGCCCGGGCCATGACCTCATCAGCGCCCTCCTCGGGGCCGAGATCGACGGGCAGAAGCTCAGCGTCATCGAGCTGCTCGGATTCTGCAGCCTGCTGCTGGTTGCCGGCAACGAGACCACCACCAACCTGATCGGCAATGCGGTGCTGTGCTTCACCGAAGTGCCGGGCACGGCGGAGCGCCTGATCGCCGAGCCAGCCCTGCTCCCGCAGGCGATCGAAGAGGTGCTGCGGTACCGCTCCCCTGTCCAGTCCATGTACCGGATCTCCGCCGTCGACACGGCGCTGCGCGGCCTGCAGATCCCCGCGGGATCACCGATCGTGGCCTGGATCGGCTCGGCGAACCGTGACGGGGAGCAGTTCCCGCACCCGGACGTGTTCGACGTCGGACGCTCACCGAACCGTCATCTCGCTTTCGGGCAGGGCGTCCACTTCTGCCTCGGCGCTCCCCTGGCCCGGCTCGAGGCCAAGATCGCGCTGCAGGCCGTGCTCTCCCGGTTGCCCGGGCTGGCCGTGGATCCCGGGGCGCAGCTGGAGCGGATGGAAAGCACGATCGTCTATGGAGTGAAACAGCTCCCCGTGTCCTGGCGGGCGGCCTGACGGCGAGCGCGACCGTCCGCCCCGGCCCCAGCCGCCCCGTTGCCCTATCAGTTGTGGCTGCTTTGCCGGCCGAATGACAGCCGTGAGTGATAGGGCAACGGGGAGGGCGGGGGCTAGAGGAGTTAGCGCTTGAGCTGGGTCAGTTCCTGCAGAACCTCATCCGAGGTGGTGATGATGCGGGCGTTGGCCTGGAACCCGCGCTGCGCAACGATCAGGTTGGTGAATTCCTGGGACAGGTCCACGTTCGACATTTCCAGCGAGCCGCTGGTCAGGGTGCCCATGCCGGGGTCGCCCGCGGCACCCAGCTGCACCCCGCCGGAGTTGCCCGTGGCCACGTAGGAGGAACCGCCGGCCTTCTCCAGACCCACCGGGTTGGTGAACTTGGCGAGTGCAATCTTGGCCAGGACCTGCTTGATGCCGTTGCTGAAGGACCCTACCAGCGAACCGTCGTTGCCCAGCGTGTAGGACTCAAGCTTGCCCACAGCGGCACCGTTCTGGGCGCTAACCGTCAGGGAGCTCATGGAGGCATAACCGGAGACCTTGGAGAGATCGATCGTGATGCCGGATACCGTCAGGGGCCCACTGGGAGTGAGCTGACCGTTCGGCTGCTGCGCGAGCGTGATGTTCGACGTCGTTGCCCCGTCCTTTGCAGTGACGTTCCAGCCGGTGGCGCTCTTGGCGAAGGTCACGTTCAGGCTGCGCTCGGCGCCGGCGGCGTCATAGACCTTGACGACGCGGTCCAACGGAGCGTCGGTCACGAGGGCGTCGCTGGGCAGGTTTCCATCCATCGTCACCGTGTCCGTTGCCTTGGCCACCATGGTGTTGGGGTTCAGCGTGATGTCGCCGACTGGGGAGCCAGCGTTGATGACGCCGTTGGTGGCGGTCCAGCCCTGCAGGATTCCGCCGTCGGGGCTGACCAGCTGGTTGGCCGCGTCCGGGCTGAAAGCGCCGGCGCGCGTGAAGAGCTGGCTGCCGCCCTTGCTGGTCACGAAGAAGCCGTCGCCGGAAATCATCATGTCGGTGGCGCGGCCGGTGCTCTGCGAGGAGCCCTGGGCGAAGTTGGTGGTGACACCGGCCACCCGGACGCCCAGGCCAATCTGGGCGGGGTTGCTGCCGCCGGTCTGGGCCTGCGGGCCGGTGGCACCCTGCTGCAACTGGGACAGGGTGTCCTGGAACTGGGTGGAGGAGGCCTTGAAACCGGCGGTGTTGACGTTGGCGATGTTGTTGCCAGTGACGTCCAGCATGGTCTGGTGGGCGCGGAGGCCCGAGATTCCGGAGTACAGCGAGCGGAGCATGGGAACTGCCTTTCTACGGGTGAAGAAGTGGTTAGGAAGCGGCCGGAGCAGTGAGCCCGGTGATGGAGTCGAGGGGAACGGAGAGGTCGCCGATCGTGACGGACGGGACCGATCCTGCATAGCTGACGGAACTGGCAATGCCTGTCCCGGTGGTGCCGTCCGCGAGGGTGTAGCCAACCGAGTGGCCAATCAGCTGGGCCGCCGCCGTCCGCATCTGGAGGGAGAAGCCCTCCTTGCTGTTGCTGGTCAGTTCAGTCATTTTTTCCATCATGGAGAGCTGGAGGGTCTGGCTCATCATCTGGTTGGTGTCCATGGGCGCGCTCGGGTTCTGGTTCTTGAGCTGCGTCACGAGCAGGGACATGAACACGTTGGCATCCATGGTCTGTGAGGGTGTCCGCACGGCAGAAGCCTGGACGGCCTCCCCCGCAGCCGCTACCGGCTGGGGTGCGATCGGCTGAATCGTCATAAGTCGCGTTCCTTCGTGTCAGACAAGAATGTCGAGGGTGGTCTGGGGGCCGTTCAAGATCCTGGCGGTGCGTATGGCTTGATCATCGGCCAGCGCGTCCCAGCGGTGTCCGGGCCGCGGCTCGGCCGGACCGTTCCGGCCACCCGGACCGGAACCGCTACCGCCGGGGTCACGACCGGCGGCGAGCTGGCCGCCGGCCCGGTCCTGGCCCGTGCCGTGCTGGGCACCGTGCTGTCCGAAACCGGGGCCGCTGTGGTCGGAGAGGTCGAGGCTGGCTCCGAATCCGGCGCCATGCAGTTCCCTACGGAGTTCGGGCAGGATCCCGCGGACCGCTTCACGTCCCGCCTCGCCCGGGGCGAAGAGCTCAATCCGGACGCCCGCGGCGTCGATCTGGGCCCGGACCGTCAGCGGACCGAGATCTTCCGGGCTGATCTTGAGGGTCATGATGTGCTGGCCGTGGGGCGCCCCTACGAGGGTGAAGAGCGGTTTGGCCAGCTGGGGCTGGAGGGGTGCCGCGAAATGGGCTGCCGGCGGGGACGCAGACTGGATCGCCGGCTGGGCAGCGGTCTGGGTAGCTGGCTGGGGCACGGTTGCCGCTGCCATAGCCGGCTGGGCGGGTAGTGCCCCCGCCGCCGGGGCTCCGTTTTCCGGATCGGACGGAGACTGTGCGGCGTTGGGCGCCGGTGCCGGGACGGGGTCCGTCAGGAAGTCGGCGTGCGCGGGAGCCGTTGCGGGTGCGGATGCGGATGGCGGTGCGGGGGCGGGAGACATGCTGCCGGACTGGGCGCTGCTGGACGGCGGGGTCGGGGCGGTCGGCGCTTGTCCGGGCGCGGACGGAGCGACGGCGGAGACGCTCGCCCCGTTGACGGCGAGCCCGGACACGGCCGAGGCGGCGGCCGCTGGCGAAGCACCATGCACAGAGCCAAGTCCCGGCACGGTCTGTGCCGCCCCTGCCCCGCTCGGAGCCGCGGACGCTGCCGAAGCTGTGGCCGCGACCTGCATCGTGGCTGCCGGAGCCACGCCGGCAGATGCAAACTCGGGCGACCCACTGAGCACCGGGGCGAGACCAGGCGCAAGACTGATCCCCGCGGCGCCGGTGGCAGTCGGGGCCGGCAGCGAGCCCGGCGGCGATGCCGCAACAGAAACCGGTGCAGGGGCCACGGCATCTGCCGGCGCAGCCGTCAGGGCAGAATCCTGCCCAGCGACCGGCCAGCCGGCTGCTGCATCGGGCCCGGCCAACGGGACTGCGCCCGCGGTCCGCGAGGCCGCACCGGCGCGCGACTTACCGTCCGGCATGGTCCCAGCGGGGACGGCGACGGCCGTCTGGCGCCGCGTGGCGGCCAATCCCGTGTCAGCGGCTGTGGCCTGGGCTGCGGCGGCCGGCACCTCCGCGTTGAGAACGGCCGTTGTTGCGGAGGCCGTGGCGGCCTGCACAGCAGTACGGGAACCATCGTGACCGTAAGACGCCGGGGCAACGGCCTGCGCTGCCTGTCCGGCCGGCGCGGCCTGTGCAAGCTGTGCAAAGGAGACAAACTGGGCTGACGAAAACTCGGCTGGGGCAAACTGGGCCGGCCCAAGGCTGGCGATGCCGGCCGAAGCGGCGTCGGTCCCCGGAGCGGCCCCGGAAGCAGCGACTTCCGCCGGCGCAGGGTTCGCGGGGGTGCCGGCCGTCGATGGACTGTCCGTGCCGCCGTCGTGCTTCGGCATTTCCGCCGCCCCGGGATCGGCCGCCAGCCCGGCAGCACCGCCCGCCTCTGCAGCGGTGCTTTTGCCTGCTGTGCTGTTGCCTGCTGTGCTGTTGCCCGCTGTGTCTTGGACGTCGTTGAGGACCGCGTCGAAGGACGCGGCAGCCGTGTTTGCGTTCTCGTTGCCGGGCCGCGGGTCCGCGCCCTGTCGGGTCGCCCGGACCGGCGCTGCCAGCGCAGCCGCAAGATCCGCCGATGCCGCGGCCTTCATGATGCCGCCCCTGCGGGAACGATGCGCCGGATGGAGGTCAGATTGGACTGCTGTTCCCAGGCATTGCGGATCTGGATGGTCTTGCCGGGCACGGGAGCGTCGATCGCCTTTCCGTTGCCCAGGTAGATGGAAATGTGGTTGCCGCCGAAGCTCACCAGGAGGTCGCCGGGTTTGGCCTCGGCAAGGGACGCCACCGGGGTGCCCTGGCGCATCTGGTCGCTCACCACGCGGGGAATCTCCACACCGAGGTCTTTGAAGACCCGCTGGGTGAAGCCGGAGCAGTCCATGCCGGTGGCCGGGTTGGTCCCGCCCCACACATAGGGAACACCGATGTACTTCTTCGCCACGGCCACCACGTCGTTGCCCGTCGCGGCACCGCCCGTGTGGACGGTTCCCGTTGCCTTGGCGCCGGTGAGCGCGGCGGTCCCGGCCGCCGTCGTGCCGCCCAACCCCAGCGACGTGCCCAACCCCAGGCCGTCCGTGAGGGACGAGCCATCCGTTGCGCCGCTGCCGCCCAGTGCCGCGGCAAGTGCCTGGGTGAATGTGGCGGAGTCGCCTGTGCCGGTGGCGGTCGCGAGCGAGGACGCAGCTGCAGCCTTGGCCGCGGCAGCGCTGGTTTCCGCGGCCGCGGGCCGGCTCAGTTCCGCGATCATCGACTGGATGCCCTGCATCCGGCCAATCGCTTCGGTCATGCTCATGGCTTCACCTGCTGCTCATCGCGGTGCCAGAGCGTCGAGGCGATCTCGTCGAGGGCCGACTGTTCGGCGCGCAGGTCCGCGGAGTTGACCTCGGCGTCGTGCCGGGCTTGCAGTTTTTCCAGCCCCACGGACCGCGTGCGGGCAGCGATGAACTCGGCGCGAGCCTTGGTTTCCTCGGCCTCGGCCAGGCGGGTGAGGTTTTGCAGGTCCGCGAGCATGCTGTGCGAGGAAGACCGGGCGGCGGCCACGGCGCGCAGGGAGGCCGAGCTGGAGATGGGGTCATCCGTGGCGGCCAGCTCGCGGCGGGCGGCGGCTTCGCGGACCCGGACGGAGCTGGAACGTGAGCGGGCGCGCGCCAGCCCGGTCGCCGCCTGGTCCTGCTGGAGCTGGCGGAGGCGCAGGAGGCCGGCCAGTGAGAATTCGCGGTTCATGCTGCTGCTCCCAGGATCGAAGTGAGGTAACCGAGCCGCTGCCAGGACTCGGGGTGGGCCGTGGATTCGTCCATCGGCTGCTGCAGGAAACCGCTGACGTCGTGCTCGTGGTTCAGGGCTGCGTCCACCAGCGGGTTGGTCCCGGCCTGGTAGGCGCCGACGTCGATCAGGTCCTGCGCCGCCTTGCGGGCCGCGAGGACCCGGCGGAGTGTGGCCGCGGACTCCAGGTGCGGCCGGGAATTGACCTTGCTGGCCACCCGGGACACGGATCCGAGCACGTCCACGGACGGGAAGTGCCCCGTGACGGCAAGCTTGCGGTCCAGGACCACGTGGCCGTCCAGGATGGAACGGGCGGCGTCGGCAATGGGCTCATTGTGATCGTCGCCGTCCACCAGGACGGTGTAAATGCCGGTGACGGAGCCTGTTTCGGCCGTGCCGGCCCGCTCCAGCAGCCGCGCCAGGATGGAAAAGGTCGACGGCGGGTAGCCGCGGGTGGCCGGGGGCTCGCCGGCCGAGAGGCCGATCTCGCGCTGCGCCATGGCCACCCGGGTCAGGGAGTCCATCATGAGGACCACGTCCTGGCCCTGGTCGCGGAAGGACTCGGCGATCCGGGTGGCGGTGAAGGCTGCGCGCATGCGCATGAGGGCGGGTTCGTCGGAGGTGGCGACCACCACCACGGAGCGCGCCAGGCCGGCGGCGCCGAGGTCGTCCTCGAGGAACTCGCGGACTTCGCGGCCGCGTTCGCCGACGAGGGCGATCACCGAGACCTCGGCGTCGGTACCGCGGGCGATCATCGAGAGCAGGGAGGATTTGCCGACGCCGGAGCCGGCAAACAGACCCATGCGCTGGCCCTTGCCCAGCGTCGTCATGGTGTCCAGGACGCGCACGCCGGTCTGCAGCGCGGTATCGATGCGGGCGCGTTTCATGGCGTTCGGTGACTCGTTGTCGATCGGCACGCGCGGCCCGCTGAGCAGTGGGCCCTTGCCGTCGATCGGGCGTCCCAGGCCGTCAAGGACCCGGCCGAACAGGCCCCGCCCGGTGGGAACCAGCACTGCGCTGCCCTTGGCGCGAACCGGGTCACCGGCAGCCACGCCGGCCAGCCGGCCCAGCGGCATGCAGCGCACGGAGCCGTCCAGCGCCGCGACGACTTCGGCGTCGAGGCCCGGGTTCTCCCCCACGGTCACGAGGTCGCCCAGCGCGCAGTCCAGTCCTGACACTTCCAGGCCCAGCCCGATGACCGAGGTGACAACGCCGACCCTTTGCGGGGCAGCCGCGGCCAGCGCGGCGGCATAGTCGGCCCCCTTCGGCCGCCACCCGGCGATCATGCCCGGCCCCGGTAGGCGCCGGCGTCGAATTCGGCGTGGCCGGACTCTCCCAGCAGCGAATCTCCCGGCACTGCGTCTCCCAACGCTGCGTCGCCCAGCAGCGCCGCACGGGCACGCCCCAGGGCTGTACGGAGGCTGGCGTCGAACCAGCCGTGCTGGTATTCGACCTTCGCGTCGCCGCGGCCCAGGGAGGGGTCCGCGATGAGCGGCAGCCCGGCGGGCAGTTCCTGGCCTTCCCGGCTGAGGACCTCGATGTCCGCCGGATGGAGCCGGATGGCCAGCATCGTGGCGGCGTCGTTTCCGGAGAGGGCGCGGGCCAGGGCGGCACGTGCGGTCCGGGTGCCTTCGGCCAGTTCGTAGCCGAGGACGGCCTCGGCCAGTTCCAGCGCCGTGCGGGCCAGGATTTCTTCGGCGTCCTGGAGGGCCTGCACGTTGCGGTGTGCGAAGTCGGTCCGGGCCACGGCGAGGGCGCGCACGGCACGGTCCAGGTCCTGTTGCCCGGCGGCCAGGGAGGCGGCCTGTTCAGCGGCCATCCGGTCCCGCCAGCGGCGCTGTTCCTTCGCGGCGGCGCGCACACCGGCGGCATAGCCTGCGGCGTGGCCTTCCGTATAGCCGGCCTGCTCGGCGGCCGGGCCGTTCGCCCGCAGCGAGGGAAAGACGATCCGCGCCGGGGCAGGGGCAGCGCCGCTGTCAGTAGACATAGTCTTCCTCGTCCCCGCGCTGGATGGTGATCTGGCCTTCGGCCTCGAGCTCGCGGATGGACCGGACGACGGCGGCACGCGCCTCTTCGATCTGCGAGGCACGCAGCGGCCCCAGGGCGGCGATCTCGGATTCGAGGATTTCCAGGTTGCGCCCGGAGACGTTGGTGGTGATGGTTTCCAGGACCGGCTCGGAGGCACCCTTCATGGCCATCGACAGGACGGCCGCGTCCAGTCCGCGCAGCACCAGCTGCACGTCGCGGCGCTCCAGTTTCACGATGTCGTCGAACGTCACCATCTGTGCCCGGATCTCCACCGCGAGGTCTGGATCGAGTAGGTCCAGGCCGTCCAGCACGGACCGTTCCGTGCCGGCGTCGGTCCGGTTGATGATCTCCAGCAGCGGCTGGATGCCGCCGACCACCTTGGAGGCCTGCTGGGACACGGCGGCGCCGCCGCGGAGTTTGAGGGTGTCCGCGACGATTCCGATCGCCTCGGGCGCGCCGGATCCCATGGTGGCGATGCTGAGGGCGACGTCGGCGCGCAGCGAGCCGGGCAGCCCGGACATCACTGCCGAGGCCTTGCGCGGGCTGAGGTGGGCGAGGACCAGGGCGATGGTCTGCGGCAGTTCGCCGTCGATCAGGGCCAGGATCTGCACGGGTTCGATGTCTTCGAGGAACTCAAAGGACTTGCCGGCCATGTTGACCGTCAGGCGGTTCATGAGTCCGGCGGCCCTTTCCGAGCCGAAGGACGCCTCCAGCAGGCCCTCGGCGAGTTCCCGGCCGCCCCGGGCCTGGCGCGTGGTTGTCAGCGCGGCCTGGTGGAAGTCCTTCATGATCTGCTCGGTGACGTCAGAGTCCACCTTCCGGAGCTTGACGATCTCCCCGGCAATCTCTTCCGCCTCGGTGTCCGTGAACTGGGCCATGACCTTGGCGGCGTTCTCAGGGCTCATCTGCATCAGGACTACGGCGGCGCGCTGGGTGCCGGTGAGTAGCGTATCGGCTGGTTTCATGCCGGTTGCCTGTCATCCATGAGGCTGCGCAGGTAATCGGCGGCCCGCTCCGGGTTGGCGGCGACCATGCTGTCGATTTCAAACCGGCGCCGCTCGGATTCCAACTGCTCGGTGCTCGGACCCGGAAGCGGGGGCAGGGCGGTGATCGGGATCGCCGATGTCGCCGGCGCGGGCGGGAGGGCCACAACGGGCGGGGCCACCGGCATGATCTCCAGGTTCAGGCGTTCGCCGAGGTCCACAGGCTCGCGCTTCTGGCGGCGCCGCAGGATGATCGTGACCACCAGGGCCAGGATCAGCAGGCCGAGCAGGATGCTGCCCGCGGTGACGAGGGTTCCGAAGAACGCGGCCTGCTTTTCGGCTTCGGCGTTGGCCTTCGCATCTGCGAGCGCTCTGGCGGCGTCGTCGGCGGCGGCGGTGCTGAACGGCACAACCTCAACCGTGACCACATCGCCGCGCGCGGTGTCGGCTCCGGCCGCGGAGGTGATGAGATTCTTCAGCGAAGCAAGGTTCAGGCCGCCGGCGGCCGCCTGGCTGACGGCCACGGAGATGGTCTGCCGCTTGATGGCACCGGCAGGGATGACCCGGTCCTCGGTGACCTTGTTGACGGCGTTGTTCTTGGTCGCGGTGGAGGAATCGAAGTTGCCGTTGCCTCCCGTGCCGCCGGGCACAGCGATGTTGTCCGGGCCGAGTACGCCCGCGGCACCTCCGCCGGTGCCCGTGTATTTCTCGGTCTTGGAGGATTCACTGAGCGGCAGGGCGCCGGCCGTGTTGGAGAAAGTCTCGCTCTTCTGCTGCGCGGATTCGCCCGTAACGTCGGCAGCGACGGCCACGGTGGAGTTGCCCGGGCCCACCACGCGGTCCATGACGGCCCTGACGGCGTCAGAGGTGCGCAGCTGGTAGTCGCTGGCCTGCTTCGTGGACGATCCGGCGGCCCCGCCGCCAACGGTGGAGAGCACATTGCCCTGGGAATCGACCACCGAGACGTTGGCGGGCTTGAGGTTTTCGATGGCGGCAGAGGTCAGGTGGACAATCGCCTGCACCCTGTCACCGGACAGGGTGGCGCCGGCGTCGGTCTCGATGAACACCGAGGCGGTGGTGTCCGGGGCCTTGGACACAAACACAGTCTTTTCGGGGATGGCGAGCCGGACGGCGGCGGTCTTGACGCCATCCATCGCGGAGATCGTGCTGGCAAGTTCGCCTTCGAGGGCGCGTTTGTACGTGACGGACTGCTGGAACTCCGAGGACGTCACGCCCATCTTGTCCAGCAGGGAGTAGCCGGTGGCGGCGGCAGTCGGCAGGCCCGCGGCCGCGGCCTTGAGGCGCTCGTCGTAGACCTTGTCCTGAGGCACCATGATGGTGGATCCGCCGTCGCTGAGCTCGTACGGAACGTTGTCCTTGCGGAGCTGTTCGACGATTCCGTTGGCGTCGGTGGTCTGCAGGCCGGAAAACAGCGGGGTGAGCACCGGGCGGGTGAGCCAGGCGGACAAGGCCACGATGCCCACCACCAGCAGGGCGGCGCCAAGCACGGCCAACGTCCGCTGGCCGGTGGTGAAGCTCTTCAGGCTCGCGCCGAAGCGCTGGAAGAAGACGGTTATCTGCGGAGGCATCAGGCCTGCATCCTCATGATCTCGTTGAACGCGTCAACGCCCTTGTTGCGCACGGTGGCCATGAGTTCCAGCGTCACCTGGGCACGGGTAGCGGCAAGGGTGGCGTTGTGGATGTCGTCCAGGTTGCCGGTCACGGCAGAGACAGCCAGCTGGTTCGACGTCGACTGCAGCTGCTGGAGGTTATCCACCGCCCCGGTGAGGGACGTTGCAAAGGCGGAGCCGTCCGTGCCGGCAACGGGGGCCGCTCCGGCGCCTGTCACATAGTTTGTCGGCAGGACACCCTGGACGGGGGCGATGGGGGTGACAGTCATTAGGAGCGTCCAATCTCAAGGGCAGCCATGTAAGTTTCGCGGGCGCGGTCCACAACCTGCGCGTTGGCCTGGTAGCCGCGTTGGGCGATGATGAGCGCACCCATCTGTTCGGCCATGTCGATATCCGGGTACTTCACGTTGCCGTTGGCGTCAGCCAGCGGGTGGTCGGGCTGGTAGACGATCCTGCCCTCGGCGTTGCCGAGCTGAGTGCTCTTGACGTACACGCCGGTGCCCTCCGACCCTTCTGTGGCCTCGACGTAGCGGGCCCGGAAGGCAGGGCCGGACGTGGCGGAGGCGTTGTTCATGTTGGCGAGGTTGTCCGAGACGGCATCGAGCCACTTGCGGTGGACGGTGAGGGCGGAACCGGCGATGCCGATCATGTCGAAGGTCATCAGCTGGTCCTCAGGGCGGAACGAACGGCGGTGAACTCGTTGCCGGCGGCGCGGGCGGCGAATTGGAACCGCAGCACGGTGTCGATGTTGGACAGGGTCTCGGTGTCCAGGTTGACGTTGTTGCCGTTGAGCTGGGTGGGCTCCAGGGATTCCGCCGTGGTTGCCTGGATGTGGCCGTCCCCGGACTTCACCGATGCCGCGAGGGCATCCTCAAAGCTGACGCGCTTCGCGTGGTAATTCGGCGTGTTGACGTTCGCGATGTTGTTCGCGATGGTCCGCTGGCGCAATGCCAGCCCGTCCATGGCACTGGCCAAGGCGGCGGAAGTCACGGATTCGAGCACAGAGTCCTGCCTGGGAAGGTGGGGGTGGCCGATCCGTGGCCGGTAAACGAGCGATCCGTGCTCTTACAGTGGTTATCGGCACTGGTCAGCGCCGCGTTAGGCGAAAATGCAACAGTTCTTTCGAAGATTTGAGCAGAGGAGACTTCAGCCGTTGACGTCGAGGTAGATGGCGGCGGAAGACTCCCCCACGCCAGGTATCGAGGACACCGCCTGGAGCTGACGGGCCACGTCCAGACGGGCTTCATCGAGCCGGAGGGCAACGCGTTCCTGGGCGGCGGCCAGGGCGGCCGCGCGACGCCGCGCAGCAGCCGGCAGCGGTCCGGGCCGGGTGGGCGGCGTCCAGCGTTCCACGGGCAGCGGCGCCACGTGGTTGTGGGATGCGGCGGACAGCGGGCCCAGCGGATCCTTCAAGGTACGTTCGGCGGCCTGAACCGCCATTTCGAACACATCCAGGACAGCCATCCAGGCCGCCAGGGCTGTGTCAACGGCCGCTGACTCGGTCAGGTTTGATGCGGTGTGGTTGGAACCGGCCCGCCCTAGGCCGATATCCGAGTCAGGCTGCTCAGCCAAAACCGAGACTCCCGCCGCCTGTTCCGCCCTGGGTGCTCCACGCCCCGGCTGCCGAGAAGGCGGCGGGGGCTGGTGCGGGGAACGCTGCTGCGGTTCCGTGACGTGCGGCGGCAGGCGCCGGGACGGCAGCCGCGGCCTCGTGCCAGGCCTGGCGCAGCGGTTCCAGCAGTTCGATGGCTTCGCGGGTCAAGGCCTGGTCGCGCTGGATGTTGGCGTTGACCAGGGCCGTAAAGGCGTAGTTATAGAGGCCGATCAGCCCGTCGGCGCCATCCCAGGAATCGGTCTTCAAGGACGAGACGAGCTCGGCAATAATGGCCTGCGCGTGCAGGAGGTTTTCCGAAGCGACGGGCCAGTTGGCTCCCTGCTGCGCTGTTTCCGCCCGGCCAAGGTCCAGGAGGAGGCGGTCGTAGAGCATGGTGAGCAGGCGCGCCGGCGGGGCCGAGAGGACGGAGTCTTCGAGGTACTGGTTACGCTGGGCAGCGCTTCCGAACCCACCTGCGCCGTAACCATTGCCGTAGGCATTGATGGTCATGATGAACTACTTCCTGAGGAGAGGCCGGCGAGCTGGGAGGTAAGCCAGGACTGCTGGGCTTTCATGTTGCTTAGCGCCACTTCGAGGCCGGAGTAAGTGCGCTGGAGCGTTGCTTTGCGTGAGGCGAGGCGAGTGTCCCAGTCGCTGATCCGGTCGGCCAGGTCTCGGACTTCGGACTGCTGGCCGGTGATGGTGGTGGTCAGCGTGCCGTTGTACTTGTCCGACGCCGCAGTGGCCGCGGTGGCGATGCGCCCGGCGATCTCCTGCACCTTGGCGGCAGTCCCCGCGGGATCGGCAGCGAGGGCGGCAGCAAACTTGGTGGCGTCGAATTCCATGCTGCCGGTCTTGGTGATGCTGATGCCAATTTCCGACGGCGAGCGCGGCGGGGTGCCGACCGGCAGGGACGCGGCAGAGAGGATACTTTGGTTGACCGAACGCACGGTGCTGTCCCCGGCAAAGATCCCCGCGCTCGTGGTGGTGCCGCTGGTGTTGGTCGTGGTGCTCACCGCGGTCCTGCTCGCCACGAGGGAGAAGATGCCGTTAGCACCTGAGACGAGATCCGAGGCAAGCTTGGTGATTCCCGCGTTGTCACGGGCAACCGTGAGTACAACCGGAGTCGCGGTTACTTCCTTGGCGGTTACGGACACGCCAGGCAGAAGATCCGTGAAGGTGTTGGTCGAAGACTTGATGGGGGTCTGGATGTCGATTGAGCTCGTCGGCCAGAGCACAATCTGAGCGTCCTGCGGAGCCGTGACATTGGAGAAAACTCCAACTGGATCGGTGACGGTGAACTTACCGGCCTCGCCGGACTTCGTCGCGGTGAACTGGATTCGGAAGTCCCCGCCGCCGACAGCCACCTTGCTGGCGGTGACGCCGGCGCCAGCGGCGTTCACTGCGGTAACGACGTCGTCGAGGTTGCTCCCGAGCGGCTCGATCGTATAGTCCTTGCCCCCGCTGTTGATAGTCATAGTGGTGTAGGGCCATCCCACGACGGCGTTCACCTTGGGTGTCACCGTGACCTGAGTCTGCGCGAGCTGAGTCACCTGAAAATCGATCGAACCAGCTTTTGCCGTCGAGGTTGTCGTAGCAGCAACTTTGTCGCTAGTCGTCGTCGCCGCGTAGAGGTCCATGGCGCCAGGTTTGGCCGCGGCTGTTGCCTGCGTCGCGAGTGCAGCGACTTTGCTGTTGAGCCCCTGCAGCGCAGACACCATGGACTGGATGTCGGACGACTTGTTCTTGAGCAGGGTCTGGGGGATGGCGTCGACCTGCATCACGGAACTGATGAGCGCGGTGGTATCCAGCCCGCTGGCCAAACCGTCGAGTGAGATTCCCATCGCTGCCTCTCCTTGCTGCTGCCAATTCTTGCCTGCTGAGTTTCGGAACTACGGATGTTGCGCGTAAGGGCCGGACGATGTTTGTGGCATCGTCCGGCCCTTCCGCAGCGTATTGATCGGGATTGTGTCTTCGTCCGATCAGGGTGGCAGCCTCATTTCTCGACTACCGGACTGCCGGAACCGGTCTAGCGCAGGAGGGAAAGAACACCCTGGCTCGACTGGTTTGCCTGAGCCAGCATGGCGGTGCCGGCCTGGGACAGGATGTTGGCCTTGGTGAACTTGACCATTTCCGAAGCCATGTCGACGTCGGCGATGCGCGACTGAGCAGCCTGCAGGTTTTCACCGGCAACGTTCAGAGTCTTGATCGTGTGCTCGAGACGGTTCTGCGAAGCGCCGAGATCCGCACGCGACGTGGAGATGTTCTTGATCGCCTTGTCGATGTTCTTGATGGTGGTCTGGAACGAGGTTGCGTCCGTCTCATCGAAGCCAGCCGCAGCCGTTCCCACGGTTCCACCAACCAGTGTCACAACATCCGCCAGATCCGTCTTGAGATCCGCATTCTTGATGGTGATCTGCGACGTAGCATCGCCGGCCGCGCCAACCTGGATGGCCAGCGTGGCCGGACCGGCGGTGGAGCCGGCCTGGAAGAGGTTGATACCGCCGAAGTTGGTCGACTCCGAGATCCGAGACAGTTCCGAACCGAGCTGGTCAGCTTCGGTCTTGATGGCCGTACGGGCATCCGCGTTGTTCGTGTCGCTCGAGCCCTGGACAGCGAGGTCGCGCATACGCTGCAGGATCGAGTGGACCTCGGTCAGAGCGCCTTCAGCGGTCTGGATGACCGAGATGCCGTCCTGGGCGTTGCGGGCGGCCTGGGCTGAACCGGAGACCTGGGCCTTCAGGCCTTCGGAGATGGACAGGCCTGCTGCGTCATCGCCGGCGCGGTTGATGCGCAGGCCGGTGGACAGCTTCTCCAAGGACTTGGAGAGGTCGGTCTGCGTGGCGTTGAGGTTGCGGTACGAGCTGTTCGCCGCGAGGTTGTTGTTAATAACGAAGCCCATGGTATTTCCTCCGTGAGTGGGACTGTAAGCGATGGCCCATCCGTGGGCCTTCACGAGTAGTTATCGCCATTCGGGAAGCACAGGTAAGGAGAATTCCAAAATTGTTTTCGGATTTTCCCCCGCGCCAAGTTCCGCGTGTTATCAGTCTTATTTCCGCTAACGGATCCCCGGGCCCCGCCGATAGTTTCTACGAACCCAGCTGATGGCTGCATCGTCCGCACGATGAAATAGACGCCTCGGCACCACCGCACCTGTCACCTGCACCATTCACACATGAGGGAGCCGTCCGGACCATGGCCATCCACGAACTTTCAGCCCTGCTGTGGCGGGAGCGTGAACTCCTGGACGTTCTGACTTTCAAGCTCGAGGAAGAGCAGCTCTTGCTGACCTCGGGCAAGTCCCGCTGGCTGCCCCACGGCACCAAGGAAGTGGAGCAGGTGCTGGGCCACCTCTCCCAGGCGAGCCTGGCGCGCACCATCGAGGCCGCCGTCGTCGCCGAGGTCTGGGGACTCCCTACGGATGCTTCCCTGGCCGAACTGGCCGCTGCCGCCCCGGAAGGCGCCTGGGCCGAGGTTCTCAGCGCGCACCTGACGGCACTGACGCGCCAAACGGCGCTGATCAAGGAACTGCGCGACTCCAACGAGCAGTACCTGCGCACTGCCGTCCGCTCCACGCAGGAGTCGCTCGCCGACCTAAACCCCGCGGCCGCGGCTGGCACTTACGACGCCCACGGCAAGACCGGGCAATCCGCCGGCTCCCGCATCTTCGACCAGCAATTCTAAGGAAGCGACCATGAGCACCTTCGGCGCCCTGAACACCGCATACCGTGGGCTGACCGCCGCCCAGCAGGGCATGAACGTGGCAGGGCAGAACATCGCCAACGCCGCCACCGAAGGCTACACCCGTCAGCGTGTGGAACAGTCCTCGCTGGCCGCGCCTGCCCGCGGGCTCTTCAGCGGCGGCGCACTGCAGCCCGGGCAAGGTGTTTCGGTGGACGCCATTGCACGGCTCGGCAGCAGCTTCCTCGATGGCACCGTCCGCTCGGCCGGAGCCCAGGCCGGCTACGCGAGTGTTCGTTCCTCGGCCCTGCAGGGCATTGAGGGCGTGCTTCAGGAACCGGGCGAGAACGGTATCTCGACCGCGCTGCAGGGTTTTTGGTCCGCGTGGCAGGCCGCCGCCAATCAGCCCTCGGAGGACGGCCCGAAAGGGCTCCTGCTGAACGCCGCCAACTCCGTGACGGACAAGATCTCCTCGGCGTACCAGGCCCTGGACGCGCAGTGGAGCCGAACCCGCGCCGAGGCCTCTGACAGCGTCGACGCCGTCAACGCGGCCGCCGCCCAGGTCGCTTCGTACAACACAACTATCCGTTCCGCCCTCGCTGCCGGCGGATCTGCCAATGAACTGATCGATGCACGGGCCAAGCTCACGGACAAGATTGCCGGCCTCGTCGGGGGCACTGTCCGCGAGCAATCCGACGGCACAGTCGACGTCCTTGTCGGCGGCAATGCCCTGGTCACCGGCGGCTCAGTCCGGACACTCGCCCTCTCGGGTTCTTCATCTGATCGGATGGGATCGTCTGTGCAGTTGGTGTGGAAGAACCCGGCTGGAGTCGCAACCCCTGACGGCGGCGAAATCGCCGGAGCATTGTCGGTGCTGGCGCCCGCCGCCACACCGCCATCCGCTGCTGGCTCCGGTGGCGCCATCGCCGAGGCCGCCGAGAAGTACAACAACTTCGCCATGGCCCTCGTCACGGCCGTGAACCCCATCCACGCGACTGGAGTCACGGCCACCGGCGCCACCGGCGTCGGTTTCTTCACCACCGCCGGCCCGGGCCCCGCCGCGTTGAATATCAAGGGACCCGCAAACACCGCCGACATCGCCCTGAAGGCATCGACTGGCGGCGCCCTTGACACCAGCATCGCGGACAAGATCTCGCAACTCGGCGCCGGTCCGACCTCACCGGACAAGGCCTGGTCAGGCATTGTCACAAGCATCGGCGTTCAGTCCCGCGGAGCCCAGCAGCACGAATCACTCACCGATGCTGCCCAGGTATCAGCACTGACAAGCCGGTCATCCCAGGCGTCTGTGAGCCTGGATGAGGAAAACGTCAGCCTGCTCACCAACCAGCACGCCTACCAGGCCGCGGCCCGGGTAATGACCGCCGTCGACGAAGCCCTGGACGTCCTGATCAACCGCACCGGACTGGTAGGAAGGTAGTCGCATGCTGAACCGGGTAACTAACCTGACCATGAGCGCGAACGCCCAACGTACGCTGCAGACCCAGCAGTCCAGGTTGGCAGAGCTGCAGGAAAAAGCGACCACGCTCAAGAAGATATCGCGCCCGTCGGACGATCCGGCCGCCATCGCGCAGGCCCTCGAAACCCGCGCGCTCCTCGCCGCCAACGCTCAGTACGGCCGCAACATTGACGATGGCAACACGTGGCTCACGGCGGCGGATTCCGCCCTCGAACAGGCCACCAACGTAATGCACCGGATCAAAGACCTCACGGTCCTGGCCGGCAACGGCTCGCTCAACCAATCCGGCAAAGACGCAATCGCCAACGAGCTTGACTCCTTGAACAAGGACCTGGTTTCGATCGCCAACAGCAAGCATCTGGGCCGAAACATCTTTGCCGGCAGCTCGGATGCCGCCAGTGCCTTCACCGGCACCCCTCCCGCGCTCGACGGTCTGCCCAAGAGCCCTGTGGAGCGTCGCATCAGCGCCACCGAATCCGTCCGCGTCGACGCCGATGGCGCTGCGATCTTCGGTAGCGGTAACGGCTCGGTCTTCGATATCGTCAGCAAGATGGCGGCCGATTTGCGGACGGGCACGGACATTTCGCCGCGCGTGGCGGCCGTCGACACTGCATTCAAGAACATCGTCAACGGCCGTTCGGAAATTGGAACACGCCAGGCGCGGCTGGATCGGGCTGGCAGCGCCAACACAGAATTGGAGGCCACCTTGGACGCACAGAAGACCGGCATTGAGACGGCAGACCTTGGCAGCGTGATCATGGACCTGAAACTGCAGGAAACCAACTACCAGGTGGCCCTGGCCGCCACGGCTAAAGTGCTTCAGCCCACCCTGATGGACTTCCTGCGGTGAGCACCCCAGTCATGGACACCCCGGTCACCAGCCAGCCACTCACTTTCACCTCACCCATGCCGGGCTTCGAGGATCTGCACGATTTCGTGCTTCGGAGCGTCGAGGGCGCGGCCGGACTGTACGCCCTGGAGGCCGGTTCCAGCCCGGTGCGGCTGTTCCTGGCCGACGCCGCCGTGTTTGCGCCGAGCTACGCCCCGCCGATCCCGGCAGCATCGCTGGAGGCCCTGGAACTCGACGAGCGGGAGGCACCCCAGGTGCTGATCGTGGTCAACCACTCCCCCGGCTCCACGACGGTCAACCTCATGGCGCCGATCGTTCTCAACCGCGGCACGGGACGCTGCACCCAGCTGGTGCTGGACGGCCGGGACTTCCCGCTCCGGGCCGAGCTCAACTCGCTCTAGCCAATCCGCCTGTCCTAGCCAACCCGCCCGGCAGGGCGCGCAGCCCGGCTCAGCGCCTCACGAGCCTCACCAGAAGTGCGCCACGTCCACCACGAGCCGCGACCCGGTGCCCGGCCCGGACACGGTCTGGACCCGGAACGGCAGCCGCGCGCGGACCCCCAGGCCGAGGCTGCTGTAGCCTTCGAAGCTGCCCGCCCACGCCACCTGCCGGAACGTCTGGTAGCCGGTCACGTCCGTCAGTTCGCTCTTGTTCGCCGGGTTGTAGGTGGGATTGCCGGCGTCGTCATAGGCAGGCGCATTGATGGTGAGCTGAATGAAGGCCTGGCCCCGCAGCGGGACCGGCAGGCCGGACCCGTCCTGCACCACCTCGGGAACGTAGCGGATGGTGTAGCCGGCCACGGGGCCGTTGAGGTCGATGACCAGCCGGTCAAAACAGTAATGCTGACCGGTCCGGACGTTCACCACCTTGGCCTGGCTCATGGCCGGATCCGTTTTGCTCAGCGAACCCCAGACCTGTCCGCAGTATGGGTCCGCAGCGGCCGGCGCCGGCGCAAGCACCCCAAGACCGGCGGCCATCAGCACTGCCGCGAGCAACGCGTGGATCCTCTTCAACTGTGTCATTTTCAACTGTGTCATTTTCAACCCCGCCACCCCCTGGTACTTCCTGAGCCCGTGGGCTGGCGGAAGCGTCAGCGCAGGTCAGACGCTTTCAGCGTAGGCGGTCCCGAACCGGCGGGCGAGGCCCCCGACCGTTTCGGCGCCCAACCGTTAGCGTGGCCAGTTGCCGGTCACGGACGGATTTCACGGACCCATTTCGCGACTTTCCTTCACGAACGGATAACACGCGGAGCCGAAGGCCATGCCGGAAACGGCGAAGCGCCGGCACCCTCGCGGGTCCGGCGCTTCGTTCGGCCTTGCAGTTGCTGGACGGTTCTTAGCCTTCGCAGTCGCGGCAGTACTTCATGCCGTTTTTTTCAAGGGCCACCTGGGACCTGTGACGGACCAGGAAGCAAGAGGAGCAGGTGAATTCGTCGGACTGCTCCGGAACAACTACGACCGTCAGCTCTTCGCCGGACAGATCCGCACCCGGAAGATCGATGCCTTCAGCGGTGTCGTTCTCATCGACGTCGATCACAGCAGTCTGCGCGCCGCCGCCGCGGGACGCCTGAAGGGCCTCCAGCGACTCAGCGGGAGATTCTTCTTCTGTCTTGCGTGGGGCGTCGTAATCGGTAGCCATATCGGGGTTCACTTTCGTTGCTGCGCAGCGCCATTTCAGGCACCTCAGTGAAGCAGTTTAGGACATTATGCATGGAGTTGAGGAATAGTGTGGCCTATCAGACACAATGAGTCGGACGGGGCGCGGAAACCCGGGCAACGCCCCCAGCCGGACCCGGCCGCGCCCTTTGGGCGGGCAGTTCAGGTGCGGCACTTCAGGCGACCGGCCAGACCACAAGGGTCTGCCATTTCGCCGGGTCGGGTTCGACGCCGGGATCCGTGAGGTAGTACTCCCACATTGCCGCCCCCGGGCTCGCGCCGTCATGCCGCATCCGCGCCATGATCGCGCCGTAGGTCCGCTGCAGTGAGTCGTAGGGACCGATGTGCATCGCTTCGTAGGCCCGGCCTGCGGGGAGGGTCCCGGCGGTGACTGCCGTGTCCGCGCCGCCCGGGTTCGTGAAAGGTGCGGCGAGGGGGAACCCCGCCTCGACGTCGACGACGTCGGTTGGTTTGCCGCGGTACAGCGCGAACGGGGGTCCGGCCAGCTGGACATGCTGCGCCTGCACCGCACCCATGACGGCGCCGAAGGCGCGGCCGAAAAAGTCCCCTAACGCATTCATCGGGACAGTCTCATGCACCACCGCCGTGGGCTGTTCGTTGAGTTGGGCGGCCTTGATGTCCGGATCCGGCGCGGGGTTCGTTTGAGTCATACGCCCAGACTCTGCCGGGTCCAATTCGCGGTCTAGGGCCTTACGGCCCGCGCCCGCGGGGTGCGCCGGCCCAGCCCCTGTCCCCGGGGCCCCTGCCGGCCGCGCCGGGAAACCGCGAATAAATAAATGAACTTTATTCATATTAGGCCTTGCCCCGCGCGGCCATCACCCCAATACTAAATGAACAACGTTCATTTATGTGACGCCCGTCTCACTGGAGTAGCCATGATCGAAATCTTGTCCCTCGACACCCTGCCCTCCCTGGCCCGCACCGCGCCGTCCAGCACAACTCAGTCCAGCCGGCCGGCGCTGCGGGTCGGCGTCGTGCAGCACCGCTGGCATGCTGACGCCGCGGCCCTGCACGCAGAACTGGACGAAGGCATCGGGCGGGCCGCCCGGCTGGGAGCCGCCGTCGTCTTCCTCCCCGAGCTCACGCTGTCCCGCTACCCCGCGGACACGCTTCCCGAAAATGACGCCGCCCGGGGCGGGACCGCGCGCCCGCGGCCCTCGGACATCGCAGAGGACCTGTTCACCGGCCCCACGTTCCGCTTCGCGGCGGACGCTGCCCGCAGGCACGGAATCCGTGTCCATGCGTCGCTGTACCAGAAGGCGGAGAACCCCGACGGCCCTGACGACGGCCTGGGCCTGAACACCGCCATCCTGGTCTCCCCCGGGGGCGAACTCCTGGCCCGCACCCACAAGCTCCACATTCCCGTCACGGCCGGCTACTACGAGGACAAGTTCTTCCGCCAGGGCCCGAACGGCGATGATGCCTACGAGGTCCATTCCCCCGCCGAACTCGGCGGCGCACGCTTGGGCATGCCTACCTGCTGGGACGAGTGGTTCCCCGAGCTGGCGCGGATTTACTCCCTCGGCGGCGCAGAACTCCTGGTCTACCCCACCGCCATCGGCTCCGAGCCGGACCACCCGAACTTCGACACCCAGCCGTTGTGGCAGCAGGTCATTGTGGGCAACGGCATCGCCAACGGGCTGTTCATGGTAGTCCCCAACCGCTGGGGCAGCGAAGGCACGCTGAACTTCTACGGCTCGTCCTTCATCTCCGATCCCTACGGCCGGATCCTCGCCCAGGCACCGCGGGACGAATCCGCGGTGATTGTCGCGGACCTCGACCTCGGTCAGCGACGGGACTGGCTCACGCTATTCCCCTTCCTGGCCACCCGCCGCCCGGACACCTACGCGCGGCTGACCGAACCGGTCCGCCCGGACGCCCCGCTCGGCCTCAACGCACAGAAGGCCACCGCATGAGCGCCTGGCGGATGCCGTCCGAAACGGCGCCCCAGGACCGTGTCTGGATGGCGTTCCCCACCGGCGGGTACACCCTGGGGGAAACAGCGGCAGAAGCCCACGCCGCCCGCTCCGTCTGGGCCGCCGTCGCGAACGCCGTCGTGGAATTCGAACCGGTCACCATGCTGGTGGCGCCGGCGGATGCGGAGACCGCGGCGGCCTACCTCCACCCGGACATCGAGGTGGTCACCGCCGCGCTGAACGACGCCTGGATGCGGGACATCGGCCCCACATTCGTCCTCGACGACGGCGGCCGGCTCGGCGCCGTCGACTGGGTCTTCAACGGCTGGGGCGGCCAGGACTGGGCCGCCTGGGACAAGGACTCGCTCGTGGGAGCGGCCGTCGCGGCACGCTCGGGGGCCAGCCACCTCGTCTCGCCGCTGGTGAACGAGGGCGGCGGAATCCACGTCGACGGCGAAGGCACGGTCCTCGTCACCGAGACGGTCCAGCTCGATCCGGGCCGCAACCCCGGGCTCAGCAAGGCAGACGTCGAGGCCGAACTGGCCCGGACTCTCGGGGTCAGCCACGTCGTCTGGCTTCCGCGCGGGCTGACCCGGGACTCGGAACGGTTCGGCACGCGCGGCCACGTCGACATCGTAGCGGCTATCCCGTCCCCGGGCACCGTGCTGGTCCACTCCCAGCAGAACCCGGCACACCCCGATTTCCAAGTCAGCAGGGACATCATCAGCCACCTCGCCACCACCCGGGACGCGGCCGGCCGCGAATGGAACATCATCGAGGTCCCCGCCCCGGAAACCCTGACGGATGAGGACGGCTTCGTCGACTACAGCTACATCAACCACCTGGTGGTCAACGGCGGGGTCATCGCCTGCACGTTCGGCGACCGGATGGACGAAAAAGCCTTGGGCATCCTCGGCGACGCCTACCCCGGCCGCAAGGTGGTCGGCATCGACGCCCGCGAGCTCTTCGCCCGCGGCGGCGGCATCCATTGCATCACCCAACAGCAACCGTCCGTCCCCCAGAAGACAGGTCAGCCATGAGTCAGACAATCGGCCGCGAAAACGGCGCCACCACCCAGGACGCGGTCGATCCGGCCGGTTCGAAACACGGCATCACGGGCAAAGGGCTCAAGGGCGGCCAGCTGGGCCTGCTCGCCGTCGTCGTCCTGGGCATCTCCTCCGTGGCGCCCGCCTACAGCCTGACCAGTTCGCTGGGACCCGCCGTCGGCGCCGTGGGCGTGCAGCTGCCGGCGATCTTCATTGTCGCGTTCATTCCCATGATCCTGGTGGCGTTCGCCTACCGCGAGCTCAACGCCGACTCCCCGGACAGCGGCACCACCTTCACGTGGGCCACGAAGGCGTTCGGGCCGTTCGTCGGCTGGATGGGCGGCTGGGGGCTGCTGGCCGCCAACATCATCGTGCTGTCCAACCTGGCCGGCGTCGCGGTGGATTTCTTCTACCTCTTCCTGGCCCAGGTGTTCAACAACCCCGAGCTCGCGGACCTGACCTCCAACACCGCCCTGAACATTGTCACGTGCCTGGTGTTCGTGGCACTCGCCGTCTGGGTCAGCTACCGCGGCCTGCACGCCACCAAGCTCGTGCAGTACACCATGGTCGGATTCCAGGTACTCGTCCTGGGCATCTTCGTCGTCATGGCACTCACCCACGCCGCGTCGGGCGACTCGGGCACCTCGATCGCCTTCAGCTGGGACTGGTTCAACCCGATGAAGATCGGTAGCTTCGAGCAGTTCACCGCCGGTATGTCACTGGCCGTCTTCGTCTACTGGGGCTGGGACGTCTGCCTCACCGTAAACGAGGAAACAAAGGGTGGCAAAGGAACCGCCGGCCGGGCAGGAACCACGACGGCGGTCGCCGTCCTGGCCCTCTACCTCGTCGCAATCGTGGCCACCATGATGGTGGCCGGCACCGGAACCGACGGCATCGGCCTGAACAACCCGGACAACCAGTCGAACATCTTTGCAGCACTGGCCTCCCCCGTCATGGGCCCGCTGGCCATCCTGATGTCCTTGGCCGTGCTCTCCGGCACCGCGTCCTCCCTGCAGTCCACCATGGCCTCCCCCGCCCGCAGCCTGCTGGCGATGGGCCACTACGGCGCCCTGCCGCCGCGCTTCGCATCCGTCAGCAAGCGCTTCGGATCCCCCGGTTTCGCCACGGTGATTGCCGGTGTGATCTCCGGCGGCTTCTATGCCGTCATGAAGGTGATCAGCGAGAACGTCCTCAACGACACCATCATGGCCCTGGGCCTCATGATCTGCTTCTACTACGGCCTCACGGCATTCGCCTGCACCTGGTACTTCCGGCACAGCCTGTTCTCCAGCGTCCGCAACTTCTTCATGCGGCTGCTGTTCCCGGTGCTGGGCGGCCTGGTCCTCACCGTGGTCTTCTTCCAGACCGCCGTGGACAGCTGGGCACCGGAATTCGGCAGCGGCTCGGAGGTCTTCGGGGTGGGCCTGGTGTTCATCCTGGGCATCGGCATCCTGGCCCTCGGCCTCGTGATCATGCTGGTTGCCGCGAAACTGCATCCGGGCTTCTTCCGCGGCGAGACCATCCGGAAGGACACTCCCGCACTGGTGGTTCCGGAGTAGCCTCGCGGCAAGGACCCGCCGGCCCGGGCGAGCCCGGAGCCGGCGGGTTTTTGCGTGCGTCCGTCGCCCGCAAAGCTGCAATTGCTCGTTGAGGAACACCTCCCCGTGCTAGATTCACGCTGTCTGCAATTCTGCGGGCTCTAGCGCAGCCTGTTCCGGGCGCGGCAATTTGGGGGAAATTTTTATGCTGCTATTCGACCGCGTCCGGACTCTATCAATTCCGTTGTTCCTGGTTGTGGTCATGATGCTTTCACTGGCACCGCTTGCCCCAGCATCCGCCGCGCCGGGTACGACGACGGCGGTACTTGCAGCGTCCGCCGCGCCGTTGAAGACGACCCCGGTGCCGGCGGTCACGGGCAAAACAAAAGTCGGCTACACCCTGACCGCGGTACCGGGCACATGGGGGCCGGCACCCGTCAGCCTGACGTATCAGTGGAAGGCCAACGGCGTCGTCATCGTCGGAGCGACCGCCGCCACCTACAAACTGGCCGCAGCGCAGGCCGGCAAGGCCGTCACCGTCACCGTCACGGGAACGAAGGCCGGCTACACCACCGCCTCGAAGACCTCCGCCCCCACCGCAGCCATCGCCGCCGGCTCGCTCGGGCCGGCCCCGGTGCCGACGATCACCGGCATGACAAAAGCCGGCTACACACTGACCGCGGTCCCGGGCATATGGGGGCCGGCACCCGTCAGCCTGAAGTATCAGTGGAGGGCCAACGGTGTCGTCATCGTCGGAGCGACCGCCGCCACCTACAAACTGGCCGCAGCGCAGGCCGGCAAGGCCATCACCGTCACCGTCACCGGAACGAAGGCCGGCTACACCACCGCCGCGAAGACTTCGGCCGGCACAGCAGCAGTCACGCCCGCGGGACCCGGCGTCGATGTGTCCTGGCCGCAGTGCGGCAAACCCCTGCCCAAGGGTCAGAGCTTCGCGATCATCGGTGTGAACAACGGCCTGGCGAACAACACCAACTCGTGCCTGGCCACCCAGCTGTCCTGGGCCGCCACGTCCACCGGCGGGACCGGCCAGCCCCTCGTCGCCCTGTACGTAAACACCGGAAACCCCGGGACCGCCGGCTCCTGGTGGCCCACCAGCAACACCTATGCCGGGAAGACCGTGACCAACCCCTACGGCCAGTGCACCAAGGGCTCGGTCGGCTCGGCGTGCTCCTATATGTACGGATACGCCAAGGCCTACGACGACGCCAACATCCGCGGGGTCAAGAACCCGGCCTCCTACACCTGGTGGCTGGACGTCGAGACCGACAACACCTGGTCAACGAACAAGGCCGCCAACAGAGCCGATCTAGAGGGCATGGCCGCCTACTTTGCCAGCATCGGCGCCAAAACAGGGCTCTACTCGACCGGCTACCAATGGGCACAGATCGTCGGCGCGGTGCCCTCGACCAGCAGCCTTTACGCCCAGCGAAGCTGGCTCGCCGGCGCGAGCTCCCTCCAAAACGCCAGCAGCATGTGTTCAGCAGCGCCGCTGACAGGCGGCGGCAAAGTCACCATGGCCCAGTACATCTCGGGCGGCTTCGACTACAACAAGTCCTGCATCTGAGTTCCCGGCTCCGGCCAGCCGCGCCCCATTTCCGGGCGTGAAAAACCCCTCCTCCCCCGCAAAATCACCGGGAAGGAGGGGTTCGTGGGGCCTCACGGCCCGACGTTCAGCAGTTCCGGGTCTGTCTCGGTCTCGGTCGCTGTCTCTGCCTCCGTCGCCAACTGCGCGCCATTGCGCCGACGCAGATGCCTCTCCACCGCAAAACCCGCCAGGCCAAGGATCACGAAAACCACAATCACTGCGTAGTTCTGGTACCAGGGCGCTTCCGGCTGCCGCGGCCATGCGATATTGACGATCTCAAAACCCAACCACAGCAGCGCCGCCATGTTCACGACTGGGCCAAGAACTCCCAGGCTGAAGGGTCCGGCCTTCCACGCTCCTTTCAGCCGGACTATCAGCGCGGCCAGCACTGGGAATATGAAGGCCACGTAGAAGCCCGCCGTTGCGAAGGCAATTAGTGCGCCGTACACCTGAGATGCCGACAGGGCAAGAACAATCATTGAAGCGACCGCGGAGACCAGGAGGGCGTTGATGGGCAGCCGGTCGGTCTTGCTGAGACGCTTCAGAACCTTGGCCGCAGGCAGGGCATCCAGCCTGGCGAATGCGAAAATCGATCGCGATACTGCTGCCTGGAGCGCCACCGTCCCGGCGATGAATCCCAGGACGATGGTCACCAGGAGAGGTTTGGTGATTCCCTCGCCAAGATTGGCGGTGAGGGTTGTGGTAATCGGGTCCGGGTCTGCCCCCGACATGGCGGCACCAATATCCGGGATTGCGAGGAGCAGGGCCAGGCAAGAAAACGTAATGACTGATGCCACCGTGATCAGGGACGTCAGCACTGCCCGCGGCACTTTGCGTTCGGGAGATCGGACTTCCTCGGCAATTGCGCCCGCACTTTCAAATCCCACGAACGACCATCCGATGATTGCCACCGCGGCAAGGAAAGGCCCAAAGACATAGGCGGTGGTGTCCGGCGCGGTTCCGAAAGACTCCAGGATCGTGCTGAGGGAATTTCGGCGATGGAAGATGATGAGCACCAACCCGACTCCCAGGCTGGCGATGACCTCGCACACGATGCTCACGGTCACCAGCAGACTCAGCCACTTCCGTCCGGCGGAGTTGGCTATGGTACTCGCCAAGAGGATGACGGCACCCAGCACGATTTTCGTCGTGGTGTCAGGCTGTTCTATGCCAAGCAGTGAGGCCAGAAATGTGCCTCCACCGAAGGCTACAGCGGCAACGGTGATGATGAGGGTCCAGATGTAGGCCCATCCTGCGTACCAGCTGTAGGTGTGCCCGAGAAGGGACCTGGACCAAAGGCAGACCCCGCCGGCAACAGGCCAACGTGAAGCGAGCTCGGCAAGGACGGCTGCTACCAGGGCCTGGCCCAAGAGGACCACCAACAGACCCCACCAGAAGGCCGGTCCTGCGGCCATCAGGGCCAGGCCAAATACTCCGTACAGGCCGATGATGGGCGACATGAAGGCAAACGCCAAAGAGAAGGAGGACCAGAACCCCATCTCCCGTTTGAGTTGGAGGGATTCAGGATTAGGCGTCTGTGTGGGACCAGGTACGTCCGACAACAGCTGGGACGGGGAGTTCATTGCAATGAGCCTTCTTTCGCTGGGACGGTCTTAGGGTTGGAGCATCACAGCGCGCGGCGGGCGTGGCTGATGAGCGGCCAAGGGCTTCGCCCTTGGCCTGTTGTGTTTTGGGATCACCAATGTTCGCCGTGTTGCACGGCTCAGTAGTCCGGATTCAGTAGTCCGGATAGAGCTCCGCGGACGCTGTCACTGGATTGAGGGGCTCGGCAATCAATGCAGGGTCACCGAGTGCCGCTTCCGCGAGCGCCTCGCACGTCGAGAAGCGGACGTCGCCTCGCTCAAGCGCAGTTTCGATAACGGTCCGCAGCGCCTCCAGCCGTCCTGCCCGCCCAGTGAGGAACGGGTGGCAGGTGAGCATGAATAGAGCACCATGCCGTCGCATTGCGTCGATCTCGTGAATCCACATGTCCGCCACGACAAGTGGCGACTGGATGATTTCCCCGATCTTGGGTTCCGGAAGGAAGGCATACTGCTCCCAGTCATCCAGACTCCAATGTGGAGGGAGCTCCGCGACTGTCCCTGCGGGGGTTTCAATGAGATACGGGACGTCCGCATCCATCAGGCTGGAATCGTATTTCAACCCGTATTCAGCTACCAGCGACGGCGTCTGCCACGAGGGCTCCCACATTGCGGCGCGATGCCCCTTTGGAGAAATGCCGAAACGCCCGAGTGCGGCAAGCGCCAGATCGAAGTCAGCGCGTTCGTCGTCGAAACTCATGTTCACCGCCGTGCGGTGAGTGTGTGAGTGGTGTGCGATCTCATGACCCGATTCCAGGACCTGTTCCACCATGTGGGGATATCGCTCCGCGGTGACGCCTGGAATGAAGAATGTCGCCGGCTGCTGCACATCCTTCAACATCTGCAGAATCCGGGGAACACCCACCTTGGGTCCGAACGCCTGGTGAGTCATCGCCATCGCATTGTCGGCATAGCGGCGGCCGGCGGCCAGGATGGGGGACTCGGCGTCGACGTCGAAGGTCAACGCGGCAACGCACGCCGCCCCCTGCCTCCAGCCGCTTTTATCGAAGGTCATGTTCGCCCCTATGGGTCCGAAGGAATGGCTCAGAAGTCATGGGTGGAGAGCCAGTCGGCATAATCGCCGAGGGCCCGCTGCAGCGGCCAAGCCGATTCGTAGCCGAGATCCGCGGCTGCGGAAGCGATGCTGAAGTGTCCCTGCAAGTCCAGGGTTGGATCCGTCCCGGGCCCGATCTCCACGGTGGCGTCCGGGAATGCGATTCGAACTTCTTTGACGACGTCGCTGAGTGTCCAGTACTCGCTGCCGGAGATGTTGTAGGCCAGGGGCCTGGCCGAGGCCGTTTCTGGTGCCTGGACTGCCGCCAGTATGGCTAGTGCGACGTCGCGGACGTAGACCAGGTTGTAGCGGTGGTCGGCCCCGTGGTCCTGTGAGAATGAACCGTCGCGGACGACGCCGCGCATAATATCCCGCATGACTTCATCCATGCGGTTTCCGGGTCCGTAAACCTGGCCGATGCGCAGGGAGATGACGTCGATTCCATACCTGTCGCCGTAGACCTGTCCGAGCCATTCCCCGGTAACCTTCGTCACGGCGTAAGGCGTCGTCGGATTTACTGGCTCCGATTCGAGAACTACCGGTGCTGAGGTCTTGCCGTACACGCACTCCGAAGAGAAGTTGATGATCCGTTTGACGCCGTGGAGTCGGGCCGCCTCGAAAACCGCCACCGTTCCCTCGACGTTGGCGGCAAACGTCGCCAGGGGAAAGCTCAGGGAATAGGTCGGGTGGGATATGGCGGCGGTATGGACGATGGTGTCGACGTCGTGCTCCTTGAATACCTCAAGGAGACGAGGGATATCGAACAGTTCACCCTGGACGGAAACGACATCGGGGCGTGGCGCGTCGATGAAATCCCGGTTGTAGCTGACCGTTTGATGGCCGGCGTCGGCGAGTTCGTTGACTATGTGGCGTCCGGTGAATCCGGCACCACCTGTGACCAGTACAGAGCTCATGTGATTTTGCCTTTCAGTGCATGCGTTGGATGTGGGCTTCAATGCCCAAGGGGGAAGGTCGTCGTTCGACCACCGTCGACAACAAGGTTTGTTCCCGTGACATATGAGGATTCAGGCCCCAGTAGCCACAGCGCAGCGGCTGCAATCTCCTCCGGCAGGGCGAATCGGCCAAGTGGTACGGAAGCTTCGTCTCTGGCGCGTTCTTCTTCGTTCGCGAACTCGGCCGCAAGCATCGGGGTATCTGTCGTGCCCGGCGACAGTGCGTTGACCCGGACGCCGGCCGGTGCGAGTTCGGCGGCCAAAGACCGCATCATTGAAAGCACGCCGCCCTTGGTCGCGGTGTATGCCGTGTAGCCTGCCTGGCCGACGAGTGATAGCTCGCTGGCAGTGCACACGAGCGAGCCGCCGCCGTTGGATGTGAGCGTTCGGGCCGCTGCCCGGGCGAAGTGGAAAGTACCGGTCAGGTTCACCCGGATCAACCTCTGCCACAGCTCGTCGGACGTTTCGGCGATGGGCGCAACACTGGAGATTCCTGCGGCGTTGAAGGCTCCTCTCAGTGGTCCAAGTTCTGCTTCCGCCTGGGCGAATGCGTTGTCGACCTGCAGGGACTCCGACACGTCGGCTTCGAGGAAGATCACAGCACCCGACAGTTGGCGTCGTGCGTCTTCAAGCAACCGGTCCGGGAGCCCGACGGCGGCGACCTTCGCCCCTTGCGCCAGAAGGGCTCGAGTGGTCGCGAGACCGATGCCGGAGCTGGCTCCGGTGACGAGGTAGGCCTTGTCCTGAAAATGGCTCATATCTTCTCTTCCAGCATTGGTTGTGGCAGGGCGGGCAGTATGCCCCCGGTCACGAGTTGGGGGCGTACGCCGGAATTGCCGGTTTAGCCTGGACAGCTGATTTAGCCGACGAGGGCCCGCGTGTGGTCGTTGAGGAACATGCCGCGGGGGTCGAACTCCCGGCGGACCTGGATGAAGGTGTCGAGCTCCGGGTAGAGACGCTCCAGCCGGCTCCTCGTCATGAAGTGGATCTTGCCCCAGTGTGCGCGTGGCTCGAATTCCTGCAGCACCGCATCCGCGTCCCGGAAGAAGGGCCAGTAGTCGGTCCCAGGTTCGGTGGTCAGGGTAATGACGGTGGTGTCGCGTCCTTGGAACTGGGACATGTAGCCTTCGTCGGCTTTCACCCAGCGGACCTCAACGGGGTACTTTTGGTCGGAATGCCTGGTGCGGATCAGCTCCTGGACAGCCTCGACGGCCGCCAGGCCGTGTTGGCTGGGAACGAAGTACTCGAGTTCATGGAACGGTGTGGTGAATCCGCCCGGGTAGATGCGGTACGAGCGGTCCAGCCGGGCACCTTCCGTGCGGGAAATTTCACGCTCGTCCGTGACCTGGGCGATGTTGTAGCGCTTGGTGTAGCTGCGGTTTGCCATGCTCTGGCCGGGCGATCCGGGCAGGTCCAGGAGCTCGCATGAATCGTCATCCGGGCACCAGAGGAACGAGTAGTGCCGGTTCCCGTCGATGTCGGCCTGCCAGGTTGCCGCGGTCTCGGCCCACGTGGGGTAGGTAATCTCCTCCTGCAGGTAATAGCGGTCCTCGACAGCCAGTTCGACCTCCAGGAAGATTCCGAGCGTCCCCAGGGCGACCTGGGCGGCCCGGAGTTCGCGGAGCTGCCCTTCACCGATTTCGACGATTTCGCCGTAGCCGTTGATCAGCCGGACCCAACGCAGTGCTGATGAGAAGCTGCCGAGGTTCTTTCCGGAGCCGTGGGTGCTGGTCGCTAGTGCCCCGGCGATCTGCTGTTTGTCGATGTCGCCCTGGTTGCCCAGTGCCAGCCCCTGGTCCCACAGCGGATCGCCAAAGGCGTTGATGGTGGTGCCGGCCAGGGCCCTGGCACGGCGCCGCATGAGGTCGGTTCCGGTGATGGCCGAGAGCGCGGACATGTCCATCAGGACGCCGCCCGTCTGGACAAGCGGAGAGGACGAGTGCCCTGAGCCGACTGCGCGTACGGGCAGGCCTTCGCGGATGGCGAACCGGACGGCGTCGAGCGCCTCCTGTTCGTTCCGCGGCCGGACGGTGAAGGCCGGCGTGGCGCTCTGGTTGCCGCCCCAGTTGGTCCAGGTTACGTCTGTCCCGAAGGGAGCGGACGGGGTAGCGGCGCGCGCCGACGACGCGGGGTTGGGATGATTCGTGGTGGTCATTGCTGAGCTCCGATCCTGGTCTTAAGGCTCATGCGCCGTGGTTGATCATGACGTGCTTGGTCCGGGAGTAATCGTCCAAGGCATACAGCGACAGGTCGCGGCCGTAGCCGGATCCCTTGAATCCGCCCCACGGAACCTCACAGGCCAACACCAGGTGTGAATTGACCCAGACGGTGCCGAAATCGAGCTGCTTCGGAACCCTGAGCGAGAGGCTCGAATCCCGGGTCCATACCGAGGCGGAAAGGCCGTAGGGGCTCTCATTGGCCCGGGTAATGGCCTCGTCGGTGGAGCTGAAGGACTCGACGGTGACGACGGGGCCAAAGATTTCGTGGGTAGCAATATGCGCCCCGGCCGGCACGTTGCTGATCACTGTGGGTTCGATGAAGTAGCCGGGGCCTTCCAGGGCAGAGCCGCCGATGGCCACCTGAAGACCGGCAGCCTTTGCCTCCTCAAGCGATTCCTTCACGCGTTCGAAGTGCGGGCGCGAAATCATGGGACCGATTTCGACGTCGTCCCCTGCACCCGGGGCGCCGACGACGAGCGTGCCGACTTCACGTACCAGGTGCTCGGTGAACTCCTCGGCCACGGACTCGTGGACCAGCACGCGGCAGGCGGCGCCGCAGTCCTGGCCGGCATTCCAGAAGCCGGCGTTTCGCACGCCGGCGGCGGCCGCGCGGAGGTCGGCGTCGGGGAAGACAACAACCGGGGCCTTGCCGCCGAGTTCCAGATGCACGCGCTTGACGGACCTGGCCGCGGTCTCCGCCACTGCCTGTCCGCTGACGACGCTCCCCGTCAACGCAACGAGGGCGACATCAGGGTGTTCGGAGAGCCGCTGCCCGACGGTTCGGCCTTTTCCGGTCACGACGTTGAGAATGCCGTCGGGGATGCGTCCGGCGACAAGTTCTGCCAGCTTCAGCGTCGACAGCGGAGTCTGTTCCGAGGGCTTGAGGACGATGCTGTTTCCGGCGGCCAGGATGGGCGCGATCTTCCACGCCGCCATCAGCAGCGGGTAGTTCCAGGGAGTGATGACGCCTACGACGCCGACGGGTTCCCTGAGGATGACCGAGGTGTGTCCGGTGGCGTAATCGCCACCAGCCATGGAAGTCAGTGTGCGGGAAGCTCCGGCCATGAATCGGAAGGTGTCGATGGTGCTGGAGACATCGTCCTCCGCGACGGTCCGCGGTTTACCGGTGTTGGCGGACTCGATGATTTCGAACGCTTCACGGTTGGCTTCAATGATGTTGGCGATCAGGGAGAGCACCTCGGACCGTTCCTTCGGTGTCGTGGCGCCCCAGGACTTCTGGGCCGCCACGGCCGCCTCAACCGCAACGTCCACATCCGAGGCTGTGCCTGCCTGCACCGACGCGATGACCTGCTCCGTGGTGGGATCTACGACGTCGATGAGCCGGGTCGAGGAACCGGGAACAAATGCTCCACCGATGAAGTGCCCCGTCGGAGGCAAGACGCTGGCGCAGCTTTGCTCCGCGGAAGAGCGTCGGACGGTGAACTGCTCGAGGTTGGTGAGGGTCATGGTATTTAGCCTTTGCTTTCTGCGCCGGTCTCGGCGTCGGGAGTTTGTGTTGGGGGCGGGCGGTATGCCCGCGGTGGGCGGTGCATGCCCGGGGCGGGCGTTATGCCCGCGGCGCCTCAATCAGGTCAGTTGCGAAGGCAGGCGACTGAAAGGGGGCTGCTGCTGCTGCCTTCTTCCGGAACACCCGCGCCGCAAAGTAGTACAGGGGTGCAACGACCACCAGGCCAGCAATCCAGGAGAGGTCCACGCCGTTCATCGCGGCGGCAATAGGGCCGGTGAACATCGCTGTTGCGGAGAACGGAACCTGGATCAGTGCGCCGGCAACATAGGCTCCGATTGCAACCCAGTTGAACCTTCCGTACATCCCGCCATCGCGCTTGAAGAAGTCTTCGACCTTGTAGTCGCCGTGCCGCAGGAGGTAGTAGTCGACCAGGTTGATGGCCGTCCAGGGAACCAGGACGTACATCAGGAAGGAGAGGAAGTTCGTGTAGAAGAAGATGAAATTGTCGCGGGCGAACAGTGCGATCGAGAGGGCGAGGGTGAAGAGGAGGATCGCCGCAATGGTCCGGGTCTTGGCGTGGGGCAACCAGGCCGGCCTGAACGTCTGCCCAATGGTGAGGGTGCACAGGACCCCGCAGTAGAGGTTCATGGCGTTCGACGCCGCAACGCCGAGGCAGAAGATTCCGATGATCACCATGGTCCATGGCCCGAGCATGGCTCCCAGGCTCCCGACTATTTCGACATTGCTGCCATCGTTGATCAGTGCCAATGCGAGCGTTCCCACCAGGGCACCCAAGACCATCGGGAAGAGTGTTCCCAGGACGCAGCCTGAGTAGGATGCCCAGAACGCCGGGGCCGAGCCGGTGCCCTGAGGCATGTAGCGGGAGTAGTCCGAGACGTAGGGAGCGTAGGCGAGCTGCCAGAGGGCGGAGACGGAGATCGTGGCCATGAAGCCGACCCAGTTGAAGGTTCCCTGGTCCAGGAAGCTGGCCGGCAATCCGTGGACGGCCAGGATCCAGACGAAGGCCAGCACCAGCGCCAGACCGGCCACGATGCTCAAGAAGCGTGCATAGGCGTGGATGAGCCGGTAGCCGAAAATGGTGGCCACGACGCTCACGACGCCAATGACAATGATGCCTGCATCAACACTGATGCCAGGGGTGACTGCGGCCAGCGCTTGGCCGCCAAAGACGAGGTTCGCCGCAAAGAACCCGACGTACATGACCACCACGATGACCACGATCAGCAGCGCCCCGTACGAACCGAACTGGCCGCGGGTCTGAATCATCTGCGCCACACCCAGCTGCGGACCTTGGGCCGAATGAAGTGCCATGAAGATGCCACCGACAAGGTTTCCAATGATGATTCCGACGACGGCGGGCACAAAGCTGAGCCCGAACACCGTGGTCGCGAGTCCCCCGGTCACGATGGTCATGATCATGATGTTGGAACCGAACCAGATGGTGAAAAGGTCCCGTGCTTTGCCGTGGCGTTCGTCGGCGGGGATGGGCTGAATGGTCTTGTCTTCGAGCCGGGGCACCTCGGCCGCGACGGCGTGAGTGGGGTGCGTGCTCATGATGCGTTCCGGGAGTTCATGGGAACCTCTTTGTTCTGTCCCGGCGCTTCGTCGGGCACGGGATCTGATGTATCAATCATTCGTGACTTTTGTCACAGTGGAAATCCGGCGATTGAATAGACGCCGTAGACCTGTTCATACATATGTACAAAGCAGGCGCGATGCCCAGCCCTTGCGGGTCAAACGGTGGCGGCTTGCAGCTCTTGGGCGACGTTGGCGGAGGCCTTGCTGCGGTTCACCATCAGGGCGAGCAGGTCGAAGACCAGGGTCGCCGCGGCGAGTGTGGTGATGTCTGCGTGGTCGTAGGCCGGAGCGACCTCGACGACGTCGGCGCCAACGATATTGATGCCGTCCAGTCCGCGGAGCAGGGCCAGCAGTTCGCGGGAGTGGAGCCCGCCCATTTCCGGGGTGCCGGTGCCCGGCGCGTAGGACGGGTCGAGGACATCGATGTCGATGGAGACATAGACGGGAGTGTCGCCCAGCCGCTCCTTGACGCGCTGGATCGCGGCCGGAACCCCGATGACGTCCAGGTCCGAGCAGCGGATGATCTGGAAGCCGAACTCGTGGTCGCGGAGGAAGTCGTTGCGGTCATAAACCGGGCCGCGGATGCCCACGTGCATCGACTTGTCCTCGACGAGGAGGCCCTCTTCGAAGGCCCGGCGGAAGATGGTTCCGTGCGTGACCGGCTGGTCGAAGTAGGTGTCCCAGGTGTCCAGGTGTGCGTCGAAGTGGAGCAGGGCCACCGGGCCGTGGACCTTGTTCAAGGCCCGCAGCATCGGGAGCGCGATGGTGTGGTCGCCGCCGATGGAGATGAGCCTCTTGCCGGAGCCTGCCTCGCCGAGGAGCGGGAGGGCCTGCTCCTCGATTTCGCGGACTGCGCGGGAGATGTCGTAGGGGGTGCAGGCGATGTCGCCGGCGTCGACAACCTGGGCTTCGTATACAGGCTCGACGTCGAGCTCCGGGTGGTAGCCGGGGCGCAGGAGCCGCGACGCTTCACGGACAGCGGCCGGACCGAAGCGGGCGCCGGGGCGGAAGGAGGTACCGCCGTCGAACGGGACACCGACAATCGCAATGTCATAGTCCGGGACACGGTCGATTTGAGGAAGCCGGGCGAAGGTGCCCAGGCCCGCGTAGCGAGGGACTTTTGTTGCGTCGACGGGGCCGATTGGCTTGTGCGTGGTCATGACAGGGATCCTCCAGTTGCTTGGGTTCAGCCGGCCTGGCAGGTTCTTCTCTGAGCTGTGCTTCTGCGCCGGTTGAGGTCTATGCCTTAACTATTAGTGATCGGCGTCACGCGGTACATGCGCCGATTGACTACAAATAACCGAGGGGCTTATACATGTGTATAAGCGGCTTGGGGGTTGCCTCCGGACTTATGAACAGGAACCACACATGGCGATCACCGTGGCCGAACTGCTGGCCGAACCCCAGCTGGGCCTGACCCTTCTGGCGGGCTCCGCAGGCCTGGGCAACCGGGTCACCTGGGCCCACACCTCCGACCTCCCGCGCTTGTGGGAATGGATCACCGGCGGCGAGCTCATGATGACCAACGGGCTCTCCATTCCGGCGGATCCCGACGGGCAGGTTGAGCTGGCCGAGGCACTGGTCAATGCAGGTGCCAGTGCCCTGGCGATCGGCGCGCAGATGCATGCCCCTGAGCTCCTGCCCCAGTTCCTGGAAGCCTGTGACCGCCTGCCGTTGCCGGTCATCAACATCCCCTACCCGCTGCCGTTCATCGCCATTGCACGTTCGGTCGCTGAGTCTTCATTGCTTGAGGAGTCCCGCAGGCTGCGCCAGACGGCCCGTATCTATGACCTGCTGCGGCTGGCGGGGCCATCTGAGAACCAATGGCTAAGCCTGATCCTGGGCATCGAAGCCGAACTCGACGCCAGCCTCTTCGTGGTTGATCGACGGTGCCTGCATGCCTGGCATCACGGAGGCCAGTCGCTGCCGCCGGACCTAAGGCAGCATCTTGAACCGCTGACCAGCAAGTCACCGGTCGCCAGCAAGAAGTTCCAGTGGCACCGTTTGGGGGACAGCCACCTTCTCATGATGGATATTCCGACTCACGCCAATGCGCTTCTGGTGGTGCTGCCGAAATCCGAACCGCACCCGGATGCGGTGGTACTGCTCCATGCGGCCACAGTCCTTGGACTGGAGCTGTCGCGGACGGTGCTGTCCCTCGAGAACCAGCGCCGGCTGGGGGCGGAGTTCCTTTTGCAGGCCTTCGACGGGCGCCTGGGCATCGCCGACATCGAAAGCCGGCTCCCTGAGTTCGGGATTTCGACACGGGAATTCCTCATCATCTCCATGTCGAGCGAGGACGGTGAGCGCCTGGCGGGGATCCACGTTGATCTTTGGCGACACGGCTATCCGACGGCGTGCCAGCGCAGGTTCAATACACTGCACTTGGCTGTCGCTTCAGACTGCACCGACGATCTTCTGCGGCATGCCGTCCCCATGGACGTGAAGATCGGGATCAGCCGGCCTTCCGCAGCCGCTGGAACGCAGCGAGCTTTGCAGGAATCGATGTGGGCGCTTGGGACGGCATCGAGCACCGGCGAGCGGTTGGTCCGCTATGCCGAGGGACCCTCGTGGCTGGGGCTCACCAGCTATGAGGAAGGCAACGCACTGGTCCAGCGGCTCCTCGGACCCATTTTCGAATACGAACAGAGCGAAAACGGGGACCTCATCGTCACGCTAAAGACGTTCCTTGACATGCAACGGTCCTGGCAGAAAACGGCGGCCGCCCTGTTCGCGCATCGGCAGACCATCATCTATCGCATCCGGAAAATCAGTGAGCTGACAGGCCTCGATATGACCGAAACCTCCACGCTGGCGCAACTCTGGTTTGCCCTGCAGATCCATGAAGCCATGGACCTGCAAGGCAATCCGCGGCGCCTGCCGACGGCTGACGTCAGCACTCCACGACGTTGACGGCGAGGCCGCCCATTGCGGTTTCCTTGTATTTGGAGGACATGTCCCTGCCGGTCTCCCGCATGGTCACGATGACTTCGTCGAGGGACACGCGGTGCGTGCCGTCGCCCCAGAGCGCCATTTTGGCGGCGTTGATGGCCTTGGCGGCGGCGATCGCGTTGCGTTCGATGCACGGAACCTGGACGAGCCCGCCGATCGGATCGCAGGTCAGCCCGAGGTTGTGCTCCATCGCGATTTCCGCGGCGTTCTCCACCTGCTGGGGCGTGCCGCCCATGACTTCGGCCAGGGCTGCGGCGGCCATCGAGGACGCCGAGCCGACCTCGCCCTGGCAGCCGACTTCAGCGCCGGAGATCGAGGCCTGCTCCTTGTAGAGCACCCCGATCGCGGCCGCGGTCAGCAGGAACTTGACCACGACGTCGTCGCGGTCGGCCTGGGTCGCCTTGTCCATGCCGGGGGCGAAGTGCAGGGCGTAGTAGAGCACGGCGGGGATGATCCCGGCGGCACCGTTGGTGGGGGCGGTGACCACGCGGCCGCCGGAGGCGTTTTCCTCGTTCACGGCCAGCGCGATCAGGTTGACCCATTCCTGCCAGTACTTCGGGTCCCGGTCCTTGTCCTCTTTCATGAGGCGTTCGTGCCAGTCGGGCGCACGGCGGCGGACCTTGAGTCCGCCGGGCAGCAGCCCGGTGCGTTTGAGGCTGACCTCGACGCAGCCTTCCATCACGGAGTAGATGTGCAGCAGGCCTTCGCGGATCTCTTCTTCGGTGCGGGAGGCGCGCTCGTTGACGAACATGATCTCGCCGATCGAGAGGCCTTTGGACTGGCAGCGGCCCAGCAGTTCCGCAGCCCATCACGGAGTAGATGTGCAGCAGGCCTTCGCGGATCTCTTCTTCGGTGCGGGAGGCGCGCTCGTTGACGAACATGATCTCGCCGATCGAGAGGCCTTTGGACTGGCAGCGGCCCAGCAGTTCCGCAGC
>NZ_JBFUAF010000026.1:0-58565 GCF_056406415.1 Arthrobacter sp. P1_C12_2 | reverse complement strand
GGATGATGCCGCCCCGGGAGTGGCATCGGGCCTGTCGGAGCCGGCAGCATCGTCCGCAGGACGAATGCTGTCCGGCGAAGGGGCGGGGGCGGCATCATCCGCGCCGGCCCCACCGGGGGCGGCATCGCCTGTGGCGGCGCCACCGGAAGCGCCAACGGACACGGAAGCGCCAACCGGCATCACCGAGATCAGCGGCTTGCCGACGTCGAGCGTCTGGCCGGGCTCACCGTGCAGCACGGCCACGGTGCCGGCGTATGGCGAGGGCACCTCCACCATGGACTTGGCGGTCTCGACCTCGGCGATCGGCTGGTCCACGCGGATCTCGTCGCCCACGGCCACGAGCCAGTTCACGAGCTCGGCTTCGGTGAGGCCTTCGCCCAGGTCCGGCAGGAGGAATACTTTCGGTTCGCTCATGGTCAGTCTTCCCACTGGAGGTCGTCAACGGCGTCGAGGATGCGGTCCACGCCGGGCAGGTAGTAGTGCTCGAGCTTCGGCGCCGGGTAGGGCACGTCGAAGCCGGTGACGCGGCGGATCGGTGCGGCCAGGTGGTGGAAGCAGCGTTCCTGGACCCGGGCGACGATTTCCGAGGCCACAGACGCGAAGCCGTGGGCCTCGGCGATGACCACGGCGCGGCCGGTCTTGCGGACCGAGGCGCAGACGGTCTCGTCGTCGAACGGCACGATCGAGCGGACGTCGATCACTTCGAGCGAGCGGCCTTCCTCGGCGGCGGCGGCCGCGGCGGCCAGCGCCGTCGGGACGGACGGACCGTAGGCGATCAGCGTGGCGTCGGTGCCGGGGCGGGCGACGGCGGCCCGGCCTTCGGAGGAGGTGCCGCGCTCGGCGTTCGTGGCGTGCTCGGCGCGCAACGCGTCCAGGTCCACTTGGTCCTTGGACCAGTACAGCTTCTTGGGCTCCATGAACATGACGGGGTCGTCGGAGTCGATGGCTTCGCGGAGCATCCGGTAGCCGTCGGCCACGGTGGCCGGGGTGAAGACCTTCAGGCCGGCGGTGTGCGCGTAATAGGCCTCGGAGGAGTCACAGTGGTGCTCCACTCCCCCGATGCCGCCGGCGTACGGAACGCGGATGACCATGGGCAGCTTCACGGCACCCTTGGTGCGGTTGTGCATCTTGGCGACGTGGCTGACGATCTGTTCGAAGGCCGGGTAGGCGAACGCGTCGAACTGCATCTCGATGACCGGGCGCATGCCGTTCATCGCCATGCCGACGGCCATGCCGACGATCCCGGATTCGGCCAGCGGAGTGTCGAAGCAGCGGCTCTTGCCGAAGGTCTTGGTGAGCCCGTCCGTGATGCGGAAGACGCCGCCGAGCATGCCGACGTCCTCGCCGAAGACCAGGACCGAGGGGTCCGCGTGCATGGCGTCGGCCATCGCGGTGTTCAGGGCCTTGGCCAGGGTGATGGTCTGCGGCCCGGTCTTTTCGGCCTCAACAGCAGCCTTCGCGGCGGCGCGCGCCGTGGCGGCGCTGACGTTGCCGTTCGCCTCGGAGGACGTGGTGATGGTGGGGCTCATTTCCCGGCCTCCGTTGCGGTGGATGCGGCGTCGCGGGCCAGTTCGTCGGCGAGCATGGCGGACTGTTCCTTCAGCTGTGGTGTGGGGGTGGAGAAGACGTACTTGAAGAGGTCCTGCGGTTCCACCGGGACCTCTTCGCTGAGGCCTTCGCGCAGCTGCGTGGCAACCGCCTCTGCCTTTTCGGTGATCCTGGCGGCGCGGTCATCGTCCAGCAGGCCGCGGTCCGTCAGGTAGGTCTGCATCCGGCTCAGCGGGTCCTTGGCCACCCATTCGGCGACTTCGCTGTCCTGCCGATAGCGGGTGGCGTCGTCGGCGTTGGTGTGCGCCTGCATCCGGTAGGTGTGTGCCTCCACGAGCAGCGGGCCGGAACCTTCCCGGGCGAGCTTGACGGCCCGGCCGAGGACGGCGAGCAGGGCCACGATGTCGTTGCCGTCCACGCGTTCGCCGGCCATGCCGTAGCCCACTGCCTTGTGGGCAAGCGAGGGCGCAACGGACTGGTGCGCGAGCGGCACGGAGATCGCGTACTGGTTGTTCTGGACGAAGAAGACCACGGGCAGGTGGAAGACGGCGGCGAAGTTCAGGGCCTCGTGGAAGTCGCCTTCGCTCGTGGCGCCGTCGCCGCACATGGCCAGGACCACGGTGTCCTCGCCGCGCAGCTTGGCGGCGTGGGCCACGCCGACGCCGTGCAGCAGCTGGGTGGTCAGCGGGGTGCACTGGATGCCGACCTTGTTCTTGGCGGGGTCGTAGCCGCCGTGCCAGTCGCCGCGGAAGAGCGTCATCGTCTGGACGGGATCCACGCCGCGGGCCATGACGGCCACGGAGTCGCGGTAGGTGGGGAACAGCCAGTCGCCCTCGGCAAGGCACAGTGCGGCGGCAACCTGGCACGCCTCCTGGCCGTGGCTGGAGGGGTAGACGGCCATCCGGCCCTGCCGCACCAGCGCGGAGTTCTGGTCATTGACCCGGCGGCCGACGACGAGCTGCTCGTAGGCGGCCAGCAGTTCGGCTTCGCTGGGCAGGCTGTACTCGTGTCCCGGCTGGGTGCCCTGCTCCGTGTGGGGATTCAGGGTGCCGTCCGGGCCCACCATCTGGATCTGGTGGCGGGCGGGGAGCATGTAGTCCTCAACGCTGATGCCGAACTTGCTCACGGCATCACCGGCTGGATCTTGTTGCGCGGCCTGCTGCGCAGCTGGCTGCGCACCGTGGTCTGCGGAGATCGTCATTGGTCCGTCCTTCTGTAGCCACTATTCATTCCAAGTATGCCGCCAGTCGATGTTTCGTATCCACCTCCGCCTGAAATCGTGGAGATGTCCACAAATTTGCCCTACTCTTGAAGACAAATCGTAAGTGTGAGCTGGATTACCGGCGGGGGTTGTAGACGAATGGCAGAGCTAGAAACCGAGCAGGTGGCGGTGCCGCTGGACGATGTGGACCGGAACATCATTGCGGAGCTGACCCGGGACGGCCGGATGTCGGTGACCCAGGTGGCCGAGAACGTCCACATTTCCCGCGCCCACGCCTACACCCGGATCGCCCGGCTCACCGGCGAAGGCGTCCTGACCAAGTTCACCGCCCTGGTGGATCCCATCAAGGCCGGCCTGAAGTCTTCCGCCTACGTCACGCTGAAGGTGCGCCAGCACTCCTGGCGGGAGCTGCGCGAACTCCTGCGTGCCATCCCCGAGGTCCATCACATCGCGCTGGTGGGCGGGGACTTCGACGTCATCCTGCTGGTGCGCGCCGTGGACAACATTGACCTTCGCCGGGTGATCTTCGACCAGCTGCAGTCCATGCCTGGGGTCCTGGACACCCAGACGTTCCTGGTGTTCGAGGACCTGGACACCCGTTAGCTGACGAACGCTTTCATCCAGGCCCGGAGCTCTTCGCCGAACTCCACCCGGTCGGCGGCGATCGAGATGACCGCCTTGAGGTAGCTCAGTTTGTCTCCGGTGTCGTAGCGGCGGCCCCGGAAGACCACCCCGTGGACGCCTCCGCCCTCGCCGTCGGACACGGCAAGGGTCTGCAGCGCGTCGGTGAGCTGGATTTCGCCGCCGCGGCCGGGCGGGGTGTCCTCCAGGACATCGAAAATCTCCGGATGCAGGACGTACCGGCCGATCACGGCCAGGTTGGACGGGGCATCGGCGACGGCGGGTTTCTCCACGAGCCCGTTGACCCGCACATAGTCCTGGCCCGGCAGCGCGGAAACGTCGGCGCAGCCGTAGGCACTGATTTCCGCCGGATCCACCTCGATCAGGGCCACGACGGAGCCGCCGGTCCGGGCCTGGACGTCCATCATGGCGGTGAGCAGTTCGTCGCGTTCGTCGATCAGGTCATCGCCGAGCAGGACGGCGAACGGTTCGTAGCCGACGTGCTGGCGGGCGCAGAGGACTGCATGGCCCAGCCCTTTCGGGTCGCCCTGGCGCACGTAGTGCAGCGGGCCCAGGCGGGAGGCGTGGCGGACGGCCTCCAGCTTGTCGAAATCACCCTTGAGTTCGAGGGCGTGCTCCAGCGCGGGTTCGCGGTCGAAGTGGTCCTCCAGCGCCCGCTTCTGGCGCCCGGTAACCATCAGCAGATCGGTCAGCCCGGCCCGGACGGCTTCTTCCACAACGTATTGGATGGCCGGCTGGTCGACCACCGGCAGCATTTCCTTGGGCATTGCCTTAGTGGCCGGCAGGAAGCGCGTTCCCAGGCCCGCCGCGGGTATGACAGCTTTAGTTACAGATCTCCCCAGACTCATAACCGAACTTTACAAGCGGGTTACGGAAATGAGAATGCTTCGATGCAAAGACGAGTACCCGGGAAATGCGTTCCTCGGAACCCGCCGGGCCGGCCGTCAGCCCTTGAAAACCGGGGTGCGCTTCTCCTGGAAGGCGCGGAAACCCTCGGCGTAGTCCTCGCTCTTGCACAGCCGTGCCTGTTCTGCGTTTTCCTCTTCCATGGCCTCCCACAGCCCCAGCCGCTGGTCCCGGATGTGCGCCACGAGCTCCTTGCTGGCCCGGAACGCACCCGTGGCGCCGGTGGCAACGTTGGCCACGATGGCGCGGGTGTTCTCCAGCAGTTCCGCCGCGGGCATGGCCCGGCTGAACAGGCCCTGTGCCACGGCGTCGGCGCCGCTCATGAGCTCGGCGGTGTAGATCAGGTCCAGGGTCCGGTGCATGCCGAGGCGCTCGGTGAAATACCAGTGCCCGCCGGAATCGAGGGTGGCGCCGAGCTTGGCGAACGGTGAGCCGAACTTGGCATTCTCCGCCACGTAGACCACATCCGTGGCCAGCAGCAGGCCCAGCCCCACGCCCAGGCAGGCGCCCTGGGCCGCGGCGAACGTGGGCGCGGGGAAGGCGCTCATTTTCTTCAGCAGCGGCTGGACGAGCCCGCCCAGGTAGGCCTGCGCGTCATCGCTCTCCGGGGTCACACCGGCAATGTCACGGCCGGCGCAGAAGGCCCGGCCCTCGCCGCGGAGCAGCAGCGCCCGGACTTCGCCGCGTGCGGCGGCGTCAGCGGCGTCGTCGTATGCCCGGGACAAATCCGCGAGTGCCTGCTCGTCGAGGGAGTTCAGCTTGTGCGGGGCGTCGAGGACGACCTCGGCGACGCCGTCGGCGATGGAGAGGGAAATCATGGGGCTCCTTGGATTCGAAAAGGCGGGTGTCGAAAAGGCCTAGACGTCGAAGTCGACCGTGACTTCCGGCGTGGTGGGGTGGGACTGGCAGGTCAGGACGTAGCCCTTGTCGAGCTCGTCCTGTTCCAGGGCGTAGTTCTCGTCCATGGTGACGGTGCCGCTGACCACCTTGGCCCGGCAGGTGCCGCAGACGCCGCCGGCGCAGGCGAACGGCACATCGGGGCGGACCCGGAGGGCGGCGTTGAGGATGGATTCGCGGGCGTGGGTGGGGCTGGCCACTTCGCCCTGCAGCCCGTCCAGCTTGAACGTGATCTTGTAGGTTTCCTTGGATTCGTCGGCGACTACTGGCCGGCCAATGTTGCCCTCGGGACGGTCCGGCTTGCCGGAGGTGAACAGTTCGAAGCGGACGTGTTCGGGGGCGACGCCGCGCGCGGCGAGGGTGTCCCGGCACAGTTGGACGAGTTCGAACGGACCGCAGAGGAACCATTCGTCGACGTCGTCGGCGTGGATCGCGGTGCCCAGCAGCGCCTGCAGCTTCTCGGCGTCGATCCTGCCGCTGAGCAGCGGCGCGATCCGCTGTTCACGCGAGAGCACGTGGTGCAGCGCCAGCCGGGCCGGGTATTTGTCCTTCAGGTCCGCGAGTTCTTCCAGGAACATCACGTCCATGGCGGCCTTGTTGGCGTAGATGAGGTCAAAGCGGGTCTCCGGGTGGGCCGCCAACAGGGTGCGGGCGATGGCGATCACGGGAGTGATGCCGGATCCGGCGGCGATCGCCACGAACGAGCCGGGCTCCCCCGCGAGCTCTTCCGGATGGTTCATGGAGTTCATGACGTTCTGTTCCACGGACTTGCCGTCGCGGCCGTGCTTGGAGACGAAGGCGCCCATGGGGCTCATGACGTCCAGGACGTCGCCGGCCTTGAGTTCGGCATTGGCCCACGTGGAGAACAGGCCCCCGAGGTCTTTCTTGATGGCCACGCGGATTTCGCTGCTGCCGTCCGCGAAACTGCGCGGTTCGGCGCAGATCGAGTAGCTGCGGCGGATCTCGTGCGGCTGGCCGTCGGCGTCGGGCAGGGTGGTGCGCAGCGCGACGTACTGGCCCGGCAGGTAGTCGAACTGTCCGGCGAGCTCGGCCGGGACCCCGAACGTCACCTCGATGGCGTCGTCGGTGAGCCGGCGGACCTCGTCCACCGTCAGGGTGTGGAAGGACGCACGACGGCGGCCGGTGGCTGCGGCCGACTCCGCGGCGGTCTGGCGGACAACCTTCATGGAGGCACCTGTTCCTTACAAGACTTTGAAGTAGTCGAACGGTTCCTTGCAGTCCTGGCACACGTAGAGGGCCTTGCAGGATGTGGAACCGAAGCGGGTGAGTTCTTTGGTGTTGAGCGATGAGCACTGGGGACACTTGACGGCGAGCGCGAGCCGGACCGGGCCGGCGTGCCGGACTGCTTTTCCATCAACAGCTGTCCGGCCGGACGGCGGGGCGATCCCGTACTGCTCCAGCTTGGCCTTGCCGTCCGCGCTCATCCAGTCGGTGGTCCAGGCCGGGGAGAGAACCATTTCAACGCTGACGCTCGGGTACCCGGCGCGGTGGAAAGCCGCGGTGAGGTCATCCCGGATGGCGTCCATGGCGGGGCAGCCGGAGTACGTCGGGGTGATGGTGACCTGGACGGCGGGAACCATCCCGCCGTCGTCGGTGCTTGGTTCCTTCGAAACCTGGACATCGCGCAGGATGCCGAGGTCCGCGATGGTGAGGACCGGGATTTCGGGGTCGCACACTGTGGCAGCGACCGCCCAGGCCTTCTCCTGGGCGGTGTTGCCCTTGGCGGCGTTGCGGCGCTCTGCGGTTTCCGGATCGGAGACAAACATTTCCATGGTGCCTACCAGCTGGCTCCGGGGTACTCGCGGGCGAGCACCTGCATCTCGGCGAGGATGTAGCCGAGGTGTTCGGAGTGCAGGCCGCGGCGGCCCCCGCCCGGTGTTGGCTGGACGTTGGGGACCTCGAGCTCCGCTTCGGCCAGGACCTCGCCGGTGAGCCGGTCGAAGTCCTCGCGCAGGCTCGAAGGCTGGGGCGCGGCGCCGGCCTCGCTGAGGCGTCCGGTGAGCTCGTCGTCGCGGAACAGCTCATCGACGAAGGGCCAGATGACTTTGAACGCGTGGATCATGCGCCGGCGCGATTCGTCCGTGCCGAGGGCCAGGCGCAGCACCCACTGGGCGCTGTGGTCCCGGTGGTAGTCCACTTCCTTGACCGCCTTGGCGGCGATGCCGGCCAGGGTGGAGTCGGTGGAGGACGTCAGCCGGCGGTAGAGCTCGAACTGGTAGTAGCTGACCACGAACTGCCGGGCAATGGTGACGGCGAAGTCCCCGTTCGGCTGCTCGAAGAGCGCCGCGGAGCGGAACTCGTGCTCGCGGCGGAAGTAGGCGAGATCGTCTTCGCTGCGCCCGTCCAGTCCGCCGGCGTAGCTGAGGAAGGACCGGGCATGGCCGAGTTCGTCCAGGGCGATGTTGCCGAGGGCGACGTCCTCTTCGAGCTCCGGCGCGCGGGAGATCCAGTGGCCCAGGCGCTGGGCCAGGATCAGGGCGTCGTCGCCCAGGCGCAGGGCGAACTCGGCAGCGTCTTCGCTCGGCTTCGCGGAGCCGCGGCTGACGGACAGCGCGATGTCTTCCGGGCGGAGCGCGTTGCCGGGGGTGATGCGGGTGGCGCTGGCGGTGCCGTCACCGCTGGCGCCGGCACCGGATACGCCGACGGAGATGTCGCCGTGGCCGCCGTCGTGCATGTCTGTTTCAGGAGAGGTGCTCACAGGTGCTTCACGCCCTCACTCTTGGTGTAATACGTGGCATGCCGGTAGTCCTTGCCCTGCGGGGATTCAAAGAAGGAACCCTTGGAATCGGGGTCGCTGGAGGCGATGGCCTCGGCCGGGACCACCCAGATGGACACCCCTTCGTTGCGGCGGGTGTAGAGGTCCCGGGCGTTGCGCAGGGCCATGGCCGCGTCGGGTGCGTGCAGCGAGCCAGCATGGACGTGGGACAGGCCGCGGCTGGAGCGGACGAATACTTCCCAGATGGGCCAGACGTTTCCTGCTTGCGGTTCGGTTGTCATGCTGCGGATACCTTTTCTGCTTGCTTGCGGCGCTGTTTGTCGGCATAAGCCGCCGCGGCTTCGCGCACCCACGCGCCGTTCTGGTGTGCCTCGCGGCGCCGTTCCAGGCGCTGGGCGTTGCAGGGGCCGCGGCCGGCCAGGACTTCATGGAACTCGGCCCAGTCCAGCGGCCCGTGCTCCCACTTCTTGGTTTCCTCGTTGAACCGGATGTCCTTGTCCGGGAGCGTCAGGCCCAGGACCTTGACCTGCTCCATCATCATGCCGACAAACCGGTTGCGGAGCTCGTCATTGCTGAATCGCTTGATGTTCCACGCCATGGACTGCTTGGAGTTGGGCGAGTCGTCATCCGGCGGGCCAAACATCATCAGCGCCGGGGCGTACCAGCGGTTCACCGCGTCCTGGGCCATCTGCTTCTGTTCGGGGGTGCCGTGCGAGAGTTCCAGCAGGATCTCGAAGCCCTGGCGCTGGTGGAAGGACTCTTCCTTGCAGACCCGGACCATGGCCCGGCCGTAGGGGCCGAAGGAGGCGCGGCAGAGCGGCACCTGGTTGGCGATCGCGGCGCCGTCGACCATCCAGCCGATGGCACCCATGTCGGCCCAGGTGCGGGCGGGGTAGTTGAAGATGGAGGAGTACTTGGCCTTGCCGTCCATCAGGTCCTGCATCATCTGATCGCGCGGCTGGCCGAGGGTTTCGGCGGCGGAGTACAGATAGAGTCCGTGGCCGGCCTCGTCCTGGACCTTGGCTATGAGGATGGCCTTGCGCTTCAGGCTCGGGGCGCGGGAGATCCAGTTGGCCTCCGGCTGCATGCCAATGATCTCCGAGTGGGCGTGCTGCGAGATCTGGCGCAGGAGCGTTTTGCGGTAGGCCGGGGGCATCCAGTCACGCGGCTCGATGCGGGAATCTTCCGCCATGACCTTCTCGAAGTAGGCCTGGCCCTCGGCGTCGAGCCGGGCCGCGTCCTCGGGGCTCGGTTCATGCCGTGCCGGCGATGGCTCGGCGGGCACTGACTGCAGGGTCTGCGATGCCATGGTTGCTCCTAATGAATTTCCGATAAATAATTACCGACCGTTCGTTCAGGATATGCGGAAGGCTGGAGATGCGTCAAGGACGGGAATCCCGTGCAACCAAGTCCAGCGCAGGGGATCTCGCCTACGGCGATGTGGCCAGCCGGCCTGCGGCCTCCTGCTGGATTAGGGCGGCCCGTGTGGAAAAGTCGGCAATCGTGCGCAGCTGTTCGTCGCTGTAACCCTCAAGGAGTGCCGCCAGCCCGTCCAGGAAGTCCGCAAAGTAGGGCGCGGCGGCAGCTGCCTGGTCGCCCACGAGCTCGATCAGGACCTTGCGCCTGTCGTCTTTGTGCGGGACCCGGCGCGCGATGCCCTTGCTCTCCAGTCGCTGCATCAAGCCGGTCACCGACGCGGGCGCGAGACCGGAATGCTCACCGAACTCACCGGCCGTCATGGGCCCGAAACGCATGAGGATGTCGATCGCCTTGCCTTCCGTCGCGGAGAGCCCGCGCAATTCGGACAGCGCCGTGTGAAACATGACAGCCGCCGTCGACAACTCCCGGCCCGACTCGTACACCGCGGCCAACAGGGCTTCTCGCTGCTCGCTTTCCATGCTCTGAGGCTAGCAAAACTATTTCGTTTGACCGAAGGGATTGACCGGCCGCATCCTCGGAATTATATTTCTTTTATCCGAACGAAATAAATTCTTGAGAGGACGCCGTCATGTTGAACTGCCTGGTCATAGGTTCCGGGATCTCCGGGCTCTCCACCGCCCTGGCCCTGCAGAAAGCGGGTCATGCGGCCACGGTCTACGAGGCCTACCCCGAACCGTCCGACGGCGTGGGCGGCTTCCTGACTCTCGCCGTCAACGGCTTCGATGCCCTGGAAACACTTGGCCTGAAGGACGGCGCCCGCCGCCTGGGCTTCAGCACGCCGGGCATGTCGATGTATCTGGGCAGCACCGGGAGGCACCTCATTGACTTCGACTACGGCGGCACGCTGGCAGATGGAACCACCGCGCGCACCATGACCCGCTCGGAGCTCTACACCTTGCTCCGCAACGAGGCGCTGGCGCGCGGTGCCCGGATCGAGTACGGCAAGCGCCTGCGCGCGGTTGAGGAATCGCCCGACGGCGTGAGCGCCCGTTTCGACGACGGCACCGCTGCTGCCGGCCACCTCCTGGTCGGCGCCGACGGACTGCGCTCCGCCGTCCGACCGCTCATTGACCCTTCATCTCCGCAGCCCAGAAGCATCCCCCTGCTCAATACCGGCGGGATCGTTCCCGCCGGCCTCGGTCCTGCCTTGGACGTGAATCCCGGCCGGATGAAGATGGTCTTCGGCAAGCGCTGCTTCTACTGCTACATGCCCGACCCGGGCGGCAGGATCTGGTGGTTTGCCAACCCGCTGCAGCGGTCCTCCGGCAATCCTGCCGAGCTGGACGCTCCCGCGCTCAAGGGCTGGTTGATGGGGCTAGTAACCGGGGACCGCACACCGATGGCCCAGATTGTTGAAGCCACGGACGGGATCATCACGCCGTACATGACCTATGACTTCCCCACCATTCCGAGCTGGCACCGCGGCCGCATGGTCCTGGTCGGCGATGCCGCCCACGCGGCCTCGCCCTCGTCCGGCCAGGGGGCCTCCATGGCAATCGAGGATGCCGTCACGCTGGGCAGCGGTCTCCTGGGCGCCCGGGCGGAAGGCATTGGCCCGGCCCTGGCACGCTATGAAACAGAGCGCCGCGGCAGGGCGGAAGCGGTGGTCGAATGGGGGCGCCGGAATGCGGCACCGAAGATCAGGGGCCAGTTCCAGCGGGTCTTCCAGGACCTGGCCCTCAGGGTGGTCTTCCGCTCGCTCTCACGCGGCGCAGCCGACAGCTTCGACTGGGTCTACGCCCATCATGTTCCCTGGGGCCCCTCGCATGGCGAAGCAGCCGCACATTCCAAGTGATTCGGCATGGGTCTCGCGTAGGTCGGGGACGACGGTCGGTTCCGTGCTCAACGGCGGTTGGGACAATTTGGCCCCGGGGCAGGCCCCCTCATCACGGATTGCGAAGGACTTCTATACCTAGAGCTACTAGGCCTGATACCCTTCAGCTCTAGGTATAGGAGGCGCAGTGCGCATTGATAAAGACCTGGTCGCGGCTTCGGCCACGCCTCTTGTGCTTGGCATCCTGGCGGAGGGCGATCTGTACGGCTACGCAATCCTCAAGCGGGTGAGTGAGCTCTCGGGTGGCGGCATGCAGTGGACCGACGGGATGCTCTACCCGCTGCTGCACCGGCTTGAGCGGCTCGGTTACGTGTCCTCGTCGTGGGGTACGTCCGACGCCGGGCGCCGGCGCAAGCACTACACCATCACGCAGGCGGGCCGGGACGCCCTCGCCGACCGCCAGAAGCAGTGGACCGTCGTCGCAGACGCGCTGCGGCAGGTATGGCAGACCGCTCAAGGGCCAGCGGCCCCGGCTGAGGGGTGGGCGTGATGACGCCACACGCTGAGCTGGAGGCCCAGATTGACCGGTGGCGCGGATACGTTCAGCGGAACCGAGCAATCTCTCCCTCCGACGTGGACGAGCTGGAGGACCACCTGCGCGAGCAAATAGCCGACCGGCAGGCGACCGGCCTCGACGACGAGGAGGCCTTTCTCGTCGCCATCAAGCGCCTGGGCAACCTGGACGCCGTTTCACGCGAATTTGCCCGCGAGCACTCGGACCGGCTGTGGAAGCAACTCGTCCTGGTACCGGACGGCCCCGACGACGCCAACGCGTCATGGCGGGAGCTGGCCGTGGTCCTCACGCTCGCAGTAGGGGCGGGTGTGGCGGTCAAGGCCGGCTCTGTGTGGATCGACGACGGCGGCGCCCTGATGCGCAACCTGGGCCTGCTCGTCTTCCCCTTCCTGGCCGCGTACTTCGCGTGGAAGCGGCGCTTCACCGGGGCGGTGGCCGCGGCACTGATCGTCCCCTATGCCGCCCTGGCGCTCGCGCTCAACCTCTACCCGTTTGCCCCAGCCGGATCGACCGCAATGCTCGCCGCCCTGCATGCCCCGGTCATCCTGTGGCTGCTGACCGGAGTGGCCTACGCCGGCGGGAGGTGGCGGTCCGATAAGCGGCGCATGGACTTCGTCCGGTTTACCGGGGAACTCGGGATCTACTACACGCTGCTGGCGCTGGGCGGCGCAGTCCTGATCGCCCTCACGCTCGCGACCCTCCGGATCATTGGCGCTGATTTCCAGCCGGTCCTGGAAGACTGGGTCCTGCCGTTCGCTGTGCCCGGGGCTTTCGTGGTCGCGGCCTGGCTCGTGGAGGCCAAGCAGCAGGTGGTGGAAAATATCGCTCCCGTCCTCACCCGCGTCTTCACGCCGCTGACCGTTGCCATGCTGCTGGTCCTTCTGGCCGTGCTGGCCACCGCGGGCGGGTTCGCCGACATCGACCGCAACCTGCTCATCCTCATGGATGCAATCCTCGTGCTCGTCCTCTGCCTGCTGCTCTTTTCGATTTCCGCCCGCGACCCGCTGGCCCCTCCCGGACTGTTCGATGCCCTGCAGCTGACCCTTGTCATTGCGGCCCTTGCGGTGGATGCCGTGATGCTGACTGCGATGCTGGCCCGCATCGCCGAGTTCGGCTACAGCCCCAACAAGATCGCGGCGCTCGGCCTGAACCTGCTGCTGCTGGTGCACTTGTTGCGCGCGGCCTGGCTGGCCGTCGGATTCCTCCGCGGCCGACTCCCGTTTAGTCCGGTCGAGCGCTGGCAAACCCGCTACCTGCCCGTTTACGGCGTCTGGGCCACGGTCGTGGTGGTGGTCTTCCCGCCCGTTTTCGGCTTCGTCTAGTCAGCACGCCCCACTCAGCGAGCACCACTAAGACGGCCTTCTTGCAGCTGTCGCGCTGTCAGCGCCGGTCCCCGAAGTCAACGATGTCGACGTCGAGCGGAATCTCACGCCAATATCGTGCAAGGCTAGTTGCATGGATCTGGAGGTGTCGCCCGCGCTCACGATTCCCGCGTCGGAACTCGGCTGGCGGTTCTCGCGTTCGTCCGGGCCAGGCGGTCAACACGTCAACACCTCGGACAGCCGCGTCGAACTCTCGTGGAACGTCGCCGGCTCGGCGGCGCTTTCGGATGGCCAACGGCTGATGCTCCTCACGCGTCTCGGACAACGACTCATCGCCGGGGTGATCACCGTGACCGCTTCGGAGCGGCGCTCCCAGCTGCGCAACCGCGAGATCGCCCTGGCCAAGCTCTCCGCCCTCGTGGCCGAGGGGCTTGCCCCCGACGCTGCTCGCCGCCGGCCGACGAAACCCACCCGGGGCTCGAACCGTCGGCGCCTCGCCGCAAAGGAACAGCGGTCAGCGACGAAACGGCAACGACAGCGGCCGACCGCCGAGTAGCGCCGTCCAGCCGACAATTTTCAGCCGTAGGCCCGCGGGAGCGCCCACACGACGCCGGCGAGGCTGTTGGGAACTCCGGTCGCCGGCGCGGCTTGACTCTAGGCCGCAGCCAGCCTTCGAACCCGCGGGGCCGGCGCATATTCCGTCGGCGCAACGATGCTGAGCTGGCATTCTGACTGAAGCGGATCAATGGCCGCCGGCAGGTGGTGGGAGGCTGAGCACTCCCTCAGCTGCTCGAGGGCCGCCGGTTCCACCACAGCGTGGCTGACATCCAACACGAGGTGGAGTCCTTCTTTCAGGTGGTTTGCCCGCTTGACCACCACATACAGGGCCTGAAGGCTCCTCGCCGTCACATGTCCCTGCGCTGCTACTTCTGCCTGACCGCAATCGAGGTCGAGCCTGACAAGAACCCGGAGTTTGTGGTTCATACGATTCCCCTGTTCGTGCATTTACTGCTGTGGCCGCGACGCTGCGACCGTTGTGGCCGCGACGCTGCGACCGCCCCCAGCCTAGGCAGGGAATGTGACGCAGGCAACAGTGCGCTTCATATCCACGAAACCTCGCGCTATCTCCCGATTGTTGGCCACAAAGTATTGATCGCCGGGCCCGGTGTATTGTAAGGGAGGCCCCACGGCGACCATCCGGCTCTTGGCCCTGGTCCAGGACGCAACGGAGAACGATACCGTGGCTCTGTACCGCCGCCGTGAGGAAATGCATCACCGGATGCAAGACGAGCCAGCGCCGGTCCACTCTGCGTTGCGCGCCCCTCAGCACTCCGGCGTGGCCCGCCTGAGTACTGACAGCCAGATTCCGGGCACGAAGTCCGGCCGACTTAGAGGAACACATGACACACCCCTTCGACAGCCAAGACGACGTCCGCGGTGCGGAATTCCGAGAGCGTCAGCCCGCGAAGAAACGCCGAGGCCGCAAGGTGCTGATCGCCGTCGCCGTAGTGGTGGCGCTCGTAGCGGTGGTGGCTGGCGGCTACCTCTTCAGCCTGGCACGCACCTTCGACTCCGGTACGAGCAAGATTGAGCAGGCCTTCCCCGAGGAGTCCACGCGTCCGCAGAAGACAAACGCCGCGATGAACATTCTGGTGATGGGCAGTGACAGCCGCGGCGCCACCGAGGCTGATGCCGCGGGCGGAACGCCCACGAACCAGCGCGCGGACGCGCTGATGCTCATGCACATCCCGGCGGACCATAAAAACATCTACACCATGTCCATCATGCGCGACCTCTGGGTGGACATCCCCGGGCACGGCGAGGCGAAAATTAACTCGGCGCTGGCCCTTGGCGGTACGCCGCTGATGGTGCAGACCATCGAGTCGACCTTCCAGCAGCGCATCGATCACGTGGCGATGATTGACTTCGAGGGCTTCAAGGGCCTCACCGACGCGCTGGGCGGGGTAAGCGTGAACATCAAGGTGCCGTTCACCTCGACCGCGCTGCCGGGCCAGTCCTTCGCTCCGGGCCAGCACACCTTCAACGGAACCGAAGCCCTGGCCTTCGTGCGCGAACGCCACGCCTACGCCGACGGCGACTACCAACGGGTCCGCAACCAGCAGGAGTTCCTGCGGGCCATCATCAAGAAGTCGATCGCCGGCCAGACGCTGAGCAACCCGATCACCATCAACAATATGGTGGGCGCCGTTTCGCCGTTCGTCACGGTCGACAAGACCTTTGATTCGGGAGCGGTGGCCGGGCTGGGGCTCGAGCTCAAGGACATCCGGGCGCAGAACACCGTCATGTTCACCCTGCCGACCGGGGGCATCGGAACGTCCACGGACGGCCAGTCGATCGTGCTGGCCGACCCGAACGCCATCCACGACATTTCCGCGGCGATGGCCTCTGACACCCTGGGCGAGTACGTCGCAGCGAACAAGTTCGAGAACGGCAACTGAGCCCCGCCAAGTGAGGCACCCAGAGAGGCCCTTGGACCCATAGTCCGCGGCCGGCCGCAGTGGTAGCGTCCGCTTATGGGGAACGCTCCGGAGCCAGCAGCAGCGGCTTCCGCGGCGTCCCCGCCCCCTCCCTCGCCCGCCGCAGGCGGTCGCCGTCGGACAATGCTGCTCCTGGGGGTGCTGCTCGCGGTCGCCGCCGCGGTGGCCGTCGCGGTCGCGGCGTACGTTCTCACCGGGCCCCGGCCCGGGGGCCCCGGCTCGGCCGGAGCCACGGCACCGGCCGCCGCCCCGGCTGCCGCTCCTGCGACGGCAGCCAGTCCCACGCCGACGCCGACGCCCAGCCCCACGCCCACGCCGGAACCACCCGCCGTCGCCCTCAACATCCTGCTGATCGGGAGCGACAGCCGGGTGAATGAGCGGGCGGCGGCGGCCAACGGCACCACCTCCGACCAGCGCGGGGACGCCCTTGTGCTGATCCACCTCCCGGCGGACAGGAAGAGCGTCTACGGCATCTCGATCATGCGCGACCTTTGGGTAGACATCCCAGGCCACGGATCCGCGAAAGTGAACGCCGCGCTGGAACTGGGCGGGGTGCCGCTGATGACGCGGACGGTGGAGGTGCTGCTGGGTGCGCACATCGACCACACGGTGATGCTGGATTTCCAAGGGTTCGCGGCCATGACAGACGCGCTCGGCGGGGTCGACGTGAACATCAAACAGTCATTCACCGCCACCGCAGATGACAAGGTGCATTTTCGTGCGGGCGTGAACCACCTCAACGGGCTGCAGGCCCTGGCCTTTGTCCGCGAGCGGCATGCCTTTGCCGATGGCGACTACCAGCGGGTCCGGAACCAGCAGACTTTCTTGAAGGCCATGATGGCCAAGTTGGCTTCCGAAGGAAGCCTGGCGGACCGCGGCACCGTCCGCAAACTCATCACGACGGTGTTGCCGCACGTGACCTTGGACGCAAGCTTCACCCTGAAGTCGCTGGAAATCCTCGCCTTCAGCCTCCGGCAGACACCGCCGGGACGTGGTGTGTTCTTCACGCTGCCGACCGCCGGCACAGGGTTCAGTCGGGACGGGCAGTCGATTGTCCTGCAGAACCCTGCCGCGACCGCCGCGGTCTCTGCCGCGCTGCGCGGGGGGACCCTCGCCCGCTACGTGGCGGCCAACAATCTGCAGAACGGCAATTGAGGCCCCGCTCTTCGGTAGATTGGGTCCATGACCCAGACTCCCGCCCAGCCGTCCCCGCAGCCTCCCGTCGCCAGGAAAGTTCCGTCGGTGCGCACCCACCACGGCGACGCGTTCGAGGACAACTACGAGTGGCTCCGGGACAAGGAGTCCGCAGAGGTCGTGGACCTGCTCAAGGCGGAAAACTCCTACCAGGAGTCCGTGACCGCGCACCAGGAACCGCTGCGCGAGGCCATCTTCCAGGAAATCAAAGGCCGCACCCAGGAAACTGACCTTTCCGTTCCGAACCGCAAGGACGGCTGGTGGTATTTCACCCGCTCGGTCGAGGGAAAGGAGTACGGCATCCACTGCCGCGTGCGCGGCCAGGACACCGGGGACCGCGTCGCGGACTGGACTCCCCCGGCGGTAGAGGCCGGGGTCGTCATCCCCGGTGAGGAGATCCTCCTCGATGGCAACCTCGAGGCCGAGGGCAAGCCGTTCTTCGCCGTGGGCGGCGCTGCCACGACCATCGACGGCACCCTCTATGCCTACGCCGTGGATAACGCCGGCGACGAGCGCTTCACACTGCGCATCAAGGACCTGCGCACCGGCGAGCTGCTGCCGGACGTGATCGAGAACGTCTTCTACGGCATCTCCTTCTCCCCCGACGGCAGCCGGATCTTCTATACCGTGGTGGACGATTCCTGGCGGCCGTACCAGGTCAAATCCCACGTGCTCGGCACACCCGTCGGCGAGGACACGGTCATCTACCAGGAGGACGACGTCGCCATGTGGCTCGGCTTCGAGCTCTCGGCCGACCGGCGGTACCTGGTGCTCAGCATCGGCTGCTCCGAGTTCAGCGAGACCCGCCTGCTGCGCTTTGATGACCTCGACGGCGGACTGCGCACCGTGATCTCCCGCGACGAGCGCATCCTGTACGAGGCCGAGCCGTTCCTGCTGGCGGACGCCTCGGGCCGGGGCCAGGAGCGGATCCTGCTCACGCACAACAAGGACGCCATCAATTCCATGGTCTCGCTGGTCGACCCGGCCGAGCTCGCGAAGCCGCTCGCCGAGCAGCACTGGGACACTGTCGTCGCCCATTCCGACCAGGTCCGGGTCAACGGCGCCGGGGTCACGTCGAGCCACGCAGTGGTCTCCGTGCGCAAGGACACAATCGAACGGGTCCAGGTCCTGCCCCTGGCCGGACTGGGCACCCCGGAGCAGGGCGCCGCGGTGGAACCTGCATTCGACGAGGAGCTGTATACGGCTGGCGTTGCGGGCTCCGACTACGAGGCGCCCGTGATCCGGATGGGCTATACCTCCTACTTCACCCCGTCACGGGTCTACGACTTCGTGCTGCCCACCCCGGAGCGTCCCGCCGGTGAACTCCTGCTGCGCAAGGAGAGCCCGGTGCTGGGCGGCTACTCGCCGTCGGACTACGTCGCCACCCGGGAATGGGCGGTGGCGTCCGACGGGACCCGCATTCCGCTCTCGGTCCTACGCCACGCCTCCGTCCGGCAGGATTCGACGGCGGCCGGCCTGGTGTACGGCTACGGCTCCTACGAAATGAGCATGGATCCGGGCTTCGGGATCCCCCGGCTGTCCCTGCTGGACCGGGGCATCGTGTTCGTGATCGCACACATCCGCGGCGGCGGCGAGCTCGGCCGGCACTGGTACGACGACGGCAAGAAGCTGCACAAGAAAAACACGTTCACCGATTTCATTGCAGCCACCGGCTGGCTCGCCGGTTCCGGCTGGGTGAACCCGGACCGGATCGCGGCGATGGGCGGCTCCGCCGGCGGCCTGCTGATGGGCGCGGTCGCCAACCTGGCGCCGGAAAAGTATGCGGCGATTGTTGCGGCCGTCCCGTTCGTGGACGCACTGACCACCATCCTGGACCCCGAACTGCCCCTCTCGGCGCTGGAGTGGGAGGAATGGGGCAACCCGATCACCGACCCGGACGTGTACGCATACATGAAGTCGTACACGCCATACGAGAACGTCCGCGCCGTGGCGTACCCGAAGATCGCCGCGGTCACCAGCTTCAACGACACCCGCGTCCTCTACGTGGAGCCGGCCAAATGGGTGCAGCGGCTGCGCGAGGTGAACACCGGAAGCGAACCTGTTGTCCTGAAAATTGAGATGGAAGGCGGCCATGGCGGCGCCTCGGGCCGGTACGTGCAGTGGCGCGAACGGGCCTGGGACTACGCGTTCGTCGCCGACTCCCTCGGAGCCACCGAACTGCTGCCGGGAACCGGACTGAAGTAAGAACCACCCCATCGATTGCTCTGCAAGTGCCCTTTTTGGACCTCCATTAAGGCACTTACGGAGCAATCGATGCGTTTTCCGGCTGGTCAGCGGGCTTTCCGGGATCATCCGGGATCATTTGGGAGCCCGCTACCGCCCATTTGGTCATCATGCTTACTATTTACTGGCATGATGGGCACTTCGACGTGGAACCCGTCCGCTGGGGGCGGGGCGTCTTAGGGCTTTGACCGGGCACAGGGTGCCGGAGATGGAGTTTGTTATGAGCGTTGAGCAGGGAATGACCCCGTTGACTGATGATGAGCTGATGGCGCAGGGCGGCACTGCTCTTCCGGACAAGGAAGTCGCCTCCGTCCTGGACCTGAACGCCGACCTGAACCTGGGGATCAGCGCCGCGGCGCCGATCGACCTCGGCATCGCGGCCAACGCCAACGTGGCCGCCCCGATTGACGCGGCCGCGTCGGCAAACGTGCTCTCCTTCGGGTCCGAGTCCCAGGCTCTCGCCGACCAGGGCACCATTATCAACCAGGGCGTCACGGGCGATGCCACGGCTGACTCCACCCAGGACAGTGTGATCGAGCAGGGCACCGGCGCGGATGCCGGGACCGCGGCGGGTGCCACCCCCGCGCCTGCCGCCACCCCTGCTGCCACGGCCGATCTCGGCGGCGCCGTGCCTGCCGGCAGCGTACCTGCCGACGGAGTACCTTCCGGCACTGTTCCTGCCGGCACGGCCGGCGGCGTTCTGCCGGATGGCACGGTCCCGGACCTCGGCGGCGCGCTGCCGACGGACGTGGGTGCCACCGCCGGCGCCGCGGGTGCCCTCAGCGGCAACCTGCTCAACGTCGACGTGAACCTGGACGCCAACGCGGGCATCGCGGCACCGATCAACGGGGCGGTGGCCGCGAACGCCAACGTGGCCGCACCGATCGACGCTGCCGTCGGTGCCAACATCGGCTCAATCGACAGCAACGCGTTCGCCGTCGCACAGCAGGATGCCATCATCAACCAGGACATCCACGGCGACGCTACGGCGTCGGCTGACCAACAGTCCGACCTGAAGCAGTAGCACCTAGATGAGCACTGTGCACGGAGGGCCGTCCGGGCAGGACGGTCCTCCGGCCCCGCCTGCCACCGGCGGCGCCACATCGTCCGACTCCGGCACCGACTCCGGCGCCGGTGCCCGCGGCGCTGCCGCCGGCCCGGCGTCGTCCGTGGCGGTCGACCTGCAGCCGGTTCCGGTGCGGGCTGCCGGCGTCCAGCTGATCGGCGAGGCGAAGGGGTCCGGTTACAAGGAAGCCCCGTCCCTGGTGCGCCGCTCCGACGGCCAGACCATCCAGCTCACCCGCCTGCTGTACTTGGTGCTCGAGGCGATCGACGGCCAGCGGGGCTTGGAGGAAATCGCCGGGCACGCCAGCGACAGCTTCGGACGGCTCGTCAGTGCCGAGAACGTCCGCACGCTGATCACCTCCCAGCTCCTCCCCCTCGGCCTCCTGCGGCTGGCCGATGGTTCCGAGCCCGCGGTGAAGAAATCGAATCCGCTGCTGGGCATGCGGTTCCGGTACTCGGTGACGGATCCGGACCGCACCCGCAAGATCACGGCGCCGTTCGCCACGCTGTTCAACCCCTTGATCGTGGTGGCCGTGACCGCTGCCTTCCTGGCCACGTGCTGGTGGGTTCTGATGGTCAAGGGACTGGCATCGGCCACCCATGAAGCCTTCGCCAATCCCGGCCTGGTGCTGCTGATCCTGGTGGTCACGGTGCTCTCGGCCGGTTTCCATGAGTTCGGCCACGCCGCCGCCGCCCGCCGCGGCGGAGCCACCCCCGGCGCCATGGGGACGGGCCTGTACCTGATGTGGCCGGCCTTCTACACCGACGTCACCGATTCCTACCGCTTGGGGCGGGGCGGCCGGCTGCGCACCGACCTTGGCGGACTGTACTTCAACGCCATCGTGGCCGTCGCGATCATGGGCATCTGGTGGGCCACCGGCTTCGATGCGCTGCTGCTGGTGGTGGTCACCCAGATCCTGCAGATGGTCCGGCAGCTGATGCCGCTGGTCCGTTTTGACGGCTACCACATCCTGGCCGACGCCACCGGTGTCCCGGACCTGTTCCAGCGCATCAAACCCACCCTGCTGGCCCTGGTGCCGTGGCGGAAGACAGATCCCGAAGCCAGGCTCCTGAAGCCCTGGGCGCGGGCCGTGGTCACTATCTGGGTGCTGGTCACGGTCCCCCTGTTGCTCTTCAGCATGGCCACCATGGTGCTGACGCTGCCGCGCGTCCTGGGCACCGCCTGGGACAACGGCCTCAAGCAGCAGGCCATGCTCTCCCACAGCATCGCCACCGGGGACGCCGCCGACGCCGCCGTGCGGGTGATCGCGATCGCCTGCCTGGCACTGCCGGTGCTGGGCATCCTGTACATCCTGCTGCGCCTGGTCCGCCAGCTGGCCACCGGGCTGTGGCGCAGGACCCGCGGCAAGGCCCTGCAGCGCGCCACCGCCATCGTTGCGATCGCGGCCGTTACGGCCGGCCTCGCGTGGGCCTGGTGGCCCGGCGCTGAGACGTACCGCCCGGTCCAGCCCTACGAGCGCGGCACCCTGGCGGACGCCACCACGGCCGTCTTCCCGGCCCCCGCCGCGGGCCGGCTGGCCGAGGGCCAGTCGGGAACGACCGTTGCCCTGTGGCCGGAGGGCGCCCGGAGGCCCACACGCGAGAACCCGCAGCTGAGCATGGTACTGGTGCCCCGGCAGTCCGGCCCGGCCACCACGGCCGGCACCGCGGCGGCGCCGGCTGCCCCTTCTTGGGTCTTCCCCTTCGACAAGCCGGCCGCTCCGGAGGACGACGGCAACCAGTCCCTCGCGGTCAACACCACTGACGGTTCCGTGGTTTACGACGTCGCCTTCGCCCTGGTCTGGGCGGACGACGGCGACACCGTGGACACCAAGAATGAGGCCTACGCCTTTGCCAGCTGCGCGGACTGCGCCGCCGTGGCGGTGGGCTTCCAGGTGGTCCTGATTGTGGGCCAGACCGATGTGATCGTTCCGGAAAACCTCTCGGCTGCGGCCAACTACAACTGCCTCCGGTGCCTGACGTACGCCCTGGCAAGCCAGCTGGTGCTCACCCTCGACGGGCCCCTGAGCAGCGACGGCATGGCCAGGCTCAACGCCCTATGGCAGGAGATCGCCGCCTACGGCAAGGATCTGCAGAACCAGCCGCTCTCGGAGATCCAGGGCCGGCTCAGCGCGTACAAGGAACAGATCATGGCGCTCATCAAGGCCGATCCCAGCGCCACCCCGGCCGGGTCCGCCGGTACGGCCCCGACGCCGGGCGCAACCACGCAACCCACATCGGGGAGCACGGCGGCACCGACCCCGGGCGTCCCGGAACAGGGCCCACCCACCGGTGGATCATCGACGTCGGTCTCCACTCCGGCCGGCACGACTGCAGAACCGGCACCGGCCCAGACCGCGCAGCCTGCGCAGTCCGGTCCCGCTCCGGGCTCCGGTGCCACGGTGCCGGCAGAGCAGCAACCGACGCAGCCCGCGGCACCGGCGTCGGGCGGTTCCACGGCGCCCGCATCCACCGCGCCGCCGGCACCCTAAGCCGGGGACGCGAACGGGACCCGAATTGACGCAGATGGCCGGAATGAGGACTTCATTCCGGCCATCTGCGTCAGATCGGCGTTCCGTCAGATCGCTATTTCCCGGCGAGCCGTTGCTGCAGGGGTTACGGCTCGTCGAGCCGGTGGTCTTCTAAGGGAAAGTAGACCGTGCCGGCGGACGGGCCTGCCGTCAGCAGGCTCAGCTCCAGCACGTCCTCGAGCTGGCTGGCGCCGGGGGCGACGGTGTCTTGCTCGGTCATGCGTATCTCATCGGCCACAGCTGGGGTTCCTTGCCTGGAGTGTCGGACGGCGGTGTCCTTTCACGCTAGCGGGAGTTCCTGCGCGTTCACCGGTGTTGGGGGTGCGCCCGCGCCGGCGTTGCCCCGGGCGGCGTCTCCTATTCTGCTCAGTGCGGAGCGGGGTAGGCCGTCACGCACCTGGGGCAAGATCCCGACGGGTAAGGGCGGACCCTTTGTGAACTGCTCCCCGAAAGTTGGACTGAGAGTCAGTTCTGACTCTCGGGGAGCAGTTCATTGCGGGGGGCCCGGCCTCAGTCCCTCCGGCTAGCGGCTCTTCGGGCGTGCATAGGACATTCCCGGGTTCCGCGCGCAGTCAGCAACCAGCCCGCGGTTCACGAGTTCAGCCAGCAGAACGGCAAGGCGGTAGTCGGTGACGTCCTCCAGTGCCAGCTTGAAGTACCGGGCGGCGAAGCTGGGCTTGCCTTTGAGCCATTCCAGCCAGCCGATCAGGCACAACATCGGGGCACGCTGCCCTTGCGGGGTTGCCTTCATCAGTTCGAACGCGACTTCCTGGGCGGTGTCCACGCGTGCCCAGTCCGGGCGGGTGGGGAAAACTCCGAGCATGACGGACGTGAACTGATCCGGTGCACGTGTGATCACGTCGGTCATCAGGTCATCCCGGGTGGCGGGGTGCTGGAACGCTCCTGCCAGTTCCCGCGCGGTCCGGGCCGTCAGGGTGGCGGGGTTCTCCAGAACGCGGGCCCATTCGGCACGGCTGTTCTCCAGTGCGTCGGGCCATCCATCGGGGCGGTAGGCCGCGATGGTTTCGCGTGTTCCGGTGTCCCCGGTGAACGGTGCCGGTTCGGTGAATCCGGTGATGTTGCTTCCGGCGTAGATCAGTGCGGCGTTTCCGGTGCTGGTGGTGGTCGCGTCCAGCGGCTCCTCGCCGCAGCAGCTCGGGTTGGTGCAGAGGTAGTTCATCCAGACTTCGGAGGTGACCATCCGCGCGTCCCGCAGCGGCATCCCTGCGGTGTCCAGCTCGGTGCGCAGCGCGGCGGCGTGACCAGAGTAGGAGCGCGGGATATTGGGGCTGTTTTCGTCGGTGTAGATCACGAGGATGCTGCCGGTGGCGTCTTCGTCGGCGGTCAGGTAGCTGACCGGCGTTTGGGCGTAGTCCACCGGGTCCGCGTCGAACGGGGCGTCCATGCGAAGCGTGGCACCGAGCCGGTTTCCCTGCATGCTCAGCACGTGGCGGTCTTGCTAACACTCTTCACAAGAAACGTACATCCCTTGGTTGCGTGAAGGCTGGCCGGCGCCTCTTGGGGGCAGGCGCCGGCCAGCACTTACAGTGGAAGGCCGGCCGGATGTCTGGTGGGGGACCAAGCTCCAGCGGCGCTTACAAAGCAGTAATCGCTGGGGAACCGCGAAAGGTTACGCACCAATCGGAATTTTCTTTTTCTTCCCTCGGCACCTCTCCCCGCGTGTGCGGGATAAACGCGAGAATGTCGTCGGCGGCGGTGAACTTGATGGAATCGTTCATGGTTGTGTGTTTGCCGGTCAGGACGGCTGTTAGCGGGCCTTCCACTCATCCGCGAGGATGGCGTACACCACCTCTGTGGCCCATTCGCCCTTGTAGTGCCACTTGTCCACCTGCCGTGATTCCAGGCGCATGCCGAGCCGTTCACAGAGCGCGGCCGAGTCCGTGTTCAGGGCATCGAGCTTGGCATCGATGCGGTGGAAGCCCAGGTCCTCAAAGCCGAGCTTGAGGAGCGCACGGGCGGCCTCACTCGCGATCCCCCGTCCCCGCGCCTCCGGGGCCAGGCTCCAGCCGATCTCGGCCTGCCCGCACCCCTCCAGCCACTTCAGCACCACCTCGCCGAGCAGCCCGGGCGAATCCTGGGCCTCGATGGCCAGGGCCACCCAGTCGCCCTCCTTCTCGAACTCGAAGTTGGCATACCGTCCCACCGTTTCCATCGACTGGGTGTAGCTCTTGGCCTCGCGGGGCAGGAACCGGGCGGTTTCCGGGAGCGAGTGGTAGGCGTGGAAGGCATCGAGGTCGGAGGCTGCAAAGCGCCGCAGGACCAGCCGTTCGGTGCGGATCGGTAGCGGAGGGAGGGGCTTGGGGTCGGTCATGCCCCCAACGCTACCTGCCGCCCAACTGACTCGCAGCAGGGGCCGTTTTGAGCGCTCATAACGGCCCCTGCTGCCAGCTAGTTGGGCGGCAGGCGGGGTGCGGTTACGGAGCAACGGATGCCCTGGCGACGACGGCGGCCGTTGCCTCGGCGATCGCCCGCTCCTCGTCGGTGGGGACCACCAGGACCGGCAGGGCCGACGTCGGGGTTGAAATGACGCGGGGTTCCTTGGACCGCTCCCGGTTCAGCCCGGCGTCGAGTTCGACGCCGAGGGCACCGAGCCGCTGCGCCACCAGGTTCCGGAACTGGTGCGAGTTCTCGCCGATTCCGGCCGTGAACACGAGGGCCTTCGCGCCGCCGACGGCCACGTGGTACCCGCCGATGTACTTCGCGAGCCGGTAAGACGCGACCGCCAGGGCCATGGCCGCCTTGGCGTCCCCGGCTTCCGCGGCCTCCACCACCGAGCGCATGTCGTTGTTTCCGGCCAAGCCCTTGAGCCCGGACTGCCGGTTCAGCATCGAATCCAGGTCCTCAGGAGACCAGCCGGTCCGGCCCAGGAAGACCAGGATGGACGGATCGAGATCGCCGGAGCGGGTGCCCATGACGAGGCCCTCGAGGGGCGTGAATCCCATGGACGTGTCGATTGACTGCCCGCCGCGGATCGCGGTGACCGAGGCGCCGTTGCCCAGGTGGGCGATCACGGCGTCGAACTCCTCGACCGGAACATCCAGCAGCGCCGCCGCCCGGTGCGCGACGTATTCGTGCGAGGTGCCGTGGAACCCGTAGCGGCGGATCCCGTGGTTCGTGTAGAGCTCGTCCGGCACCGCATAACGCCAGGCGTGCTCGGGCAGGGTGCGGTGGAAGGCGGTGTCGAACACGGCCACCTGCGGCAGTTCCGGCCACTTCTTGGCGATCGCGCGGATGCCCAGGACGTTGGCGGGGTTGTGCAGCGGCGCGAGCGGGTTCAGCCGTTCAATGGCCCGGGTGATCTCGTTGTTGACCAGCACCGGCTCGGCGAAGCGCTCCCCGCCGTGCACCACGCGGTGGCCAACGGCATCGAGCACCCGCTCCCCCAGGGCTGCGTGGATGGCCGCGTCCACCTGCTCCAGCGCCTCGGCGTGGTCGCGCGGGCCCTCGGGCTGGCCGTCGCCCTCACCGCCGGTACCCATGCCGATCTTCTCGACCAGGCCTTCGGTGAGCACGCTGCCAGCCTCGACGTCGCGCACCTGGTACTTGAGCGAGGACGAGCCGGAGTTGATGACGAGCACGAGCATGGGGCCTCCTAAGCCTTGGCTTCGACGGTTGCAGCTGACGGGGTCGAGGATCTGGCTTTATAAAGGAGCCTGGCGCAGCGCTCCGTAGGACCTACTATAAATTGCCGGGGTGTCAGCGGTCTGAATGCGGGTCTTCGGGACGGGCCGATCCGTTGCGAAAGCCGCTTCAGGGAGCCTGGAGCCGGGCCGCACCGGCCCTTTCAAGGCGCCGCGAGGAAGGCTCCGGCCTGCCGCATGAGCGCCGAAACGGTTGGACCTCCGAACCGGCAATGGGGTAAGTTTGCCGAGGCGCTGGGGGGCCGCTCCGCCGGAACCGGCGGAGGACGCCCCCGACAGAAGGGCCTTTCGATGGATGCCGGTGGGCTGAAGAGGACTTGGTCCATGGCGGCCGCGCTCGGGGACGAAGTCCCCCTGTACTTCTACTCGCACTTATTCCTGTCCCACCCCGAGCTGCGCGAAATGTTCCCGGTCTCGATGGCCGGCCAGCGGGACAAACTCTTCGCCGCCCTCGGGCACATTGTGAGCCACGCGGATCAGATCGACGAGGTGGCCGGGTTCATCGGCCAACTCGGCCGCGACCATCGCCGTTTCTCCGTAGAGCCGGAGCAGTACTCGATGGTGGGGGCTTCCTTCCTGGCGACCCTGCAGAAGTATCTCGGTCCGGAATGGACCGACGAGGTGGCGCAGTCGTGGGCCGAGGCGTACGGACTGATCGCCAAGGTCATGGTCATGGCCGCCGAGGAGGCCTCGGATACGACTCCGCCGTGGTGGGAAGGCGAGGTCACCGCCGTCGAGCGCCGCAGCTTGGACGTCACGGTCCTGGAAGTCCGAGTCGCGGACGGCTTCACATACTCGCCCGGCCAGTCTGCCGCGGTAGAGGTTCCCGCACTCCCGCGGACCTGGCGTTACCTGAGTCCGGCCAACGCCCCCCGCACCGACGGCATGATCGAACTGCACGTCCAGCTGATCCCCGGCGGCCTCTTCAGCACCGCCGCCGCCCGCCGGACCAAGGTGGGCGATACGGTGCGCATCGGCGCCCCTGTAGGGGACCAGCTCGCCCTCGAGGGTTCGCGGGACCTGCTCATGGTTGCCGGCGGAACCGGGCTCGCCCCGATGGCCGCGATGGTCGACGCCGTCCGGCAGCAATGGGGCGAGCGCGGCAGCGGGCCGCGGGTGGACCTCTATCACGGGGCACGGGTGCCGTGGAACCTCTACGACCAGCAGCGACTCGCCGACCTCGCCTCGAGGGAGCCGTGGTTCAGCTACCACCCGGTCGTCTCCGACGACGCGACCTTCCCCGGCGCCCAGGGCTACGTAGGCGCCGTGGCGGCGGCACACCCCGAGGCGCCCCGCCGCCTGGCCCTCGTGGCCGGATCGACGGCGATGGTGGGGCACACCATCAGCGAACTCGTCGCGGCGGGTACGCCGCGCTCCGACATACGGTACGAAGACTACGCAGGCGTCGAGGACAACTCCTCGGCCACCGGCGCAGACCAGGAAGAGGTATACCATGAGCACAGCTAGCCCAGAAGGCCGCGTCAGCCCTTCCGACATCCGCAACGCCTCGTTCGAGGTGGTGGGACGCGGGTACGACCAGCAAGCCGTCCACGAGTTCCTTCGGACTATTGCCGAGCAACTCGAGGCGGACCAGCGCCAGCCGGGCGCAGCAAGCCCCGCAGCCAAAGACGAGATGGTCAAGGTCATCACGCAGGCGCAGATCCTCGCCGAGAAGTTCGTGGCCGAGGCCGAGCAGTACTCGAAGGACCTCGTAGCCAGCGCCCGCACCCAGTACAGCGAGATCCTGCGCCGCGCCGAGGACTCCGTGGCCACGCGGCAGGCCGCTCCTGCGCCGGCGGCCACTGCGGCCGGCTACACCGACACCATCCAAGAGATCGAGTATGTCCGCACCTACACCAAGGTGGCCCAAGTCCAGCTGCGCGCCGTGATCGACGCCCTGGCCGAGCAAGTGGACAAGCTCGGCGACCTCCCCGTGGCGCGCGCCGACCGCAGCGACGGCAACGGCTAGCTCCAAGCCCTACGCCCCGGCGTGCCCCGCCTCCACGGGCTGCGCGCCGGAGGCTGGTGCCTCAGCTGACGCGCCGTCAGCCACGGACTGGGCCTGGACGGCCGTGATGGCCACCGTGTTCACGATGTCCTCCACGGTGCAGCCGCGGGAGAGGTCGTTCACCGGTTTGCGGAGGCCCTGCAGGACGGGCCCGACGGCGACCGCCCCCGAGGACTGCTGCACCGCCTTGTAGGTGTTGTTGCCCGTGTTGAGGTCCGGGAAGATGAACACGGTGGCCTGCCCGGCGACGGACGAGCCGGGCATCTTGGACTGCGCGATCGCGGCATCCACGGCGGCGTCGTACTGGATGGGGCCTTCGACGGCAAGATCCGGGCGGCGGGCCTTCACAGCTTCGGTGGCCTGCCGGACTTTGTCCACTGCCTCGCCGGTCCCGGACCCGCCGGTGGAGTAGGAAAGCATGGCCACGCGCGGCTCCACGCCGAACTGGGCGGCGGTCTCGGCCGAGGCCAGCGCGATGTCCGCCAGCTGCTCCGCGTTCGGGTCAGGGTTGACCGCGCAGTCGCCGTAGACCAGCACCCGGTCCGGCATCAGCATGAGGAACACCGAGGAGACGATTTTTACGCCGTCGCGCGTCTTGACGAACTCCAGCGCGGGACGGATGGTGTGGGCGGTGGTGTGCGCGGCGCCGGACACCATGCCGTCCACCACGCCCAGCTGCACCATCATGGTGCCGAAGTAGCTGCCATCGAGCATGACTTCCAGCGCCCGGGCAAGGTCCACGCCCTTGTGCGCGCGCAGCTCCGCGTACTTCTCCGCAAACTGCTGGCGCAGCTCCGACGTCGCGGGGTCCACGATGCTCATGCCCGAGAGGTCGATGCCCTGGGTGGACGCCAACTCCCGGACCGCGGACTCGTTGCCCAGGATCGTGAGGTCGCAGACGTCCCGCCGGTGCAGAATTTCGGCGGCCCGCAGGATCCGCACGTCGGTCCCCTCGGGCAGGACGATGTGCCGGCGCTGCAGCCGCGCCCGCTCGACGAGGTCGTGCAGGAACCGCAGCGGCGTCATCCGCTCCAGCCGCGGTAAATGCAGCCGCTCCACTAGTTCGGCCTCATCCACACGCTTGGCCCATAGGCCCAAGGCGGAGGCCACCTTGCGGCGGTGCCCGGACCAGATCTCGCTGCGCACCTCGGAGACCCGCTTGGCGGTGGTGTACGTATCGTCCGGGGCCGTGAACACGGGGAATGGCGCCTGCGCCAGCAGCGAGTAGATGTTGGGGTCCGGGGCCAGGCCGCCGGTGAGAATGAGCGCCGACGGCACCGGAAACTCCGGCGAGAACGACGACGCGAGGCACGCGACCATCACGTCCGCACGGTCACCCGGGACGATCACCAGGGCGCCGTCGTCGAGCACGTGCAGGAAGTTGGCCACGTTCATGGCCGCCACCTTGATCGAATGGACGTCGCGTTCCATGTCCTGCCGGCCGGCCACCTGGCGGATCCCGAGGGCCGAGGCCACCTCGCCGGTGGTCGGCCGGGCAATGTCCTCCAGCTCCGGGAAGACGTAGACGGGACGGCCGGACGCGCCGGGCTTCACTGCGGCGACGATCGCGTCCACGTCCTCCGGGTCGGCGCGGTTCACCATGATGGCCAGGAGGCTGCAGCGTTCCGCCGCCAGTTCCTTGCGGGCAACCTCGACGGCGTCGGCAGCCTCCTCGACGGTCCGCCCCTTCGCGCCCACCACGGCCACGATTGGGGCGGCCAGGTTGTTCGCGAGGCGTGCGTTGAGGTCGAATTCGACGGCGGCATCCTGGCCGGTGAGGTCCGTCCCCTCCACAATCACCACGTCGCAGTGGCGGGACATTTCGGCGAAGATCTCCACGCAGCGGGCGTCGATCTCGGCCCTGTTTCCCTCGGCCAGCAGCCCGCGGACCTCGGCAAACGTCAGGCCGCCGCGGCAGCGCTGGTCGTCAAGATCGAACCGGGCCTTCATCAGTGCCACCATCGGGTCCGCCGCGGCGTCGTTGCCGTGGACCACAGGCTTGAAGAAGCCGATGCGGTCCGCGTGCCGGTGCAGCGTGTCCGCCAGCCCCAGCGCTATGAGGGACTTGCCGGAGCCCGGGGTGGTCGCGCTGACGTAGATTCCTTTGGCCATGTGTCCCAGCATACTTACACCTCTTGACAGCGGGCACCCAGATGGGATTACCTAATGAACATTCGGTAAATAAAGCTGGAGGCAACGAGGCATGGCTGAACTGACGATTTCCGGTGGCACCCACTCCATCCTGAAAGACGACTATGCCTCCGAATGGATGGGCATCGAAGTTCTCGCACTGGACGACGGACATGCCACGATCCGGATGACGCTCCGGCAGGAAATGCTCAATGGATTCGGCATGGCCCACGGCGGAATGATCTTCGCCTTCGGCGACACAGCCTTCGCGCTGGCCTGCAACCCGGCCAGCCCGAGCCCGGCCGAGGAGGGCAGCATCACCGTGGCCTCCGGCGTCGACATCAACTTCCTCAAGCCGGCGTTCCGCGGCCAGGTGCTGACCGCCGTCGCCAACCGCCGCGCCAGCACCGGGCGCAGCGGGCTCTACGACATCCAGATCTACGCCGCCGATCCCGGCGCGGGCGCGCCTGGGACGCCGCAGTCGGCACCCGCCGGCTCGGTTCCCGCCGCTACCGTCCCGGGCGAACTCCCCGCCGACAGCGCCGGCGATGCCCCTGCGGGCGAACTCATCGCCGAGTTCCGCGGCCGCAGCCGCACCATCTCCAAGAAATAGAAACAGGGAACCACAGATGACCCAAGAAACTGCCGCCGCCACTGCTGACGCCGTCCTGGACCGCGAGGAGACCATCTCCCGCGACGAACTCGAGGCGCTTCAGCTCAGCCGCCTGCAGCACACGCTGGCCTACGCCTATGACCGCGTCCCCCTGTACAAGCGCAAGTTCGACGAGGCCGGCGTCCACCCGACAGACCTGCGCGAGCTCTCCGACCTCGGCAAGTTCCCCTTCACCACCAAGGAGGACCTCCGGCTCGAGTACCCGTTCGGCATGTTCGCCGTGCCGCAGCACGAGGTCGCGCGGATCCACGCCAGCTCCGGCACCACGGGCCGCGCCACCGTGGTGGGCTACACGAAGAAGGACCTCGCCGACTGGGCCAAACTTGTGGCCCGCTCGCTGCGCGCCTCCGGCGTCCGGCCTGGCATGAAGGTCCACAACGCCTACGGCTACGGCCTGTTCACCGGCGGCATGGGCGCCCACGCCGGCGCCGAGGCCCTCGGCTGCACCGTCATCCCGATCTCCGGCGGCCAGACCGAGCGCCAGATCACCCTCATCCAGGACTTCAAGCCCGACGCCATCCTGGCCACCCCCACGTACCTGCTGACCATCGCGGACGCCATGATGAAGCAGGGCATCGACCCGGCCTCCACCTCGCTGAAGTACGCGGTCCTGGGCGCCGAGCCGTGGACCGAGGAAATGCGGCACGAGCTCGAGACCACCATGAACCTCAAGGCCTGCGACATCTACGGCCTCTCCGAGGTCATGGGCCCGGGCGTCGCCGGCGAAGCCGTGGAAACGCAGGACGGCAGCCACATCTGGGAGGACCACTTCCGCCCCGAGATCATTGACGCCTTCAACCCCTCCGTGGTGCTGGGCGACGGCGAACCGGGCGAGCTCGTCTTCACCTCGCTCACCAAGGAAGCCCTGCCGATCATCCGGTACCGCACCAAGGACCTCACCCGGCTGCTGCCGGGCACCGCGCGCCCGGCGCACCGCCGCATGGGCCGCATCACCGGCCGCAGCGACGACATGATCATCCTGCGCGGCGTGAACCTGTTCCCGTCCCAGATCGAGGAGATCGCCCTCCGCATCCCGGAGCTCAGCCCGCACTTCCAGCTGGAACTGACCCGCCCCGAGGGCCATCGGATGGACCAGATGACCGTCAAGATCGAGCGCCGCGACGCCGTCACGGTCGAGGGCGCCGCGGCCGCCGCCAAGGCCCTGCAGCAGCAGATCAAGATCCACGTCGGCTCCTCCTGCACGGTCGACGTCGTCGAGCCCGGCTCGCTGGAGCGGTCCAACGGCAAGCTGCGGCGGATCTACGACATGCGCCCCAAGGGCTGAGTGAGAACCCGATCGTGAGAAACTAGCCACTATGCCCAGCACAGCAACCACCACCAAGCGCGGCCGCCCCGGCTATGACCAGCAGTCGGTGCTGGTGATCGCCGTCGACGTCTTCAACCGCCATGGCTACGATGCCACCTCGATGGGCATCCTTGCCGAGAACCTGGGCATCTCCAAGTCCGCGATCTACCACCACGTACCGTCCAAGGGCGACCTGCTGAAGCTCGCCCTGGACCATGCCCTGGGCGGGCTCGAGGCGATCCTGGACCAGCCCGGCGCCACCGCCGGTTCGGCCGATGCCCGGCTGGAGTTCGTGGTCCGCCAGACCATCTCGGTGCTGGTGGAGCGGTTGCCCTTCGTGACGCTGCTGCTGCGCCTGCGCGGGAACACGGAGATCGAGCGGGACGCGCTGGAACGGCGCCGCACGTTCGACCACAAGGTCGCCGCGCTGATTTCCGAGGCCCGGGATGAGGGTACGCTCCGCCAGGACATCGACCCGCGCACCGTCACCCGCCTGCTGTTCGGCACCATCAACTCGATCGTCGAGTGGTACAAGCCGGGCGGCTCACTGTCCCCTGAAAAGCTGGCCGACGACGTCATCACGATGGCGTTCCACGGCCTCCACGTGCCGCGCTGACCGACCGCCGGCCGGCAGGTGGCCGGGACAGTCGTTGACGGCAGGATAACGGACGCCCACCCTGTAGTCATGGCCACGAAGCTATCTGAAGTCCTTTTCAGCACGTTCCCCGATTTGCGCTACCAGCCCACCCAGAAAAGGATCCGCGCCATGGTGGGCGGGCGGGCCGTCGTCGACACGCTTGGCGCGCTCTTGGTGTGGGAGCCCAAACGCATCACCCCCATCTACGCCGTCAGCGAAGCTGACCTCCGGGCTGAACTCGCGCCGCCGGGGCAGCAGGCGGGCGACGTCCCGGAGCACGGCTTCAGAATGGGTGCCGAGGGCCCGCCGGCACTGGATCCGCGCACGGCATTCGGCAGGCACACAGCGGACGGTGAGGAGCTCGACGTCGTCACCTCCCATGCGCGGCTGCCCCGCGCTGCCTTTCGGCCGGCGGACCCCGACCTCGCCGGCTATGTGGTGCTGGATTTCAACGCTTTCGACTGGCTCGAGGACGACGAAAAGATCATCGGCCATCCACGTGATCCGTTCCACCGTGTGGACATCCGGGCGTCCTCGCTCACCGTTGAGGCAGCGCTCGACGGCGTCACGTTGGCCAAGACGAACGGCGCGCAACTGCTCTACGAAACCATGCTGCCGGTGCGCTACTACATCCCGCCGTCAGATGTGCGGCTGGATCTGATGGAGCAGAGTCCCAAGCGGACCGTCTGCCCGTACAAGGGCCAGGCGAGCTACTGGACGTATCCGCCCGCCGAGAGCGGCCGGAACATCGCATGGAGCTATGACCGGCGGTTCCCCGACGCCGCCCAGATCCACGGCCTTGTCAGTTTCTTCAATGAGCGAGTGGACATCACGGTCGACGGCGTCCGGCAGGAGCGCCCGGTCACGCCGTGGTCCCGCCCGGACGGACCGGCGGCACCGGGGGTGTGAAAACTCCGTTCGATGTCCAGAAAGGACATCCGTGTTCTTCGGTTCTCTTTCACCCGCATTGGGTGACGACGGCCCACCACTGGAAGCGCTAGCTTGGAGAACATGTGGCGGACCAGCCTCAATCGCTTGTGAGACCTCACGAGAGGCTCCCGCCGTCCAGCGGACGGCCAGCGGAGGGAGAAGGGATGCTCAACCAGTCGACCCGATCCAGAAGAAGGACATTCGAGGCCACCCGAATCGCCACGCGCGCGCCAGGTAGCCGAAAATGAGCGGGCCTGCCGCGTCGCCGGCCAGTATCGATCCGGTCGCCGTGATTCGTTCCAGGCCGTACATCGCTGCGCTCGTGCTGGCAGCGGTCTTGGGCGTTCCCATCTCGATCATTGCGTACGGTTTTCTCGCTTTGGTCGCGGCGGTCCAGAGGTTCGTCTTCGACGAGCTGCCGAATCAAGTCCTCGGAGGTCCTGCTCCTGCGTGGTGGCCGGTTCCGTGGTTGGTGCTGTGCGGGCTGCTGACGGCGTTGACCATCCGGTATCTGCCGGGCACCGGGGGCCACTCACCCGCTTTCGGATTCAAGACGGGCGGCCGTCCGCCCAGCGGCCGGGAGCTCGTGGGCATCGTTCTCGCGGCGCTGACAACGCTCAGCCTGGGTGCGGTGCTCGGGCCGGAGGGGCCGCTCATCGCGATCGGCTCGGGCCTCGGGGCGTTGGCGGTGCACCTGGTGAAGAAAGACGCTCCGCCGATGGCCCTGACGATCATGGCGTCGGCTGGCAGCTTCGCAGCGATCAGTACCCTGTTCGGGTCGCCCGTGCTCGGTGCTTTCCTGATCATGGAGGCCGCAGGGATCGGGGGGATGACGCTGAGTCTGGTGGCGCTGCCCGGACTGCTCGCTTCTGGCGTCGGGGCGCTGGTGTTCGTCGGCCTGGACGGCTGGACAGGGCTGGGCAGCTTCTCGCTGGCGCTGCCCGCGGTGCCGCCTGCGGTGCCGCCGACGTTGGCGTCGATGGGCTGGGCGGTGGTCATGGGCCTGGTCGGCGCGCTGTTGGGATGGTTGATCCGCTGGGTCGCACTGTCGCTTCGCCCGGTCGTGCATCTGAACCGGCTGTTCGTGACGTCTGCGCTCGGCTTGCTGGTCGGTCTTACCGCGATGGCGTACCAGTTGGTCTCTGGCCACAGCTTCACGCAGGTGTTGTTCTCGGGGCAGGACGCACTTCCGGATCTGGTCGAACACGCTGCGGACTACCCGCTTGCTGTGCTGGTCCTGCTGATCGCTTGTAAGACCTTGGCCTACGGGCTCTCGCTGAGCGCGTTTCGTGGCGGGCCGGTGTTCCCGTCGTTGTTCATCGGTGCGGCGCTCGGTATTGCCGCGAGTGGGTTGCCCGGAATGAATCTCGCGGCGGCGATCGGCATGGGCATGGGAGCCATGTGTGCAGCTATGCTGCGGCTGCCGTTGACGTCGACGCTGCTGGCCACGCTGCTGCTGGGGGCGGACGGTGTGGCCGTAACACCCCAGGTGGTGGTGGCTGTGGTGGTGGCCTTCGTGATCACCAATGTGCTCCCGGTCCCGGGCCCGAGGGCGTCCGTGGCGCCTGACGATGCCGGCAGCGTCCATCGTCGGGCTCCCTCGAGGGCCGACAATGACTGAGATCTCGAGCGCGGGCCGTTTGACCGTACGGGACCGGTGGATGGCCTGGTTGTTCATCATTGGCTCGAGTCTGTTCGCCTTGGGAGCGGTGCCGTTATACGCCGAGGCCGTGGGATTGCGCTTGTGTGCAGCCACATTCTTCGTCGGTTCGCTTTTCTTCACCTGTGCGGCGTTCCTGCAGTACCGCGAAGCCGTTGACGCGCTCCCGGCCGTGGGTGCCACGCGGCGCCATTCGTTTTGGGTATGGGCGCCCCGGAATCTCGGCTGGCTTGCTGGCGCGGTTCAATTTGCCGGCACGCTGTGGTTCAACTGGAGTACGGCAAACGCAATGCGGGTCAATCTCAGTGCGGCGCTGGCCGAGCAGCAGGTGTGGCGACCCGACGTTCTGGGGTCAGTAGCCTTCCTCATTTCAAGCGGTGTGGCGTTGCGGGATGCCGGTCGCGGCGCCATTGCCGGCCGGCCGAGGACTCGAACGTGGAAGATCGGCGTGATCAACGTGGCCGGTTCCGTTGCGTTCGGCATCTCGGCTGTCGCGGCCTTTGTCATACCGTCGAGCGGAGATGTCTTGAACGCCGAGCTCTCCAATCTCGGCACATTCGTGGGAGGCCTGTGCTTCCTCACCGGCGCGATTCTGATGCTGAGTCCAGAATCCACCGATGCCTCGTCTCCTGCAGGCCGGGGAACTCATCCGTAACACCTTTTCAACAGTCTCTGAAGGAGAAGTGATGTCAATTAATTTCCAGCCAACGGATGCCGACGCGGCACTGTTCGGCAACCGATTTGTCACCCAGGAAGTTCCGAGCCGGGAGTTCCCGGAGACCGGCATTCCTGCTCAGGACGCTTTGCGGCTGGTGTCGGAGGACCTGGCGCTGGAGGGTGATCCGGCCCGGAACCTGGCGACCTTCGTGACGACGTGGATGGAGCCGGAGGCCCAGCAGATCATCGCCGCGAACCTGCACCGCAATTTCATCGACCACGCCGAATATCCCCGCACGGCCGAGATCGAGCAGCGCTGCATTCGGATGCTCGCCGACCTCTTCCACGCACCCGGCGAGACGACGGGAGCCCGAACCCAGGGATCGTCCGAGGCGATCATGCTCGGCGGTCTGTCCCTGAAGTGGAACTGGCGCAAGCGTCGCGAGGCCGCCGGCGCGTCGACGTCGAACCCGAACCTGGTGTTCGGCGGCGACGTGCACGTTGTGTGGGAGAAGTTCTGCCGCTACTTCGACGTCGAGCCCCGAATCGTGCCACTTCAGCCGGGGAAGTACACGATCGGCCCGGAGGACGTGCAGGCCCATGTCGATGAGAACACGATCGGTGTCGCAGCCGTGCTGGGTACGACATTCACCGGGCACAAGGACGACATCGTCGGCATCAACGACCTGCTGGTAGGGATCAAGCGTGAACGAGGCCTTGACGTACCGGTGCACGTGGACGGGGCCAGTGGGGGGTTCGTCTGGCCCTTCCTCTACCCGGACTCCGAATGGGACTTCCGGCTCGAGCAGGTCCGCTCGATCAATGTCTCCGGGCACAAGTTCGGACTGGTCTATCCCGGCATCGGCTGGCTGATCTTCCGGGAGAAGGCCGATCTGGCCAAGGACCTCGTCTTCGAGGAGAACTACCTGGGCAAGACGGACTCGACCTTCACGCTGAACTTCTCCACCGGCTCGGCGATGGTTCTCGCCCAGTACTACAACTTCGTGCGCTATGGTCGCGCCGGTTACACGTACATCATGCAGAACATGCAGGCCAACGCCCGCGCCCTCGCCGAGAAGTTGGAAGCCATGGGCCGGTTCGAGATCATCGGCCCCGACGAGGAACAGCTCCCYCTGGTCGCGTTCCGGCTCGCCGCCGACACCGGGTACGACGAGTTCGACATTGCCTGGCAGCTCGCGGCCGAGCGCGGCTGGATGGTGCCGGCATACACCCTGCCGCCCAACGCCCAGGACGTGACGATCATGCGGGCCCTTGTCAAGGAAACGATGAGCCGCGAGCACGTCGACACGCTTGCCCGAGACATCGAAGAGGCGTGTTCCACGCTGGCGAAGAAGGGCGGCGCGCACGAATCCGAACGAAAGAAGATGGTCACCGGACCCGGCCATTGACGGCCATTGACGGCCGTTGACTCGGTGCAACGGCGACACACGGGGGGTGCGGGATGACCGCAGGCAACAGAAGGGGCGCCCCGCTGAGCCGGAGCGCCCAAAAACTCGCCGTTGCCCGCCGTTTAGAGCTGGTAATCAGCTGCCGTGGTGATGTTCTCGTGCACGCACAGAACGTTGTGCTCGGAGTCCATGAACCAGGCGCACTTCTCTGAATCCGTTGTACAAATGTGGTTCTCGGTCTTGAGATCAGGTTGATCGTAGTCCTGGAACGTGACGCCCTTGGCTTCCATTTCCTGGACTGTGCGCTCGATCTCGCTGACTTCGAAGCTCAGGGTGGTGTGTTCTGAGTGCTTTCCATCCTTGACTGGCATCAGCTGCAGCATTGGGCCGCCTTCTGAGCCGAACATTTCGCTTCCGTCATCTGCCACGCCACGGTGCGGGAGCCCCAAAGTGTCCGCGTAGAAATGCCGGGCACGCGCTGCATCATCGACTGGCAGGACTGTTGTGGCTTTATTGAGTACTAGGGTCATTTCGCCACCTCCTACGAGCAAGATTTTACGCCGGAGCGGGGTGGAAAGAGCCCGCCAATTGCGCCCCGGACAGGCGACGCTCCACGGGATGCCCCCCTCTGGTTGCGCTATCACTTGTGGCTGCCATTTCGACCTTTTGGCAGCCACGAGTGATAGAGCAACGTGAGGGAGCGTCGGGAGGAGTGCTACTTCTCGACGAGGGTCAGGACGTCGTAGGTCGCCACGATTTCGTCGTTCTGGTTGGTCAGGACGGCGTCCCAGGCCACCTCGCCGTATTCGTCGGTCTCGCGCGGGGTGATCTTCTTGGCCGTCAGGGTCACCCGGATGGAGTCGCCCGCCGCTACCGGGGTGATGAACCGCAGGTTCTCCAGGCCGTAGTTGGCCAGGACCGGGCCCGGCGCGGGCTCCACGAACAGGCCGGCGGCCCAGCTGAGCAGGAGGTAGCCGTGCGCCACGATGCCCGGGAAGAAGGGGTTGGCCGCGGCGGCTTCTTGGTTGGTGTGGGCGTAGAAGGTGTCGCCGGTGGAGTTGGCGAACTTGGTGATTTCCTCCAGCGAGATCTCACGCAACTCCGAGCGGATGGCGTCGCCGATGTGCAGCGTGGCCAGGGATTTCCGGAACGGGTGCTGGCCCTCGGTCTCGAGGGTGAAGTTGCGGTCCGCGCCGGTGTGCCAGAGCCCGGTGACGGCGGTGAGCATGTTGGGCGAGCCCTGGATGGCGGTGCGCTGCATGTGGTGCATCACCGAGCGGATTCCGCCGAGTTCTTCGCCGCCGCCGGCGCGGCCGGGACCGCCATGGACCAGGTGCGGGACCGGGGAGCCGTGGCCGGTAGAGCTGCGGGCGTCCTCGCGGTTGAGCATGAGCACGCGGCCATGGTGGGCAGCGATGCCGGTGACCAACTGCTGCGCCACGGCGGGATCGTTCGTGCAGACCGTGGCGACCAGCGAGCCGCCGCCGCGGGCGGCGAGGCGGACGGCGTCGGCCAGGTCCGTGTAGCCGATCACCGAGGACACCGGGCCGAAGGCCTCGAGCGAGTGGACCTCCTCGGCCTCCGGGTTGGCCCAGCTCAGCAGGACCGGAGACATGAAGGCGCCGCCGTCGACGACGCCGATGCTTCCGTCCGCGCTGGTGACCTTCGGCGCATCGAGCGTGCCGTAGGCAAGCTCCCCGCCGGCGTCGAGCATGGACTGGACGGCGGCGCGCACGTCGGCGAGCTGCTCGAGGGAGGCCAGGGCGCCCATGGTGACGCCTTCGGCGCGGGGGTCACCGAGCACGACGCGTTCGCGGATGCGGTCCCCCACGGCGGCGGTGACGTCCGCGACGAGTTCCTGCGGCACGATCGCGCGGCGGATCGAGGTGCATTTCTGGCCGGCCTTGGCGGTCATCTCGGTCACGAGGGACTTGATGAAGGCGTCGAATTCCGGCGTGCCCTTGACGGCATCCGGGCCCAGGATCGCGGCATTGAGCGAGTCCGTCTCGGAGGTGAAGCGGACGCCGCCCTTGACCACGTTGGGGTGTGACTTGAGCGTGTTGGCGGTCGACGCGGAGCCGGTGAAGGCCACGAGATCGCGGTAGTCCAGGTGGTCCAGCAGCGTGCGGACGGAGCCGGAAATCAGCTGCAGCGAGCCGGTGGGCAGGATGCCGGATTCGTCGATCGCCTCGACCACGGCCGCGGCGACGTACCCCGTGGGGGTGGCCGGCTTGACGATAGTGGGGACGCCGGCAAGGAAGGCCGGGGCAAGCTTCTCCAGCATGCCCCAGACCGGGAAGTTGAAGGCGTTGATCTGCACGGCGACGCCGGGGATGCGGGTGTAGATGTGCTCGCCGGCGAACGAGCCGTCGCGGGACAGCACCTCCATGGGGCCATCCACCACCACCTGGGAGTTGGGCAGTTCCCGGCGGCCCTTGGACCCGAAGGTGAACAGCACGCCGATGCCGCCGTCGATGTCGATCATCGAATCGATCTTGGTGGCGCCGGTCTGCGCCGAGAGCGCATAGAACTCCTCGCGGCGGCCGTTGAGGTACTGCGCCAGCTCCTTGAGCTTGAGCGCGCGCTGGTGGAAGGTCAGCGTGCCAAGTTCCGCCTGGCCCGTGGTGCGGCCGTAGTCCACGACGGCGGCGAGGTCGAGTCCCTCGGTGCTCACCTTGGCCAGGAGCTCGCCGGTGCTGGCGTCCAGTACCGGCGCTGCGCCGGCGGCGGAGGCGGCGTCGGGAGTCCACCAGGAACCTCGGATGAAACTGGGAACGATCTCGACAGTGTCTACTGTGGGTGCGGCTGTGGTGGTCATCGTTGACGGGTCCTTCCAACGGGGGAGCAAGATCAACACGGCCGGAACATTACTGACCGTCCGTTCGGTAATATGATCTAGAGTACATGAATGAGGCCTGCCGCACACTAGCCGCGGCGGCACCGACCGTCCGGGCCCACGGCCGGCCGGCAACAAAGGAGACGCTATGACGCCCGAGACCGGCAGCACCGAGTTGTGGAAGATCACCCTCGGGGAACTCGACGAGAAGATGGGCGTGAAGATCGTCGAGGAGTCCGTGGACCGCGTGGTGGCGACCATGCCGGTGGAGGGCAACCGGCAGTCGTTCGGGCTCCTGCACGGCGGCGCCTCACTGGCCGTTGGCGAGGCCGTGGGGTCCTGGGCCGCCGTTATCCACGCCAGCACCCTGGGCAAGACGGCGGTGGGCGTCGACGTCTCGGCCACGCACCACAAATCGGCCCGGGAGGGGCTGATCACGATCACGGCAACCCCGATCCATCTGGGTGGCACGCTGACCACCCACGAGGTGCTAATCACCAACGAGGCGGGCCAGCGGCTCTGCACCCTGCGGATCACCAATCTGCTGCTGCCCCGCAAGGCCTGAGTACCCCCGCCTCCCGAGGGTTCGCGGTTCCGCGGCGAGCCCTCGGGAGGCCGCCTACACCCGGTGTCCCCCGGTGATGTAGGGCCGATCGACCCGGAAGACCCATGGCCCCGGCTGTTAGCGTGGAAGGGCTGAGTCGCCCGGCACCGTCGGGTATCACCGGTCGCACCGGAAGGGATCCACCATGCTCTCAGACACCTCGCTTCCTGTCGTCAAGGCAACGCTTCCCGTAGTCGGCGAAAATGTCGAGGAAATCGCCAAGCGCTTCTACAAACATATGTTCGAGGCACGGCCAGACCTCCTGGACGGCCTGTTCAACAGGGGAAACCAGGCGGACGGCCGCCAGCAGCAGGCACTCGCCGGATCCATCGCGGCGTTCGCCACCATGCTCGTGGAGAAACCGGATCAGGTGCCGGACCATCTGCTCTCCCGGGTGGCCCACAAACACGTCTCGCTGGGACTGAGCCCGGACCAGTACCAGGTTGTCCACGACCACCTCATGTGGGCGATCGTGGATGTCCTGGGGGATGCCGTCACCCCCGAGGTCGCGGCCGCCTGGGACGAGGTCTACTGGCTGCTGGCGAACCTGCTCATCAACAAGGAGCGCGGGCTGTACAACGCCGTGCACCTCTCCCCGGAAACCATCTGGCGGACATGGCGGGTGGTGCAGCGGATCCAGGAGACAGACGACGTTGTGTCGTTCGTCGTCGAGCGTACCGACGAGCGCGACGTCAAGCCTTCCCTTCCGGGGCAGTACGTGACCATCAAGATGACCATGCCTGACGGCGTGCAGCAGCCGCGGCAATACAGCCTGACCAAGGCCGACGACGGGCAGCACCGGCAGTTCGCCGTCAAGAGGGTCCGTGGACTTCCGACGCCCGACGGCGAGATGTCCACGCTGCTCCACAACGACATCCAGGTGGGCGACGAGGTGGTGCTCTCAGTACCGTTCGGCGACGTGGTGCTGGAGTACACGGACCGGCCCCTGGTCATGGCCAGCGCCGGAATCGGCATCACGCCCATGGCCGGGATGCTCTCCCACCTCGTGCAGTCCGGTTCCCAACGCCAGGTGATACTCCTGCATGCCGATGACAGCGAGGCATCCTTCCCGCTCCGCGCGCAGGTCACGGAGGATCTCGCGAAACTGGCGGACGGGACCTTGAAGACGTGGTTCCTGACTCCCGCCGAGTCCGGCGGGGCGTCCGGATCCGCGTTCACCGGTTTCATGGATGTCAGCGACGTGGAACTCCCGGACGACGCCGAGTACTACCTCTGCGGTCCCCTGCCGTTCCTGAAGTCGGTTCGCAGCGCCTTGATTGCTGGTGGCGTACCTGCCAAGGACATTCAATACGAGGTATTCGGCCCGGATCTCTGGCTGGCTGACTTCCAGTAACCGCGGCTCGCTGTTCTGTCCCGAACCCCCTGATTCGCCCAAAACCTGCGGGGTCGCTGTAACCGTACGGCGTCCCCGAGAGGTTCCGGCGCGTCCGGGTCTGGGGTCCGCCGGCTAACGAACCGCCCGGCGCCGGCCGAACGCCACGAACGCCGCGCCAACCAGCAGGGCTCCGGCGCCGAGACCGGCGACGGGCAGGAGCCCACCGGCGCCCGTGCTCGCCAGCTGGCCTGCAGTGCCGCCGCCCGGCGTGTTGCCTGTTGATGTGCCGCCAGGCGCTGTCCCGCCCACAATGACGGACGCGTCCGACGGCGGGGAGGGAACCTGCGCCGGGCTGGCCGGTCCGGCGGGGGCTCCGGCGGGGTTGACCGGCTGCTGCGGGACTGCCGGCTGGCCGGGCGTTGCCGGCTGCCCGGATCCCGGCGCCCCGTCCGGGGTGCCCGCGGAAACGGGCGCGGCGTCGACGGTGAATGCCACGGTTGCCGGCAGCGATGCGACACCGTCAATGGCTTGGGTCACCGTCAAGGTGTGCGCTCCGGTGGCCAGGTCCGCGGGGAACGGGACACTCCAGCGGGCGCTGCCGGCCAGGTACTCCGGGTTCCGGGGCTCAAGTGCGGCCCGCTCAGCTATGGCTCCGGAACCGGCCTGCACGGAGTCAACGGCCACCCCGTCCACGGCCACTCGCACGTCGGCACCGTCAACGGCGGTGCCGGAGATGTCCGTGGGCAGGGCGTCCAGGCGCAGGTGCTTGCCCGCACGGATGCTCGACACCGCCGGCACCGGCGGAATGACGGTATAAGTGCTGGTCGCGGAGGGGCTGTCCGCCTCTCCGGGAGTCGTGAGCACCGCCGTGACCGAGACCTTCCCGAAGACCGGCTGATCGGCCACTTTGATGCTCCAGCGGCCGTCCAGACCGACGGTCCCCGAACCGGCGACATCGCCCGAGAGCATAACGGTCGCGCCGGGCATGCCGGTGCCTGCGATGCTGTGCAGTGCCGGAAGAGCGGTACCCGTCGGCGTCGTCATTCCGGGTGCCGGAAGTGGGGCTGGTGCGACGGTGGCCGTAAAGGACGCTGGTCCAGAATGGCTGAAGCCGTTCACGGTTTCCGCGGAGAAGGCCATCTGCCCACTCGGTAGCGGAGCTCGGAAAGTCCAGTTCCCAGCAGCATCCACCGGCACTTCGAGTTTTTGCGCCCCAACGGTGATGCGGACCTTGGAATTCGGAGCCACAACGGACGCCGGACCGGCGCTGACGTGCCCGGTGATCGGCTCACCGGCTGTGACGGTTCCGCTGGCGGCAGCCGCGAGCGTTGGCTTGGTCAGGAACAGTTGCAGCTGGACGCCGCCGGGTATCCGGCCGAGGGCGTCCTCGAGGCTGGTCGCGATGGCCCGCGTCTGGACGCCCTCGTCGGTACTTTCCGCCCCTGTGTGCAGCCCAACAGCGAAGTTCCCGCTGATCCATGGACCGCCGGAGTCCCCGCCGTCTGACGTGACCGACGTCGAGTCGAAGCCCCGGACCGACCGAAGATCGTTGTCATAATCCGGCGGCAGTGAATTTGGCCCAGGGATGGCCCAGATGCCGACCGAGTCCACTGTGCCGCACCTCCACCCGGTGGTCCGGCCGGACCGGCACACGGGCTGGCCTTGGAAGGGGGCAACGGTTCCCACAATCTTCACGGACGTCGGCCCCGGATCGGCGGGATTGTCCCACCGGGTGACGGCGGCCTGGAGGTCCAGGCCGCTCCGGATACCCTGGAGGACGGTGATGTCCGTGCCGACGTTGGTGCCGTCCGGCGCAACCTTGGAATTGTCCGGGCCGCCGAACTGGCTGAACCCGAATGTGCCCAGGATCCCGGTGGCCGCTCCCGAACCTGCGCCCCCGGCCGCCGGCGCACCCGTGGGATCTTCAATCTGCGCCTTTTTCGCGGTTCCGTCAGCGGCGCAGTGCCCGGCGGTCAGGATCAGAGGCTCGCCCGCAGGGCTAAAGGCGCCGAACCCGGCCGAACACAGCGTGCGGCTGTCAATGATGTAGCCCTGGCCGCCAAAGAGGTCCTCTTCCGTGGTGATCCGCGATCCTTGTTCCAGCGCCACGTTGGCGTAGCGGGCCACGAAGTCCGCCGCGGACATCTTCGGCTTCGTGCCCGGCGCTCTCGCCGGCTGCACATCCAAGCCGGAGGCGGGAACGGCGTCGGCGGCCGGAACGGACTGCGCCGTGTTGGTGCCGCCGGTGCGGATGACGAAGTGGCCGTTGGTGTAGGTGACGGCCTGCAGCCCGGCGGCCCCGACCTCGCGGACGTAAGCCTCGAACAGTTGCTGGGTGCTGGAGGCCAGCAGCTCCGCGGCCGAGGGGACAACGGCGGCGGCCGGAGGGGCGGCAAGCACGAAGTCGGCCGGCCCGGACTGGTTCAGTTCGGCCACGCGGGCCCGGAGCTCGGGGCCGCTGCCTTCAACCGCGATTTTGCCGCCGGCGAGGCTGATCCCCACATAGCCCGGGAGCCTCCTCAGGGAGGGCGCGGCGTCGGCGGCACGGCGGGCCAGCGCACCGGCCGCGTCGAATTCCGCAAGGGTCATGCCGAGGTCCCGCCGCACTGCTTCGGCGAGGCCGGCATCGCTGATAGGAGCGGCTGCCGTCTCCCCAGCCGCCGTCGTCGTCGTATCAACCGACGCCACCGTCGTATCAACCGGCGCCACTGGGCTGGCGGTTGCCGACGCGGCCGACGCGGCCGACGGCGAGGCTGTCGGCGCGGGTTCCGTTCCCCCGGCGTCGGCCAAGGCCGGACCGGAGTAGAACGATCCCGCAAGCGCGATGGCGGCAGCCGCCACCGCGCGCACTGTCAGCTGATACTTCGGACTCTTCACCCGGTTACTCTAGCGTCCCAAAGTGGCCAGAATGGCAGTCAGCTACCGGTCCGTTATGCCATTGTGGCCCGCCCCTCGCGTCGGCCACTACACGCCAGCGGCCCCCGAATGGCCGGTAAAGACCATCCGGGGGCGGCAGACAGAGCGTCCCGTTCTTGCTATTTCAGGGGCCGGTGGTGAAGCTCCAGGTCGTAGCCGGGATGGGGTTGCCCCCGGCGTCGGCGATGCCGGTGGTCAGCCCGGCGGTAAACCGGGTGTTGGCCGCCAGCGTCGCGCTCGGGTTAAGGGTCACCACCCGAGTGAGGGTGTTGTAGGACACGACAGCCGGGATCAAGGCGTTGGTCGTGGCGTTCCTCAGCGTGACGGTCGTGGTGCTGGTGCCGGTGACCGCTTCACTGAAGGTTGCCGTGACGTTGGCCGTCCGGCTGACAGCCGTAGCGTTCGGAACAATGTTGCGTGCCGTTACGGACGGTGCCGGACCGGTCGTGAAGGTCCAGGTGGTCGTGGCCAGCGTATTGCCGCCCGCGTCCCTGATGGCGGCTGCGCCGCCGGTCAAAGTGGCGGTGTAGCGGGTATCCGCGACGAGGCTCGCCGTCGGGTTCAACGTAGCGACCCGCGTCGTGGCGTTGTAGGCAACCGTCGCGGCAACTGCCGTTCCGGCCGCGTTCCGCAGCGTGAATGTCGTGCCGCTGACACCGGTGACGGCCTCGCTGAACGTAGCCGTGACATCCGCCGTCTGGCTTACCCCGGTGGCGTTCACAGCAGCACTGCGGGCCGTCACCGTCGGGGCCGTACCCACCGTGAAGGTCCAGGTGGTCGTGGCCAGCGGGTTGCCGCCCGCGTCCCTGACGGCGGCTGCGCCGCCGGTCAAAGTGGCGGTGTAGCGGGTATCCGCGACGAGGTTCGCCGTCGGGTTCAACGTAGCGACCCGCGTCGTGGCGTTGTAGGCAACGGTTCCCGCAACTGCCGTTCCGGCCGCGTTCCGCAGCGTGAACGTCGTGCCGCTGACTCCGGTCACGGCCTCACTGAACGTCGCGGTGACATCCGCCGCGGCATTCACTCCGGTGGCGTTCGCAGCAGCGCTGCGGGCCGCCACCGTCGGGGCCGGGCCGGTGGTGAAGGACCAACTGGTCGTGGCCAGTGCGTTGTTTGCCGCGTCCCTGATGGCTGTCGCGCCGCCGGTCAGGGTGGCGGTGTAGCGGGTGTCCGCGACGAGGTTCGCCGTCGGGTTCAAGGTAGCGATCCGCGTCAGGACGTTGTAGGTCACCGTCCCGGCCACAGCCGTTCCAGCCGCGTTCCGCAGCGTGAACGTCGTGCCGCTGACCCCGGTCACGGCCTCATTGAACGTCGCCGTGACGTCGGCCGCCTGGCTGACTGCCGTGGCGTTCGGCACTGCACTGCGGGCGGACACCGTGGGTACCGCTGTGTCGGCCGGTGCCGCGGTCGTGAACGTCCAGCTGGTGGTAGCCAGGGGGTTGTTGGCCACGTCCCTGATGGCGGCCGCGCCGCCGGTGAGGGTGGCCGTGTAGGTGGTTCCCGCGGCCAGGTCGGCCGTCGGGTCCAGCGTCGCTACCCGGGTGAGCGGATTGTAGGTGACCGCACCAGCGGCCGCGGTTCCGGTTCCGGTGGCCGTTCCCGTCCGCAGCGTGAACGTCGTTCCGCTCACAGCCTGGACGGCTTCACTGAACGTGGCCGTGACATTCGTGCCCGCGGCCACGCCCGTCGCCCCCACTGCTGGGGTCCGGGTCGAGAGCGTTGGCACCGCTGTATCGGCGGCCGTAGTGAACGTCCAGCTGATGTTGTCCAGCGGATTGTCCGCGGCATCGCGGATGCCGGCGCCGCCGCCGCTCAGCGCGGCAGTGTAGGTGGCTCCCGCGGCCAGGTCGGCGGCCGGGTCCAGCGTGGCGACCCGGGTGGTGGCGTTGTAGGCAACCGTCGCGGCAACTGCCGTTCCGGCCGCGTTCCGCAGCGTGAACGTCGTTCCGCTCACGGCTTGGACGGCCTCGCTGAACGTGGCCGTGATATTCGTGCCTGTGGCGACGGCCGTTGCACCCGCCGCGGGTGTCCGCGTCGTCACCGTCGGAACGACGGTATCCGCCGTGTTGAAGGCCCAGGTGGCGCCGGCGTATGCGTTGCCCGCGGGATCGGTGATGGTGTTCTTCAGCGACACCGTGTACCTGGTGCTGCTTGCCAGCGGATCCGTCGGATCGAGGGTTGCCCTTCGGGCAGCGGTGTCATACGTCACCGCGGCCGGAACGACGGCGCCGTTGGCGTCCAACAGGACGAAGGACGTACTGTTCACGCCGCTGACGGCCTCGGAGAACGTGGCAGTCACGGTGTTCAGCGCCGGGACTCCCGTCGCGTTCGGCGCCGGGGACTGCCCGGTCAGGGTCGGCGCCACAGTGTCCGGCTCTCCGATTCGCCAGGAGAACGTTGCCGGCGCCCCGACGTTGCCTGCGGCGTCGGTTGCCCGCACGTTGAACGTGTAGTCGCCGTTGAGTTGTGCGTCATAGGACTTGGGTGACACGCAGGTGGGATCCCACGCGCTGTTGCTGGGCAGCAACTGGCACTCATGCGAGGCCGCCGGATCATCGCTCCGATACGTCACGGTCGGAGTGGTGTCCGCAGACGGGTTGGACGGGAACGGGGCAATGATGGACGTCGTTGGCGCCGTCGTATCGACGGTAAAGGAGAGAGTGCCGGATGTCAGGTACTGCGGTATGGCCGGATCGGTGGGAAGTCCCGTCTCAGGGTCAACGGTGTAGGCCGGGTTGAGCGTCCGCGCCTGGACGCGATGTGGTCCTGGCGCCAGTGCGGCGTCCAGAGGCACCGAGTAGGCGCCGTTGACCGTGGTGGTTGTTGCGGCGGGAGTCGCGCCGCCGTCCAGGACGATCTCGACCGGCGCTTCCGAAGCACCGACCCCCGGGACGGTGCCGGTGAAGGTGGGCGTCGTGTTGTTGGTGGTGTTGTCCGAGTTGGACCGTCCGCTGTCGCTGGCGGCTGCCAAATCAGGGGTGGAGGGGGCAGCGTCCGGTCCGTCGTAGATCAGGCCTTGCACGGTGAAATTGTCGATCCGCAACGTGTTGACGCCGGGGCCTCCCGCATTGGGTCCTTCCACGATCACTGCGTTGAGGCCGGACGGAGCACCGGTGACCGGGCGCGCGGTGTTGATGTCACCAATCGTTCCCGCCGGAGCCCCGATCTGCCGAAGGAAAGTGGCGGTAGTTCCGGCCTGGTAGTCCCCGAGGAACGCTTCCCCGACACTCGCCCAGTCGCAGGGATTGCGGGGTGAAGGGGTGCAGAGGCCGGCGTCGATAGTCTGCTTGATTACGCCCGGCCGCTTCCCGCCCGGCGGATCGGCTGTGAGGGAATTAACTCCGTAGGGATGCCGGAACGTGTACGTGGCTCCTGGCACGAGGCCGTCCATGACGAAGCGCAGCCGGGCGAATCCCATTTGCTCCCCCGGCGTGACCGCTCCGTTCACGTGCGCCGCCTCAAGGGCCGCTTCGTAAAGGAGCGTGCCTCCCTCCGCGGCAGCTTGAAACCAGAACGCCTCCTCGGGAAAGTTATCCGGATACGCCGCCGGGGCGCCGGGGTTCGGCGGCTCGGACAGGCAGCCGGATCCAGCCATGTAGCACAGCTGCAGTTTGACAGTGCCATCCGAGTACCACGTCGGGAAGCCGTTCTGCGGGTCTACCGGGCTGACGCCAGCCACAGCGGCCTGAGCCGGCAGCACCGCCAGCGGGGCCATCGCGGCAGCCAGCAGCGTACCCGCGGTGACGGACGCCAGCCAGCGCAGTCTGCCGGGCGGATGTTCGCGGTTGTTATGGACGGTTTGCGGTGTGCGGCCGGGACGAAGTGTTCTGATTGACACGATGGTTTCCCCTTGCTCAATAGGGAGATCCCCACATCACGGAGACCTAACTCTTCCGTGGGCGTCCCACGGTGTGCATCCAGAAACTATCGGCTGTACCCTGCGAAATTCCTGCCCAAACCTTGAGGCGTCGGGGGGCCCTTGCCGGGTCGGGGGCCCCGCCGGCGTCTATTTCCGGCCGGTCAGCTGGGTGCCTTGGATGGCGTCAGCGGCACTGCTCCTCTGGAGTCGATTGACACGCCTGCGGGCGACCCTATCTGCCGAGCTTTGCCAGGATGGCCGCAAGTTCCGCGCTCGTCACGCCGTGCCGGCCCAGGTAGTCCGCGGTGTTCAGGGACCGGAGGAATTCCAGCAGGCTCTTGCCCCGGGATTCCAGCAGGGGCAGCAGGACGTTCTCGGGCAGGAAGCGCTCGTGGGGATGCGGGACATGCCGGAGGTGCTCGTTGATGCCCCGCATGGAGCGCTGGTAGCCGCGCACAATGGCCTCGTCGCTGTCGCCGGCGAGGTCCTGGAGCATGGCGGCGATCATGCCGCTCCGGTCCCGCCCGGCGGAGCAATGGATGACCACGCCGCCCTCGGCGGCTGCCACTGTCTTGAAGACGCGGGCCAGCAGGTGCGGGAACAGCCTGGCGTTGTCGGCATAGCAGGCAGGGTCGTTCAGGTAGGGTACACAGAGCTCGCGGAATTCGCGGTTTTCCGGGTCTTCGGTAGGGGCCAGCACGACGTCGAAGCCGGCCAGGGCCGCCGCCCGCACCGGCGGGTCGGTCTCCCGGCGCCGGATTTCGGCTTCGTTGCGGAGGTCGATGACGGTGCGGATGCCCCGGTGGTACGCCTGCCGCCAGCCGGCTTCGGTGAGCCATTCCCGGCGTCCCATGCGGAACACGTCCCCGGCCACGTGCCACGCGTTGACGGCCCCATCCCACTCCATCGTTCCGGGCACCGTCTGCCCCTTGGCTTGGCCCAGGGGCGCTGCAGGAATCATCATCCAGAAAGCTAAGCACACGCGCCGGCGCGATCCACGGCAGGATTCACAAACGTTATACACAATGGGACCATGGCAGGGTGTGGGGGTTCACGCTTCCGCAAAGGGCGGCGGTGACCCCGGTGGCCGCCGGGCTCCTGTTCAGTTCGCCTGCCGCCGGGACTGACACCTTTTCACGACACGTTTTCACTGCACGCGCGCTGAAACCAGCGGGCCACTGAGGAGAACACTATGGGAAGTCTGAAACTTCGACGCCGGCGAACGGCTCTGGCGGCCGGGCTCGCCACCCTGGCAATGGCGGCCGGTTTGGCGGCGGTGCCGGCGCAGGCGGTGGACCGGACCACGTACGTCGCGCTGGGAGACTCCTACGCCGCCGGGCTCGGGGCGGGCCCGTACCTGGATGATTGCTACCGCAGCGGGAACAGTTATTCCGAGCTCGCTGCCCACACGAAAACCATCAAGCTGGTCGCCAACGCGGCCTGCAGCGGCAAGACGACCCAGGACGTCGCAACCACCCAGCTGAAGCGGCTGAACAAGCGCACTGAGCTCGTCACCATCACTGCTGGCGGCAACAACCTCCGGTTTAGCGAAATCCTCGCCTCCTGTGGCGCTGCCATGGTCAATCCCGCCGCGAATCCGCTGTGCGAAGCCGCCAGCGCCTACGCGGAGGGCGAGATCTCCAGTCATAAACTGGCCGGTGACGTGACCGCGATGATCCAGCGCGTGAAGGCTGCCGCACCCAATGCCAAGGTTGTAGTGACGGGCTACCCCTACCTCTACGACCCGGTCGCCCCCGGTAAGAGTGATCCGATGTCACGTTTCATCTACAGGGCCACGCACCTGGCTGACGGACTGAACGGCTCCATCGCCGCCGCTGCCCGGGCCACCGGAGCGGAGTATGTCGATGTCCGGGCCGCTTTCGCCGGTCACGGCGTCAATTCTGCGGCCCCGTGGATCAACCTCAACCGTTCGGCCCTGGCCAGTCCCGAAAACTTCCACCCGAACGTCCAGGGCTACGAGGCGTACTTCGCATCGCTTAACGAGGCCAAGGCCTACTCGGCATCCTAGCGCCGCTTGGCCAGCCTGGACTCCAGGGCGTTGCGGACCATTGGCCACTCGTGTTCCAGGATGGAAAACACGACGGTATCCCGCAACGCCCCGTCAGCGTTGCGCGTATGGCTGCGGAGCACGCCGTCCTGCTTTGCACCCAGCCGCGCGATCGCGTCGCGGGACTGGTGGTTGAGCCAATGCGTCCGGAACTCGACGGCGGGGCAGCCCAGCGCCTCGAAGGCGTGCCGCAGCAGCAGCAACTTGGAGTCCGGGTTGCTGCCGCTGCTATGTGCGGAGGCCGCGTTCCAGGTGGAGCCGATCTCCACCCGGGGCGTGGCGGCGTCGATGTTCATGTAGGTGGTCATGCCGATCACCCGGCCCGGCCCGCCCGTGGCGGGGTCGCGCAGCCGCGTGGTGAAGGGCAGCATGTCGCCGCTGTCCTGCAGGGCCAGGCGCCGCTCAATCTCGGCGGCCATGTCTTGTGGGGCAGGCACACTCGTGTACCAGAGGTGCCACAGCTCGCCGTCGCGGGCCGCCTCGACGAGGCCGTCGTGGTGGTCCAGGCTCAGCGGCTCAAGGACGACGTATTTTCCGGTCAGGGTGATGGGGGCGATCGGGGCGCGGTCCAGGGAGGTCACCGCACCATCCTAGGGGCACGGACGAACGCTGGTCACTTGGTCCAGTCGAAGAAGCCCTTGCCGGACTTGCGTCCCAGTTCGCCGCGGGCGACCTTGTCGCGGAGGATCTGCGGCGGGGCGAAACGATCGCCCAGCGTGGACTGCAGGTACTCCGCGATGCCGAGGCGCACGTCCAGGCCCACAATGTCGGTGGTCCGCAGCGGGCCCGTGGGGTGCTTGTAGCCCAGAACCATGGCGTTATCGATGTCTTCGGCGGTGGCCACGCCCTCTTCCACCATGCGCATCGCTTCGAGTGCGATCGCGACGCCCAGCCTGGAGGAGGCGAAGCCAGGCGCGTCGTTGACCACGACGGCGGTCTTGCCGAGCGCCTCGACCCAGCCGCGGGCGGCCTGGGCCAGGCCGTCGGAAGTGTGCTCGCCGAGGACTACCTCGATGAGCGTCGACGCCGGCACCGGGTTGAAGAAGTGCAGGCCCAGGAAGTTTTGCGGCCGCTTCAGTTCACGGGCCAGCCCGTTGACGGACAGCGACGAGGTGTTGGACGCGAGGTAGGCGCCGTCGGCGAGCCGTTCCTCGATGCCGCGCAGCGCGGTGACCTTCAGGTCCCAGTCCTCTGGAACGGCCTCGACCACCAGCTGCCGGCCGGCGAAGTCGTCGTAGTCCACCGTGACCGCGAGCCGGGAAACGATCTCGTCCAGGTTGCCGTCCACGGCGCCGCGCTCAATGCTCTTGGCGGCGGCGGACTCGACCCGCTCCCGGGCGGCCTCGGCCGACGCCTCGTCACGCTCGACCACCACGACGTTGGCTCCGTTGATCAGGAAGGCGTGGGCGATGCCGGCGCCCATGCGGCCGCCACCGAGGACACCGACGGCTGCGGGAAGGTTGGCGGGGAGTACGGAGTTGCCCATGTCTATTTCTGCTTCCCGGAGTCTTTGGCGCACTTTTTTTCGGATTTCTTATCCAATTTCTTATCCAAGAAAGTCTGCATGCGGTCGAACTTGGCCTGGGATTCGAAGAGGATCCCCTGTGCCAGCTGGTCAATGAGGGGATGCGCCTCGGCCGGGGCGTGGAACACTGATTTGGTGATCCGGACGGCGAGCGGGTCCTGTGTGGCGATCCGGTCGGCGAGGCTGTGGGCCGCGGCCATCAGCCCGGACGGTTCATGGATTTCGGTGATGAGATTGACCGCGAGGGCACGTTCTGCGCGCAGCACGGAACCGGCGAGCAGCATCTCCTTGGCGACGGGCTCCCCCACGAGTTCCTTGAGGCGCCAGCTGGCACCGGCGGCGGCCAGGATGCCGAGTCCGGTTTCGGGATTGCCGATCCTGACGGACGGGGTGCCGATCCGGAAGTCGGCGGCGTAGGCCAGTTCGGCGCCGCCGCCGAGGCAGAAGCCGTCCAGGGCTGCGATGACGGGCATCGGCAGCTTGGCGATCCGGACGAAAATRGTGGAGTTGATGCCCTGCAGCGCATCGTCGCGGCGCCGTTCGCGCAGCTGGCCGATGTCGGCGCCGGAGGCGAAAACCCCCTTGGTGCCGGCGATGATGAGGACTTTCGGGTGCTGCTCGAGATGGGCGCAGACGGTGTGGAGTTCGTCGACCATCTGCTGGTCGATCGCGTTGCGGACCTCGGGGCGGTTGAGCACCACCACCACGCGGTCCTCGCGCTCTTCGACCAGGAGGGTGCTGAAGCCAGCCGCGTCGAGGGCCAATGCCGGGGCCGCCACTACACGCGCTCCAGCAGCATGGCCGTGCCCTGGCCGACGCCGATGCACATGGTGGCGAGGCCGATCTTCGCGTTTTCGCGTTCCATCCGCCCCAGCAGCGTGATCGCGATCCGGGAACCGGATGAACCGAGCGGGTGGCCCAGGGAGATCGCGCCGCCGTCGCGGTTCACGATCTCCGGGTCCAGGCCGAGCCGGCGCATGCTGGCCAGGGACTGGGTCGCGAACGCCTCGTTCAGTTCGACGGCGCCGAGGTCACCGGCGCTGAGCCCGGAACGGGCGAGCACCTTCTGGGTGGCCGGGACCGGGCCGATGCCCATGATTTCGGGCTCGCAGCCGGCGGAGGCGCCGTCGATGATGCGGGCGCGCGGCGTGAGGCCAAGCTTCTGGATCGCGGCTTCCGAGGCCACGATGATGGCGGACGCGCCGTCGTTGAGGGTGGAGGAGTTGCCCGCGGTGACGATCGAGCCGCCCTTGACTACCGGCCGGAGCCCGGCGAGGACGTCCATGGTGGTGCCGGCGCGGGGGCCCTCATCGGTGTCCACCACGGTCTCGCCCTTGCGGGTCTTGACGGTCACGGGGACGATTTCCTCGGCGAAGCGGCCTGCGGCGATGGCGGCGAGGGCGCGTTCGTGGGAGCGGACTGCGAAGGCGTCGGCGTCCTCCCGCGAGATGCCGTCAACCCGCCCCACCTCTTCCGCCGTCTCCGGCATGGAGTAGGTCATCTTGCCGTCCCGGGAGAGCTCGCCCTTGGTGAACTGGGGGTTGACGAAACGCCAGCCGATGGAGGTATCGAAGATTTCGCCCGGTTTGGCGAAGGCGGTCCGGGGTTTTTCCTGGACCCAGGGGGCCCGGCTCATGGATTCGACGCCGCCGGCGATCACGATGTCCGCGGCGCCGGATTTGATCATGTGGCTGGCCATGATGATGGCGCTGAGCCCGGAGGCGCAGAGCCGGTTCACGGTGATGCCGGAGATGTGGAGGGGCAGCCCGGCGAGGAGGGTGGCCATGCGGGCCACGTTGCGGTTCTCTTCGCCGGCGCCGTTGGCGTTGCCGAGGATGACCTCGTCGATGGTGTCCGGATCGACGCCGGCGCGGGCCACAGCCTCGCGGACCACCAGTGCGGCCAGGTCATCGGGGCGGACTGCGGAGAGGGCGCCGCCGTAGCGGCCCACCGGGGTTCGGGCGCCGCCAACAAGAAAAGCCTCGACCATGAGAACATCCTTCACCAAGAAAGCGGGGCCGGCAGCAGAGTAATTTACCGACCGTTCGTTCTATAAAGATTACACGGCGAGGCAAGGGGGTCAACCGGATGCCCCGGGATTACGCGACGACGACGCCCAGATGGGCCGCCAGCAACGGAGCGAGCAGGGTGAGCTGGTGGTCGTCGACTACCAGGCCGGACAGACTGCCCAAGCCGCTGACAGTGCGGAAGTCGCTGCCCCGGAGATCGAAGTCCTTGAGCCTGGCTCCGGTGAAATCCAGGGTGCCGATCGTGCAGTTTTTCAAGGCGACCCGCGTGGCGGTGCAGGAGCCCAGATCCAGCTCGTTGATGATGCAGTCACTGATCTGCACGTCCGTGAGCTTGGATCCGCGCAGGTTCACGTAGTCGAGTTTGCCGCCGTCGATCCGCACGGACTGCCAGCCACTTTCATAGAGCTCCGCCGATCCCCAGCGGGGGTTGCCGATCTCCACATCCCGGAGGCTGGCCCGGGCCGCCATCAGTACCGGGGCGTAAGCCTCGGCCAGGATGCAGTCACGAAAAGTCGCGCCGCGCAGCTGCGTCTCATTGAAGGACACCCCGGTGAATTCGCACTCGGCAAAGTCCGTACCGCCAAGGTCCAGACCGTCTGCCGACGCGCGGCTGTACCGGACGCCGTCGTACCGTTCACCACGCCGAAAATCCGGGGCAGGGTCGTCCCGCAGATCCCCGGGCCGGACCGGGGCCAGGCGGGGGGCGGTGACTTTGGGGGTTTTGTCCGCCGCAGTGCGCCGAACCATTACAGGGCCTCGGCCTTGGCGGCGATGTCCGCCAAATCTTTTGCCAGCGCCTTGCGGGTGATGCGCATCCCGAGCGGACCGAACACGGTGAGCATGATCCTGCTGAACCGGGTCGGTTTGATAACTTCGGCGCCAAAGGTCAGCGTGAGGTCAGTTCCGCCGCCGCGCTCCGCCAGTGCGAACCTGGTGGTGTAGTCGGCGCCGCCTTGGAGGGCCTTCACGGTGGTGCTGCCGGCCCGGCCGCTCGACGGCGCCTCGGACTGGGAAACCCACATCTCCACGGTTTCCGAGCGCCCCATCATGGTGCGGGTTTCCTTCCAGCGGGTGCCCACGGCATAGGGTCCGTCGGTGAGCATCTGGATCGAATCGACGCCGGACAGGGTCGCGGCCGATCCGGGAATGTCGGACACCACCGCCCAGACCGAGTCCGCCGGAGCATTGATGTGCTGCGTGAGAGTGGTCTTGTGGTCCATGACCTCGAGCCTAGCCCGCGGACCGGGGAAAATTCACCCTTTCGCGAACCGCCCCGCCACGGCCGCAGGCGAGGCTCCAAAGGATTATCCGGTGAGACCCCTTGAATTAGTAAGCATGCTTTGTGTTAGTCTGATCGGACAGTATTTTCAACCGGAACGAAAGGTGGCCTACACCATGGGTGTCGGAGACAAGATTCAGAACGAAGCAGAGCACCTCGGCGGCAAGGCCAAGGAAACTGCCGGAAACGCCACTGGCAACGACCAGCTGCGCGCCGAGGGCCAGAAGGACCAGGTTGTAGCCGACGCGAAGAAGGTCGGCGAAAACGTTAAGGACGCTGTCAAGAAGGACTAGTTCTTAAAACGCTGGCGGCGCCGGATTTTTCCCTTGGGGGATGTCCGGTGCCGCTTTTGTGTGCCCGTGTTTTAGTGCCCGTGCAAGAATGACCCCAAGCCAACGGAGGGGTCAGCATGGCACGGACACACGCAGGACGCGGCGAGTCCGCCACCCGGGATCTGAGCAATACTGACCTGAGCCAGGCCAGCGCCGCCGCCGGCGGTTCACCCGTGCTGCGCGGCTACCTGGCGACGCCGGAGGGCGACGGGCCTTTTCCCGCGGTACTGATGGTCCATGAAGCCTTCGGCCTGGACGACATCACCGTCCGCCACGCCGACCGGATGGCCGCGGCCGGATACCTGACGCTGGCCGTTGACCTTTACAGCGACGGCGGGGCGCGCCGCTGCCTCGTGGCGACCATGCGCGCGCTGGCCGCAGGCGAGGGCCGGGCTTTCACCGATCTGGCCACGGCCAGGGACTGGCTGCGCGACTCCGGCCGGACCACGGGCAAGATTGGCGTGATCGGCTTCTGCATGGGCGGCGGCTTCGCCCTGCTGCTGGCCAACGACGGCTTCGACGCCGCCGCCGTCAACTACGGACGGCGGCCGAAAGACCCAGGGGAGGCCCTCGCGGGCGCCTGCCCGATCGTGGCCAACTTCGGCGGCCGGGACCGCACCCTGCCCGGCGAAGCGGCAAAACTCGCGGCCGTGCTCGACGGCCTGGGCGTGGTCCACGACGTGAAGGAATTCCCGCACGCCGGGCACGCCTTCCTCAACGATGCGGAGACCGGACCGAGAGTGCTGCGGCCGCTCATGCGGGTCATGGGCATCGGCCCGGATCCGGAATCGGCCCCCGAAGCCTGGCAGCGGATCGAGGACCACTTCGCCCGGCACCTCAGGACCTGAGCCCCCGCGCGCCGGCCGGCTCAGGGATATCTGAGCCGCATGGTTGCCGCCGCGTCACGGTTGGGTACGTGGGCTCCCGGCATGACACCATACCGACCATGGTCCAGAAGATTGCGTACCAGGGTGAGCCCGGCGCCAATTCCAATATTGCCTGCGCGCAGATGTTTCCCGAGCTGGAAAGCGTCCCCTGCGCCAGCTTCGAGGACGCTTTGGAGCTGGTATCCAGCGGCGAGGCCGCCCTGGCCATGATTCCTATTGAGAACTCGATCGCCGGCCGGGTGGCTGACATCCACATACTGCTGCCCCAATCCCGTCTGCAGATAGTGGGCGAGTACTTCCTTCCGATCCATTTCGACCTGATGGGCATCCCCGGCAGCACCATCGAGGGGGCCACCGAGGTCCACAGCCACATCCACGCCCTGGGTCAGTGCCGCAAATTGATCCGCAGTGCTGGCCTGAAGCCTGTTATTGCCGGGGATACCGCGGGTTCCGCCCGTGAAGTGCGGGAGTGGAACGATCCAGCCAAGCTGTCCCTCGCTCCCCCGCTCGCTGCCCGGATCTACGGCTTGGAGGTGCTGGCTTCGCGGGTGGAGGATGACCCGTCCAACACAACCCGGTTCGTGGTCCTGGCGCCGGAAAAGGACCTGCCGTCCCGGGAGTCGTTGCCGGGAGCGGCTGTGACCAGCTTCCTGTTCCGAGTCCGGAACGTCCCCTCCGCACTCTTCAAGGCACTGGGCGGGTTTGCCACGAATGGCGTGAACATGACAAGGCTGGAGAGCTACATGGTGGGCAACGAGTTTGCTGCAACCATGTTCATGGCCGACGTCGAAGGACACCCCGAGGACCCGCCTGTCGGCCTGGCCCTTGAGGAGCTGGCCTTCTTCACCACCGAAGTGCGCATCCTGGGCGTCTATGCCGCCGCCGAATACCGGACCGGGCAAACAGTCCCCGGCTGAGCGCCCGCGGCAATTCGCTACGGATCCGGGCCGGCGACACGCAAAAGGCCCGGCGCTGCTGGTATCGGAACCTGTCAACCTCTTTGAGACGGATTCGCTAGTTCGCGGGTTCGTTTCCTGGGGTCGTTGATCCAGCTTTCGGTGTGGACGGTGGGTGCCCGGGGGCGCTGGTGGTGCCTGTGGGGGTTCGCTGCCCATGCGGTGTCCAGGGCCCTCTGGCGTCGTTCCCGGCACTCGGGCCAGGTGCCCTCGTGAACGGATTCCGGGGTGTAGTAACCGATCCCGGAATGGCGGTGCTCGGTGTTGTAGGCGT
>NZ_JBFUAF010000025.1:0-63199 GCF_056406415.1 Arthrobacter sp. P1_C12_2 | reverse complement strand
CTCCCACCTCAAGGTGGGAGCCCGCCGTCGTTGGTTTAACCCTTGGTCAGCCTTCGGACTCGATGGCCGCTCTCGCGCCGGGATCGGAATCCTTGAGGAACTTTTCGATCCGCTCCGGCTCCTCGGCCTCGCCGATCGCCGCGGACGCACGGCCAAGCGAGTAGAGGGAGCGCAGGAAGCCACGGTTGGGTTCGTGCTCCCACGGGATGGGCCCGACGCCGCGCCAGCCGTTGCGGCGCAGCGAATCCAGGCCGCGGTGGTAGCCGACCCGCGAGTACGCGTAGGAATCGATGGTGCGGCCCTCGTTCCAGGCCTCCTCGGCGAGGATGGCCCACAGGAGCGAGGAAGTGGGGTGCTTCGCCACGAGGTCCACGGCTTCCTGGCCGAGCGCGAGGTGCTGGTAGATCTCGCTCTCGGCAGGCAGGAGCGTCGGTTCGGGACCCATCAGGTTCTTGCGGAACTCGTCGGACATGGCTAGAAGGTCTTGCCGGTGGAGCCCAGCTGCTGGGCGGCCTCGACCACGCGGGCGGCGAGGCCGGCCTCGGCCGAAGCGCCCCAGACGCGGGGATCGTAGAGCTTCTTGTTGCCGACCTCGCCGTCGACCTTCAGCACGCCGTCGTAGTTGCGGAGCATGTGGTCCACCACCGGGCGGGTGTAGGCGTACTGGGTGTCGGTGTCGATGTTCATCTTGATGACGCCGTAGGAGACGGCGTCCGCGATTTCCTTGTCCGAGGAGCCGGAGCCGCCGTGGAAGACGAGGTCGAACGGGTTGGCCTTGCCGATCTTGGCGCCGACCTGCTCCTGGATGTCCTTGAGGATCTCCGGGCGGAGCTTCACACCGCCCGGCTTGTAGACGCCGTGCACGTTGCCGAAGGTCAGCGCCGTGATGTAGCGGCCGTTTTCGCCGGAACCGAGCGCGTCGATGGTGGCCAGGGCGTCCTCGACCGTGGTGTACAGCTTGTCGTTGATGGCGTTCTCGACGCCGTCTTCCTCGCCGCCAACGGTGCCGATCTCGACCTCGAGGATCATCTTGGCGGCCGCGGTGCGCTCGAGCAGTTCACGGGCGATCCGCAGGTTGTCCTGCAGGGTCTCGGCGGAGCCGTCCCACATGTGCGAGTTGAAGAGGGGGTTGCGGCCGGCCTTGACCTCGGCCTCGGAGGCGGCGAGCAGCGGGAGCACGAAGCCGTCCAGCTTGTCCTTGGGGCAGTGGTCCGTGTGCAGGGCGATGTTGACGCCGTAGTTCTTGGCGACCTCGCGGGCGAAGGCCGCAAAGCCGAGGGAGCCGGCAACCATGTCCTTAGTGGAGGCGCCGGACCAGTAAGCCGCACCGCCGGTGGAGACCTGGACGATGCCGTCGGACTCGGCCTCGGCGAAGCCGCGCAGCGCGGCGTTCAGGGTCTGGGAGGACGTGACGTTGACGGCCGGGAATGCGAAGCCGCCCGTTTTTGCGCGGTCGATCATCTCGGAGTAGATCTCTGGGGTTGCAATGGGCATGCTGACTCCTCGTCGAAAGCAGTGGTAGCTACATGGCTAACTACATCCTAGCCACGTGCGTCCCGGAGCCGAATACGTGAAGCCGGGTCCCGGAAATGTTCCCGGGACCCGACAACAAACGTAGGCAGACGTGTTACGGCGCTGCCATTGGCCGTGCGCCTTCGTGCGGCTACTGTCCCGCGATGCTAATCGCGAACCGGGCGGTCATGCTGCCGACGCCGGTGACGTCGTCATAGCCCGGCGCGGTCGCCAGCGATGTGTCACTGTCGGTGCCGACCAGGTAGCTGGCGCCAGAGACCGAACTGGAGAAGACCATGGCCTGGGGGCTGGACTGCGGCGCCACGTCCCGCGCTCCCGAGTTGCCCGTCTTCGCCGCAGCGTAGATGGCCGGGTTGGCGAAGCCGACCGTGTTCCCGGTCGCGGACTGCGCGATCGCCATCTGTGCCGCCGTCAGCGGACAGGCCAGCGACGTTCCGCCATACCCCGTCGTCTCATAGGAGCCGGTCTTGAGGACGTGGTCGTTCGTGATCGGGCTGATCCCCACCTGGTAGCCGGTGTAGGGATCGGCAAGGGAGGCGACGTCCGGGGAGACCCGGTAGCCGTTGGCCAGCGCGGACGGGACCGTGCCCTGCTGGTAGGCGGGCTGGGCGAACACCGCGCTAATTCCGCCGCCGGCGCCGAAGCGGAACGCCCCGGGCTGGGCCCCGGCGTAGCTGAGGCTGCCGTCGGGATTCGGGACGATCCGGTTGCGGGTGGTTCCCCAGCCGGTTTCGAACAGGTAGTCGTTGTTCTTGCCGACCGCCAGGCTGGTTCCGCCGACCGCCGTGACGAACGGCGAGCTGGCCGGGAAGTCCGGCGACGCGTAGCCCAGGCTCGCCTTCTCGTCCCCGTTGTCGCCGCTGGAGAAGTAGAGCCCGACGCCTTCGCCCGCCGCCTGAAGGTGAATGTTCTGCATGCCCAACAGCGCGTTCGGGGAGACCGCCTCGCCCACATAGCCGTAGCTGTTGCTGACAATGGTGCTGAGCTTCTGGTCCAGGATGGTGGACATCGCTACGTCGATGCCCGCGCCGCAGTTGTTCCCTCCGACGTAGAGGATATTCGCGGCCGGGGCGAGTCCGTGTACGGCCTCGACATCGAGCGTCTGCTCACCCTGCCAGCCGCTGGGCTGTCCGCACAGGGCCTGGTCCATAAACAACCGGGAATCCGGCACGATTTGCTGGTACTGCCCGGGCTTGAGGGCCGGGAGGCCATTCTTCTGCGAGTACGTGTTCGCGTCGGATTCGATGCTCGGCGATGCATAGGCGTCGATGATCGCGACAGTCTGGCCCGCGCCGGCCGTCGACGGGGACGTCACCCCGTAGGCGCCTTGCAGCTGGGACGGGGTGTAGCCGCAGATGGCGGTGCCGAAGCTCGTGGAGCCGTACGCCGCCGGAACGGTGACCTTGTTCTGCTCCCAGTAGTTCGAGCACGGCGCATCAACCGGCGCGGGGCCGACGGATTTGCCGGAGGGCTGGGCCGCGTCCGGGGACCCGCCGGGGGTTGCCAGCGACGGGCGGGTGAGCAGCCGTCCCTGGTCGATGGAGATCGCCTGGACCTTGGCGGCGAGGTTCGCGGGCAGGGAGGGGGCGGTGGACGGGCCGATCAGGCTCTGGCCCTGGAAGGAATAAGTCTGCTCGATCGTGCTGAACGCGGCATTGATCTGGGAGACGGTGCCGCGGAAGACCACGTAGAGGCCGCTCGCGGGGACCGAAGTGATTACCATGCCGTGCGCCTTGAGGTAGTCAACGAGCCCGGCGACGTCAACCTTGGCCGGCCCGTACTTGGCGATCCAGTCAGAGGGCGAAAGGTAGTGCTGGTATTGCGGATTTCCCGGAGTGGACACTGCCGTGGCGAACGCCTTGGCCGCTCCGGCGTCGGGCAGGTTCAGGTAGATTTCGCCCTCGACCGTTGTATTGCTCAGAGGGGTGCCGGTCTTGGCGCGGGAGCCTGCCCATGGGGGCACTGAACCCGGAGAGTTGTTCGACGGCGGCGGTGTCGGCGGGGCGGCGACCGCGGCCGTTGCGGTCAGGCCGATGGCAAAGGCGAGCGATGTTCCAAGCGCCAAATAGCGCGTGGCGCGCCGGGATTGCGAAGTTGAGACCGTCTTCATGAGATGTCTTCCCCTAGGCGGGCGCCCTTTGCGCCCACACACGCCAGAGCCTAAAGGGGAAAAGCCGATCTGACTATAGGTGCCTCAGGAAACTATCTGGGCGAACACGTGGCGGCGGATCCAGGCGTGCATCGCGATCGCGGCGGCGGAGGCCGCGTTGATGGAGCGGGTGGAGCCGAACTGCTCGATCGACAAGGTGTCCAGCGCCGCTTCGTGGACCTCAGGGGTCAGGCCCGGGCCCTCCTGGCCGAAGACCAGCACGCAGTCCTTGGGCAGCTCGTAGGTCTCCAGCGGGACGGAGTCCGGGAAAATGTCGATCCCGATGATCGCCAGCCCCTCCCCCTGCGCCCAGGCCACGAAGTCCTCAACGGTGGGGTGGTGGCGGACGTGCTGGTAGCGGTCGGTGACCATGGCCCCGCGGCGGTTCCACCGGCGTCGTCCGATGATGTGGACTTCCTTGGCGAGGAACGCGTTGGCGGTCCGGACCACGGTGCCGATGTTGAGGTCGTGCTGCCAGTTCTCGATTGCGATGTGGAAACTGTGGCGCTTGGAGTCCAGGTCGGCCACGATCGCCTCGTGCTTCCAGTAGCGGTATTTGTCCACCACGTTGCGCCGGTCGCCGTCCGCCAGGAGGTCAGGATCCCAGTGCTCGCCCTGGGGAAATTCGCCTTCCCAGGGTCCGACGCCGACCTCCGCTTTCGGTTCCGCTTCCGCCGAGTCCGCTGACGGCTCTGGCACAGGCTCTACGCCGGCGTCGCCGGGGATCTCGGGTTCAGTCACGCCTCAACATTAGACTGGGAGTCAGGTAGCGGCACACTTACGGCGGAGGACAGCATGGCAGATCAGCGCGAAGAGCAGGGTACCGATTCAAGCGAGCGACGTTCAAATGCCTCGATGTACCGCAGTGGCCAGGAAATCGAGTGCTGGCTCACGGACATGGACGGTGTGCTGGTCCACGAGAACCAGCCCATCCCGGGCGCATCGGAGCTGATCCAGCGCTGGGTGGACACCTCCAAGCGGTTCCTCGTGCTGACCAATAACTCGATCTTCACGCCCCGGGACCTCGCGGCCCGGCTGAGTTCTTCCGGACTGGAAATCCCGGAGGAGAACATCTGGACCTCGGCCCTGGCCACCGCCCAGTTCCTCAAGGACCAGGTCCGCGGCTCGGAATCGGGGAACCGCGCCTACACGATCGGCGAAGCGGGACTCACGACGGCGCTTCACGAGGCCGGCTTCATCCTCACCGACCAGAACCCCGACTTCGTGGTGCTCGGCGAGACCCGCACCTACTCGTTTGAAGCCATCACCATGGCCATCCGCCTGATCCTGGCCGGCGCGCGTTTCATCGCCACCAACCCGGACGCCACCGGGCCCTCGAAGGACGGCCCCATGCCTGCCACCGGGGCCATCGCTGCCCTTATCACCAAGGCCACGGGCCGCGAGCCGTACATTGTGGGCAAGCCCAACCCGATGATGTTCCGGTCGGCGATGAACCAGATCGATGCGCACTCGGAAACCACGGCCATGATCGGCGACCGCATGGACACCGACATCATCGCCGGCATGGAGGCGGGCCTGCACACGGTGTTGGTGCTCAGCGGCATCACCCACCGGGACGACATCGCCGCGTATCCGTTCCGGCCCAACCAGATCCTGAATTCCGTGGCGGACCTCAAGAACCAGATCTGAGCAAAATCTCAGAACGCGGTCTTCTTCCCGCCGCCGCCCGGCAGCGGGAAGAGGTCGTCCTGGAGTTTTTCGATGATGGGCCGGTAAATGAACGGGCTCCAGCCAGGGCTCGCGTGCTCCGGCCTCGCCCCGTCAGTGCGCAGGTCATCCGAGACCATGTTGGCCTTGAAGGACAGTGACCAGGTATCCCGGGCGGTCTCGTAATCCACCGTCTTGTCCCGCGGGTTGCCGATGAACGCCATCTTCGTTTCGCCCAGCTTCCCGACGAAACGGCTGGCCTGAAAGTGGTAGATGTAGGCCGATTCGGACTGGATCAGCACACTGGACGGCGCGATCGGGGACAGCTGTTCCAGGGTCTGGTCCACCACCTGGCCCCAACTGCGCTCATTCTTGTGCAGCATCCTCTCGCCGAGCTCATAGCCGCCGCGCAGCACTGTGGGGAAGCGGAACCCGCTTTCGTAGAGCAGCACCACGCCCTCGAACCAGCTCTGGTCCAGCACGTCGTGCCGGCTCGCCGGGCTCGAGTCGAGGAGGATGAACGCCACTTCGACGCCGTGCAGTTCGCGCAGCCGGGCGGCCACTTGGGTTGCCACCATGCCGCCGAAACTATGGCCGTAGAAGTAGAGGGTGGTGAGATTATGGGCGCGGACGTGCTCGATCACGGCTATGACCACCTCGTCGATGTCCAAGCCCTCGTTGGAATATCCGACGGCGGCGAGCTGGCCCCTCTTGTTCAGGGATCCGCGCAGGGCGTTCAGGATCCACAGGGTCTCTTCCCAGCTCGTTTTGTAGCCGGGGAAGAGGAACCAGCTGGCGTGGGGGAAATACCGTTCGGCGACATCATCGGGTACTTCGAGGATCCGGGTGGCACGCCGCTCGGCCTGCACGCGCTGTGTGAAAAGCATGTCCGCCGCCAGCAGCGAGGCGGACCCGGCGCCGATCAGGAACGTGCGCCGGGAAACCCGTTTAAGCTCGACGGCGCGGCGGAGCATGCGGGCCTCGGCAGCACCGGGGCCTCGCGGATGGTTCGAATCCATCTCGGCCGGCACATCTCTACCGTATCCACGGTTCGGCGGGGATGAGAAACCGGATCAAACGGCGGGGCCGAAGGTCAGTGTGGGAGCGCCGTTGGCGCCGTTGGCGGCTACGCGGGTTCGGGCTCGCGGCCGACCTCGCGACGGCTGATTTCCATGCCGATCTCGTCATAGGTCGCCAGGAGTTCCGAGCGGGCCATGTCAGCGGGGTCATCGAGGAGGCCGAACACGGAGTCGGACGCGGCGAAGAGTTCGTCGTCGGAGAACCGGGTCAGCTTCCGGGTACCTGAGGGATCGACCGAAGCCACGAATTCTCCGGACATGTCCAGTGCGGGCAATGCGGCGGAGTCGTCGCGGTGCGCGGTCAGTTCCAGGGAGACGCCGCCGGCGGGGTGCATGCCGGCGATCTCCGAGCCGGAGGTCGCGCCGTCGATTGCGTTGAGGTCGTTGCGCAGGCCGGCCAGCGCTGATGATTCCACGAATGCGGCCAGGCCGAGGTCGACGCGGATGTGCGAGATGATCCCCATGCGGCGAACGCGCTGGATAATTTGCATCAGGGCGGGTCGGGAGGCTTGCGTGAGGCTCCCCCGGACACTAATCCGGACGACGTCGGAGACGACATCGAGTTTAACGTGTGCTTGCAGGGTCTGGTCCATAGGTACTCCAAATAAGGATGTCTATGGCCGACGGCTCAACCTCATTCAGGGTATCCGCGCTTCTGGTTGCACACAAGTCATAGGCGGCTGCCGGTTCAGCCTGCCTGTCGCCGATCCGGCTCCTCGTAGTGCGTCCTTGTTGCCGTTCCGCCCACAGACTGCACCAGGGATTTGGCGACGTCGCGGAGTTTGACGTTGCCGTTGCTGGAGGCATCGGTGAGGATCCGGACCGCTGTTTCCTGGTCGCAGCGGTTTTGCGCCATGACGATCCCGATAGCCATGTCGATCACGGTCCGGGACTCAAGCGTGGCGCGCAGGTTGGTGGCGCTGTCAGTGTGCAGCGAGAACCGGACTGCCAGCCGCAGCGCCTGGGAGATTTCGCGGGTGTAGCCGCGGGCCCGGGCCGCGACGTCGCCGTCGAACTTGCGCGGGACATCGGAGTAGAGGTTCAGCGCCGCCTGGGCTTCGCCCTGGAGGTGGAACGGCACCGACAGCACCGAGCGCAGGCCGTGGGAGGCGACGGCGGCGGCGTAGTCGGGGCCCCAGCGGTCCTCGTCGAAGAGGTCCGGGACGTAGACTTCCCGTTCCTCCTGGGCAGCGGTCAGGCACGGGCCCTGGGACAATGAGTACTGGATTTCGTCCACTTCGCGGGCGGAGTCACTGCTCCACCCGATGGTGGCGGCCTTGCGGTCCCGCAGCAGCGTAATTCCGCACAGCGCATCGTCACCGGAGCCCGCCACCTGGTGCGCGGAAAAACGCGCGAGTTCGTTCAGGAACACTTCGAAATCCGCGCTGTCCAGGATCAGGTTCTGAATCTGGTCGACCGTGCCCACCGAGATGTCGGCGCTCTGGCCTTCAGGGCCACGATTCACACCGTTGTTCAGGGACTTTTCGGACGGGAGCATGGCGCGTGTTCTCCAGATGGAAATAAGGGAAGGGTATGGGACAAATGATAGGTCACGGCCCATACCCCGTCCACCCGCACCAGCCGAAGGGGAAGCCCTCGCTGCCGAACCCCTAGCTGAGGCCCAGTTCGTCCTTGCCGAAGGCGAAGAGGTACGGAACACCGGCTTCGGCCTCGATCTTTTCCTTGGCTCCGGTATCGCGGTCCACGATCACGGCGACGGCCACCACGTTGCCGCCGGCCTTGCGGACGCCTTCGACGGCGGTCAGCGCGGACCCGCCGGTGGTTGAGGTGTCCTCCAGGACCAGGACCTTGCGGCCCTCGACCGAGGGACCTTCCACCTGGCGGCCCATGCCGTAGGACTTCTGCGCCTTGCGGACGACGAACGCGTCCACCGGGCGGCCGGCGTCGACGGCGGCATGCATGACGGCGGTGCCCACCGGGTCTGCCCCCATGGTGAGGCCGCCGGCGCACTCGAAATCGATCCCGGCGTCCTCCATCAGCGAGAGCATGACCTGTCCGACGAGTTTGGACGCCTCGTGGTGCAGGGTGATGCGGCGCAGGTCGATGTAGTAGTCGGCTTCGGCACCGCTGGAGAGGATGACCTTGCCGCGGACTACGGCCAGTTCCTTGATCAGTTCCAGGAGTCGGGCACGGGCAGCGGCAGCGTCGGCTGCGAAGTCACGGGTGGCAGTCATGGCTCCCAGTTTAGTGGCTGGTCCGCCGCGGATTCCCAGCCGGAGTCCTGTATGTCGGACCCCACTGTGCCGGGGCACCGGCACGGAGCGCCGGACGCCCAGGCGGGGCTGAGGCTAGGGCTGCGGCTGGGGTCCGGCACGCCGTGCGAAGGCCGGTGCGTGCTCGGGCCGCGGACCAAAGGCGATGAAGCGGGGAATGATCTTGCGGAACGCCGGAACGTGCCGGGCGAAGAAGAGTGCCGCGGCCGGAAATTTTGTCCGCTTCCCGGTCATGATCGGGACGAAGATCGCGCGTTGCATGATCCGTTGGACCGTCTGCACAATGACGGTGGGCAGCCGCCGCCGTCGTTGGACTTTCTCCAGGTCTGCCGTGGTTACCCGGCCCCGCAGCAGGGCGGGGGCAAGGTATTCGGCGGCGGCGGCCGCGTCCTGGATGGCGAGGTTGATTCCGACGCCGCCAGCCGGGGACATCGCATGCGCGGCGTCCCCGATGAACATCAGCCCGTTGATGTGCCACGAGCGCAGCCGGTTCAGGCGCACGTCCAGCCAGTGAAGGTCTTCGAGGGATTCGATGGTGTCCACCCGGTCCGCGAGATCCGGGCGGAGCGCGGCAACCCGCCGTCGGAAGCCTTCAACGCCTTCCGCACGGATCCGGGCCTCGGCGCCCTTGGCGGCGAGGTAGCCCATTTGGTAGTAGTCGTTGCGGAACAGGGCCAGCAGCGCCTCGCCGGGCCCAAACGCCGGCACAAGCCCGGCCACCTCACCCGTTTCGGAGGGATAGCGGGGCAACCGGAACCACCAGGTGTCGAAGGGCACCGGGAACTCCTTTGGCGCCAGCCCGGCCGCGGTGCGCAGCACGGAATGGCGGCCGTCCGTGGCAACCACCAGATCCGCCAGGAGCTCGTCCTGCGTGCCGTCGGAAGTCCTGAAGCGGACTCCGCGGACGCGGCCCCCGTTGCGGACCAGACCCGTGGCGGTGTGGCTCATGAGCAGCGTAAACCCCGGTTCCTGGGCGGCGGCGTCGGCGAGGAAGCTCAGGAAATCCCATTGCGGCATCATGGCGATGTAGTTGTACGGCGGCGGCAGGGCGTCAAAGTCGCCCATGGTCACGGACGGCCCGCCCGGGACCGGGAAAACGACGTTCTTCAGGCGGCTCTGCGGCAGCCGACGGAACTCCTGGCCGAGTCCGAGTTCGTCAATGAGCCGGATGGTGGACGGGTGCACGGTGTCGCCGCGGAAGTCGCGCAGGAAGTCCGCGTGCTTCTCCAACACCGTCACCTGTACCCCGGCCCGTGCCAGGAGCAAGCCCAGCATCATCCCCGCGGGTCCACCGCCCACCACCGCGCATCCGGTCTTCTCCATGGCCCCACGCTACGCCTGCGCGGGGTGGTGCGGGAGGGGTTTTCGCGGCGCATTCTGGTTGGCGCCACGCAAATTATCCTGCGCTACGGGAATCCCCGTAGCGCAGGATAATTTGCGCAGCGACCGTTAGGAAACGCCGCGTCAGAGCCGGGTGTCGAAGGAGTCGCAGAAGACGTTCTCGTTGAACGTGCCCTGGAACTCCGACTTGCCCTGGATCTTCTCGATCGCAGCCCGGATGGCCTCCGGCGTGCCCGCGTGGGCGTGGATGGCCGTCCTCACCATCGGCACGTCAATGAGATGGTTGGGCTGGTTGAGCGAGACAAACACGGTGGGGACTTCGGTGGCATACCAGGGAATCTCGGCCGCCATGGGCGTTGACCATTTGATCCGGATCGCCGCCTCCTGGGCGAAGCCCTTGACGTTGGCGAACACGAACGCGGCATCGTACTTCTGGGCGTAATCCGCTGTGGCTTCCTCGGAGATGACGGACATGAAATTCACCCCGGTCTCGCCGGCGGACTGGCGTTGCTCGGCCGTCTTAAACACATGGACCTCAAAGCCGGCTTTTTCGAGCTCATCCCTGACGGTGTCCAGGTACGCCAGCGGATCCGCCATGGTGAAGTCCGCGCCGCCGGAAATGCCGTACAGCCTGATCCGTTTGTGCGTTGCCGGCGTGATGGGCAGGTTCTGCGCAGTGTCCTTGACCAGGGTGACGGTCTTGTCCGCAACTTCCGCGGCGATGGCCAAATGCGCCGGACTCCCGATCAGCTGCAGCGCTTCGGCCGGCGGGACGAGGGATTCCCGCGCGGCCTTGTGCAGTCCGAGCGAGGCCTTCAGGCCCAGGATCCGGCGCAGGGCGTCATGCAGCCGCGCCTCCGTGATGACCCCGGTTTTGTAGCCGTCCAGCATGTACCCGAAGTCCTCGGCCGGGTTCCGGAAGAACAGGAACATGTCGCAACCGGCCGCAATGGTGGCCGGGACGAGCTCGCTGCGCTTCATGGCCTGGGTGAGGCCGATCATCTGGGACGCGTCGGTGAGGATCAGCCCGTTGAAGCCGAGCTCGCCGCGGAGCAGATCCTGGAGGAGTTCCGGCGCCAGGGTCGCGGGCAGGATGTCCTCCGCCGCCAGTCCGGGGCGGAAATGCCGTGACAGGTCCGGCGCGCCGATGTGGCCGACCATGATGGACTGCACGCCGTGGCCGATCATCTCCCGGTACACATGCCCGTAGGTCTTGGACCATTCCTCGTAGCCGAACGTGTTGTAGGACGTGACCACGTGCTGGTCGCGTTCGTCCAGGCCGTCACCCGGGAAGTGCTTCATGGCGCAGACGGTTGGTGATTCGCTGATGCCGTCGAAGTACTCCTTGGCCCGTTCCACGACGATTTCCGGGCTGTTGCCGAAGGCCCGGGTGGAGATGACGGTGTTGCGCCAGTTGTAGTGGATGTCCACGATCGGCGCGAAGGCCCAGTTGCAGCCCAGCGCGGCTGTTTCCACACCGGCAACGCGCCCCATCTGCCGGGCGATGTCCTTGTCCGGGTGCGAGCCCGCCTGCAGGTGGGTCGAGACGAACGTCCCGTCGTCGCAACTGCCGGCGCCGCCCATTTCGGGGTTCGACGCGATCAGCAGCGGCACCCGTGTCTTGGACTGCGCGTAGCGGATGTGTTCCTGCACGTCGGCCGACGGCCCCGGCCGGTACCGCATGCCGCCCACGTGATACTGCTCCAGGACACCGTCGAGGTATTCCGGGGAGTAGTCGTTGTTGTGGTTGATGAACAGCTGCCCGATCTTCTCCTCGAGGGACATGGAGTCGATGGTGGACTCCACCCAGGCGATGGCGTCGTCGTCGAGGTTGAACGGCGCGGCCTTCAGGTCCACCAGGAACCGGGTGGCATCGCCCTGCAGCCCGTCAAGGGCCGCAACAGCGTCGTCAACGATTTGCTTCACTGGCGTGGCGATATCCACTACTACACTCGCTTCGTCGGTTTGGAGTTCCTCCAGGGTTTCCAGCTGCGAATCCAGCAGCGAGAGCGGCATGAAGTGCTCGGGCCGGGCGGCCATGCGGCTGCCCAGCAATTCCCGGGTCCCGTGCAGGTGCACGAACACCACGGACGAGTCACCGCTGCGGATGGTGTCGCGGTACGAACGCTTGAGCGCGCTGCACGCGATGACCAGGGCAGAGTCCGACGCCGCGAAGCGCCTGCCGATTTCGGCCAGCCACGGTGCCCGGTCGTCGTCGTCCAGCGGGGTACCGGAGGCCATCTTGTCGATGTTCGACTGCGGGTGCAGCGAATCGCCGTCGAGGAAATCCGCTCCGATGCGATCGGCGATGGCCGCGCCCACGGTGCTTTTGCCGCAACTGGTCACGCCCATCACCACAACGTGGTGGCGGGCGGGACCGGCGGTGCTCAGCTCACCAGTCATGGACGGTGCCGTCGACGAGGCGGTTGTAGGGCAGGTAGGCCTGCTGGTAGGGGTAGGCGGCGGCGGCTTCGGCGTTGAATTCGACGCCGATGCCGGGCTTGTCTCCCGGGTGGAGGTAGCCGTCCACGAAGGTCATGGATTGTTCGAAGACCTCGTTGGTCTTATCCGAGTGCTGCATGTATTCCTGGATCCCGTAGTTGTGGATCGCCAGGCCCACGTGCAGCTGCGCGGCGAACCCGACCGGGGAGATGTCGGTGGGGCCGTGGAAGCCGGACTTGATCTGGTACTGCGCGGCGAAGTCCATCACCTTCTTCAGCGGGCTGATCCCGCCGAAGTGGGTGGACGCGGCCCGGACGTAGTCGATCAGCTGTTCCTTGATCAGGGTCTGGTAGTCGTAGACGGTGTTGAAGATCTCCCCGATCGCCAGCGGGGTGGTGGTGTGCGCCCGGACCAGGCGCAGCGCCTCCTGGTTTTCGGCCGGGGTGCAGTCCTCGAGCCAGAACAGGTCGTAGGGTTCCAGCGCCTTGCCCAGCTTCGCGGCCTGGATCGGGGTCATCCGGTGGTGCCCGTCGTGCAGCAGCGGCAGTTCCGGGCCGAACTCGTTCCGGACCGCCTCGAACACGGACGGCAGGTGCCGGAGGTAGGCGCGGGTGTCCCAGTCCTCCTCCTGCGGGAACGCGCCGCGCCCGGCCGGTTCGTAGTCGTAGCGTTCGCCCGAGGCCTGGGCCTGGGCCGCGACGCCGTAGACGGCCTTGATCCCGGGGACCGCGGTCTGGATCCGGATCGACTTGTAGCCCAGCTCCAGGTGTTCGCGGACCGAGTCGAAGAGCGAGGGGAGGTCCGCGCCGGAGGCGTGGCCGTAGGCGCGCAGCCCGTTCCGGGACGCCCCGCCCAGGAGCTGGTAGACCGGCATCCCGGCGAGCTTGCCCTTGATGTCCCACAGCGCCATGTCGACGGCGGCGATCGCGGCCATCGTGACCGGGCCGCGGCGCCAGTACGAGGACCGGTACAGGAACTGCCAGGTGTCCTCGATCCGGTGCGGGTCCTTGCCGATCAGCAGCTGCGCGACGTGCTCCTTCAAATACGCCGCGACCGCGAGCTCCCGGCCGTTCAGGGTCGCGTCGCCGATCCCGGTCACGCCGTCCTCGGTGGTGATCCGCAGGGTCACGAAGTTCCGGGACGGGCTGGTGACGAACACTTCAGCGGCAATGATTTTCACAACAGGTCCTTTTTCTGGTCTTACGGGGGTGTCTTAGTTGCGGGGCGCCAACGGCGCGGCGCCGGCCGAAACAATGGGGGCAGCGGCCGGCACGCCGGCGCCGTCGGAAGTTCCGGTGCCTTCGCCGTCGGTGCGGCGGGCCCGGATCTCGGTGAGGATCCGGGCGTGCATGGCATCGGTAAGCGTGTACTTGGCCATCACGAGCACGGCCAGGGTGGTCATGACGGCCGGCAGCGCGCCGGCGGCGAGCTGGATGCCGAAGACGGCATCGGGCGTCTGAACGGCACCGGACTTGTAGCCGCCCAGGGCCAGGGCGTAGGCCGCGAGCGCACCGCCGACGGCCTGGCCGGTCTTGCGGGTGAAGGAGAACAGTGCGTAGGTGATGCCCTCGGTCCGGACTCCGGTCTTCCATTCGCCGTACTCCACGGTGTCGGCCTCGAGCGCCCACACGACAATGTTGACCGCTAGCACGCCCACGAGGCTGATGACCAGGCCGGTGAATCCGATCCAGACCTGGCTTGCCGGGGTGAAGAAGACGATGGCGCCGCCAATGACCGTGAGCAGCGAGGAGAAGATGTAGACGCGCTTCTTGCCAAGGTTCCGGACCAGCTTCGGCATGAACCCGGCCAGCACGAAGGTCAGCACGAGCTGGGTGATGGACAGCACGGGGTACAGGTCCAGCCGGCCCAGGACATCGCGGAGGTAGTACAGCTGGACCGAGGTGAGGGCCAGGTAGCCGGTCAGGAAGAAGAAGGAACTCACGCACAGCATCAGCAGCGGCCTGTTGCCCTTGAGGGTGTCCATGCTCTGCCTGAACGTGACGTTGGGGACGGCGCGGTGGACCCGTTCCTTGGCGGTCAGGACGGTGAAGAGGTACAGGGCCGCGCCGATGACGACGAACGCCAGGGTGATGGTGGTGAACGTTGCCTGCAGGTTGGCGCCCGGCTTGATCAGCGGGGCCACGAAGATGCCCAGGGCGGAGCCGACCAGCATCCCGCCGATCATCCGGGCGGAGCCGAGCTTGGCGCGTTCGGCCGGGTCCTGGGTCATGGCGCCGGCGAGGGAGCCGTAGGGGATGTTGACCAGGCTGTAGGCCAGGCCCAGGGCGGCGTACGTGACGTAGGCGTAGAGCAGGGTGCCGGATTCGCCGAGCTCAGGGATGGAGAACGTTGCCACGCTCAGCAGCAGCAGCGGGATGGAACCGAACATGATGAACGGACGGAACTTGCCGAACCGCTTGCTGTAGGTCCGGTCCACCACGCGGCCGGCGAAGACGTCGGCGAAGGCATCAAAGATCCGCACCACCAGCAGCAGGGTACCGGCGGCCGCGGCGGAGATCCCGGCCACATCCGTGTAGTACACCAGCAGGAACATGGTGGCGGTGGTGAAGGCAAGATTGTTGGCAGCATCGCCGGCGCCATAGCCGACGATGCTGAGCTTGTTCAGCTTTTTCATGAATGGGCTCCTTTACCCGATGCCGGACCTGGGTCCAGCGAAAAATGTGCGTTAAGGCCTACGCCTCGGAGGTGCTGTTCTTGGTGCCGGCCAGTGCCGACCACCGTTGGCGCAGGGCATAGGCGGCGGGTTTGGGCCGCCGGTCCCGGGTGAAGACGCCCTTCTTGTTGCCGTCCACGCGCATGATGCCGTTGGAAGTCTGGAAGTCCGCGAAGTTCCAGACCTGCTCACCGACCATCGCGTCGACCCGGTCGAAGACCCGGTGGTACATGGCCAGGAACGCTGCCTGGTATTCCTCGCTCCAGGGCTGTTCATAGATGGAGTGGAAGCCGGGCATGGTGTCCGGTCCGTACTCGGTCATGATCATGGGCTTGCCGTACTTGGCTTCCCACTCGCGCAGCTCCTTCTCGAGGTGCTGCTCGGCGGTTTCGAGGTCGCCGTTATCGACGTACCAGCCGTAGTAGCGGTTGAGCATGATCACGTCGAACAGGTCCCCGAGCAGTTCCTTGTCCGGGGTGTCGAACAGGACGTTGACGTAGCCGACGGGCCGGGTGGGGTCCAGGCCGCGGGTCAGCTCCACGAGGGGTGCGAAGTACTCGCGGGCGCCCTCCTCCGAACCGTTGGGTTCATTGGCGATCGACCAGATCACGACGGAGGGGTGGTTCTTGTCGCGTGCGACGAGTTCGGAAATCGCCTGCCGGTGGTTGGCGGCGGTGTTGGCGTCCACTCCGCCCTCTTCGTAGGTCTTCTTGGCGATGCCGCCGAAGACGGCGCCGAAGCCCAGGTGCAGCCCGACGGCGGCGGTCTCGTCGATCACCACGATGCCGTGCCGGTCCGCGAACTCCATGACTTCCTCGGCGTAGGGGTAGTGCGAGGTCCGGAACGAGTTCGCGCCCACCCAGTCCAGGAGCTGGAAGTCGTTGACCATCTGGGCGTTGCTGTGGCCCTTGCCGATGGCCACGTGGTCCTCGTGCATGCCGAAGCCGGTGAAGTAGAACGGTTCGCCGTTGATGAGGAATTCCTTGCCGCGGACTTCCACGGTGCGGACGCCGACCGGCAGGGTGTAGCTGTCCAGCAGCCTGCCGGCGTCGCGGATCTCCGCGGTGAGGCTGTACAGGTAGGCGGCTCCGGGCTTCCACAGCACGACGTCGGCGATCGTCAGGGTGCCGCGGGCGCTGTCGGCGCGGGCGACCTCGACGCCGTCGGCGTCGCGGAGCGAAACGGTGACCGTTTCCCCGCCGGTGCCGCCGGCGGTGGCAATCGTGTAGTCGACGCTGCCTGTTGTTCCTTCGAAGCCGGTGACGACGGTGATGTCATCGACCGTCACCGCGGGGGTGCTGAACAGCCAGAGGCTGCGGTGCAGGCCGGCGTAGTTGTAGAAATCGTGGAGGTAGCTCTGTTGCCGGCGGCCGTCCCCGGTGACGGTGATGGTCCCGGGCGGGATGGTGGCCTGCGTGAGCTCGTTGTTGACGGAGACCGTCAGGCGGAAGACCTGCCCGGGCGTCACGTGGTCCGTGATGTCCGCGCTGAACGGCATGTAGCCGCCGGTGTGCTGGGCCACGAGGGTGTCGTCGACCCACACCATGCCCTCGTGCGTGGCCGAGTCGAGGCGGACGTGGATGCGCTCACCGGCCCAGCCGCGCGGGACGCGGACTTCGCGCTGGTACCAGACGTAGCCCACGTGGTCCCGGATGGCCTTGTCCGGGAAGACGTCGTTGTAGCTGGCCGGGACGCCCATTTCCAGTCCGGATTCCAGGGGCGCCTTGAACCATTCGTCCCGGTGGCCGGAGCGGTCAAAGTCGACCTTGAACCGGTACAGGCCGTCGAGGTTGACGATCTCGCGGGTTTCGCTGGCCTGGGGCTTGAGCATCTGGGAGGTCCTATCGCGTCTTTGCGGGCAGTGCCGGGGGAGGATTTTGGGGGCCGGCGCCGGGGCCGGTTTTTTGCTCTTGCTGTAATCCTAATCACTTGGCAATCAAATGGCAAGCGGTTGCCATCATATTTTGTTGAAAGTTCATCGAAACACTGCTGCCCGGCTCCCCGTGGTCCGGGAGCCGGGCAGTAGTGCTTGCACGCAGCGCCGTTACGGGGAGACAGCCCGCTCCCCGAACGTTCCGCTCAAGCTTTCAATGAGATCCGCGACTGAGCCGTCTCCGGCCAGGGCCGGATCCACCAGGGCCAGCAAGGCGCGGATTCGCTCGGCGCCGACGAGCCGGTTCGCTGCGGCCACCTCGCCGGCCAGGGGATCCTGGAACGCGGCGGAGGCGGCGCTGTAGTCCATCCAGGCGGCAATCATGAGCGCGGCGGCAGCGCCGGACCTGCCCGCGGCACGCTCGGCCCGCAGCACCGGAACGGCGCGCATCCGCAGCTTTGTACTGCCGTCCATCGCGATTTGTGCGAGGTGGTGGGCAATCCGTGCGTTGCCGAACCGCTGCAGCAGGGCCGCGCGGTAGGCCGGGATCTGCAGATCCGCGGCGCTTCCCTCCGGCCCGGACAGGTTCGCTTCCGCCTCGTCCCAGAAATTTTCCACGGCCTGCAGGCACAGCGGGTCCGCCAGGGCCTGGGCCACGGTGGTGTGGCCGCGAAGCTGGCCGGCGTAGGCCAGCAGGGAGTGCGCGCCGTTCAGGAGCCACAGCTTGCGGTTCTCGTACGGCTCGATCTCAGCCACGAACACGGCACCGGCGTCTTCCCAGCGCGGCCGCCCGGCGGGGAAGTCCCCGCTGAGCACCCAGTTGGAGAAGGGCTCGGCCACCACGGGCGAATTGTCGCGGTAGCCGCACGCGGCCTGCACGGCGGCGATGTCCGCTGCAGTGGTGCGCGGGGTGATGCGGTCAACGGAAGTGCTGACGAAGCTGACGTTGGCGTCGATCCATCCAGCCAGGCCGGCGTCCCACGCCCCGGCCATGCCGGCCACGGCGTTGTGCGCCACAGTGCCGTTGCTGGAGAGGTTGTCGCAGCAGACGACGGCGAGCGGTCCCGCCCCGGCAGTCCGGCGGACGGCGAGGGCGAAGACCAGCCGGCCCAGCGGCGTCGTCGGGTTGGCGCCGCCGGACGCCAGCAGCGCAAGGTCGGCGGCGACGTCGGGGGCAGTGCGGTCGAGCTGCCCGTCGGCGCGGAGCCGGTAGGCCGCTTCGGTGATGGTCAGGGTGATCACCGCGGTGGCCGGAGCGGCAACCAACTCCGCCAGCCGCTGCACATCCGCCCCGTCCACGGCTTCGACGATGCTGCCGACGACGGCGAAGGAGTCGCCGTCGTCGGCCCGGTTCACGATCGTGTAGAGCCCGTCCTGTTCAGCCAGTGCCAGTGCAGCGTCGGGGCGGCGGCCGGTAAAGGCCGCGATGCCCCAGTCCGCGGCGTCGGACGCCTGGTGGGTGTACCACCCTTGGTGCGAGCGGTGGAAGGCGCCCAGCCCCAGATGGACGATCCGCACGGGCGCCTTGGCGCCGGGGTGCAGGCGGCGGCTTAGTTGGGGAAGTTCCACGGCGGGTGCCACCTCGGAGTGCTGGTCGACGTTCACAGTTTGAACACCCGTCGGGGTGAGCCGTCCACGATGTCGACGATCAGTTCATGGGCGCGGTCCTCGCTGACGCGGTGCTCCGCCACCAGCCTGGCCAGGAAGGAGGCCTCGATCCGGCGGGAGGCGTCGTGACGCGCGGGGATGGAACAGAAGGCGCGGGTGTCGTCGATGAAGCCGGACGAGCGGGAGAATCCCGCGGTTTCGGTCACGGCCGAGCGGAAGCGCAGCATGGCGTCCGGTGCGTCCAGGAACCACCACGGGGCGCCGAGGTAGACGGACGGGTAGAAGCCTGCCAGCGGCGCGAGTTCCCGGGAGAACACGGTCTCATCGAGGGTGAAGAGCACCAGGTGGAAGTCCTTGGCGGTGCCGAAGTCCTGCAGCAGCGGGCGGATGGCCTCGGTGTAGTTGACGGCGAACGGGATGTCGTGGCCGGTGTCGGCGCCGTGCACGTTGAACGTTGGTTCGTGATGGTTGCGGTAGGAACCCGGGTGGATGGTCATGACCAGGCCGTCCTCCACGGACATCCTGGCCATCTGGTACATCATGTGGGCTTCGAAGTCGTCGCGGTCGGCCGCCGTGGCCTGGCCCGAGCGGGCGCGCTCGAACAGTCTGGCCGCATCGCCGGCGTCGAGCTTGAGGGTTGCCGGTGTCCGGACACCRTGGTCGGCCGAGACTGCGCCGTGGTCCACGAAGTATCGACGCCGGTTTTCCAGGGCGGTGAGATAGCCGGCATAGCCGGTGGCGCCGTCGCCCGCTGCCGCGATGAGCCGGTCCACGTTCGCGGACCACGTGGGGTGCGCGATGTTGAGGTAGGCGTCCGGGCGGAAGGTGGGCAGGACTCGGCCGTGGAACGTGGGGTCCTCGTCGATCGCCTTGTGGCTGGCCAGGGTGTCCAGGGGGTCGTCCGTGGTGGCCAGGACCTCGATGTTGAAGTCTTTGAAGAGCTGGCGGGGCCGGAAGCCGGGCTCCAGCAGCCTGGCGGAGATCGCATCAAAGCTGGCATCGGCACTCTCGGCGCTGATCTCCTGCCGCAGGCCGAAGACGCTGCTGAACTGGGTGCGGAGCCAGTAGCCGGAGGCCGTGCCTTCGAACAGCGGCCAGGCCTTGCAGAACTCGTGCCAGACCGCGCGGGAGTCCGGTTCCGCCGCTGCCGGGCCCCGCAGCCGGTCCAGCGGGACGCCGCTGGCGTGGATCAGCCGGGTGACGTAGTGGTCCGGGCTGACCAGCAGCGTTGCCGGGTCCGGGAAGGGGCTGTTGTGCTCGATGACTGCGGCGTCAACGTGCCCGTGCGGGGAAATGATGGGGAGGTCCTGGACGCGCTGCAGGAGGTCGCGCGCAATGCTGCGCGTTCCGGGATCCGCGGGCAGGAGCCGGTCTGGGTTGGCGGCAATCGACTGTGACATAGATCAATGGTCCGGCTTGCCTCCGGCATTTGTCAACCGGTTGCCAACAATTGCCATCAGGTTGCGGGCGGCCTTACGGCATGACTAGCCCGCGGGCAGCAGCCGTCCGCTCGAGCCGCGCAGCACCAGCTCCGTCTCGACGCGCAGGGTGGCGGCAGGCTCCCCCGTGCCGTGCAGGAGATCGAGCAGCAGCGTGGCAGCGCCCGAGCCGCACTCCCCCAGCGGCGAGCGCACGGTGGTGAGCGGAGGTGTCGTGAAATCGGCCCCGAAGATGTCGTCGAAGCCCACGATACTGATCTGGTCCGGAACAACCATGCCGGCGGCCTGGAGTTCCTGCATGAGCCCGATGGCCAGGAGGTCGTTGTAGGTCAGCACCGCCGTGGCGCCGCTGGCCCGGACGTCGCGCGCCACCTGGCGGCCGCCGTCGACGGTGGGTTTGGTGGACTCCAGCCGCACGGCCTCGAGTCGGGACCATTCGCAGGCAGCCTGCACGCCTTCCCAGCGGCGCGCGGACATCCAGGACTGCGGCGGCCCGGCAACAAAGGCAACCTTGTGGTGCCCGTTGGCGGCCAGGCTGCGGACTGCCTCGCTGATGCCCTTGTTCACGTCGGGAACCACGCACGGCACGCCGTCAACCTCGCGGTTGATGACCACCACCGGCTTGTCCCGGGCGATGGCCCGGATGTCGTCGTCGTCCATGCGGGGGCTGGCCAGGATGAGGCCGTCCACGGTGGCCATCATCCGGCGTGCTGCCGTCAGCTCGGTGACGCCGGACTCGGCCGACTCGGCCAGCATCAGGGTGTAGTCCCGCAGCGTCGCCGTAGTTTCCGCCCCGCGGATAATGTCGAAGAACGTGGGGTTGGTGATGTCCGCGACGATCAGGCCGAAGGTGTTGGTGCGGCCGGTGGGCAGCGCGCGGGCGAACGGATTGACCTGGTAGTTCAGCTCGGCGGCGGCGTCCTCGATGAGTTTCTGCGTCTTGGCGCTGACGCGGCCGGGCTTGCTGAGCGCCCGTGAGACGGTGGAGGGATTGACGCCGGCAACCTTGGCAATGTCGTAGATGGTGGCGTGGGACTTTCCGGACCGGGAGTGCTTCTTGGCCGGGCCTGCTGTTGCCGCAGCGTCCGGCGTGTTGGGTTCAGTCACCGCCCCATCCTAACGAGGAAATATCCCAACTAGCTCGCAGCAGGGGCCGTTTTGAGGGCTCAAAACGGCCCCTGCTGCGACTCAGTTGGGCGGGGCTAGGAGCGCTCGGGGAACTTGCCTTCGTCCGCGATGCGCTTGTTCAGCTCGGCGAGGAACTCGTCCTCGTCGAAGTCCAGGCCCACCTCCGTGCCGGTCCAGCTGGAGAGGTGGATGGCGTTGGCCAGGCGGACACCCTTGATGCCGTCCGATCCCGGGGCCAGCAGCGGTGTGCCGTCCAGGATGTTGGCGGCGAAGTTCGCCAGGACGCCGGAGTGCTGCGTGCCCCAGGCCGACTCGAACTCGATGACCTCGGTGGTGTAGTACTCCCCGGGATTCAGCTCGCCCATGAAGAGCTTGCGGACATCGTCCATGCCCATGCCATCGCTGAGTTCACGCTCGGGCTTCTTCAGGCGGGTCACGGTGGCGGTCTTGCTGTTCTCGACCACGATCTTGCCTTGGTCGCCCAGGATCTCGAAGCGGTCGGTGCCCACAAGGTCGTGCGTCGCGGTGACGAAGACGCCCGTGGCGCCGTCGCCGTAGTCCACCACGGCCGTGACCTCGTCCTCCACGGCAATGTCGCGGCGGAAGCCGTAGGCAACCTTGGCGTAGACGGACTTCGGCACGCCGCAGATCCACTGCCACAGGTCCAGCTGGTGCGGGGCCTGATTGACCAGCACGCCGCCGCCCTCGCCGCCCCATGTGGCGCGCCATTCGCTGGAATTGTAGTAACCCTGCGGGCGCCACCAGTTGGTGATGATCCAGTTGGTGCGGCGGATGCCGCCGATCTCGCCGTTGTCGACGATCTCTTTCAGCTTTTGGTACAGCGGGTTGTTGCGCTGGTTGAACATGATGGCGAAGGACAGCTCGGGCTTGCCCGCGGCAAACTCGTTGAGCTCCCTTACCTGCCTGGTGTACACGCCGGCCGGCTTCTCCACGAGGGCGTGGATGTTGCGCCTGAGGGTCTCGATGCCCATTTCCGGGTGCAGGAAGTGCGGCACGCACGTCACGACCGCATCGACGTTGCCGCTTTCGAGCATGGCGATGTAGTCGTCGTAGAAGGGCGCGTCGGGATACTTGGCGGCCGCCAGTTCCTTCTTCGCGGGGTCGGTGTCGCAGATGGCGCCGATCACCATGTTCGGGACCAGCCCGTCGGTGATGAACTGGGCGTAGGCGCCGCCCTGCTGGCCCAGGCCGATGATGCCCAGGCGTACTTGCTTGCTCATGTGGTGATTCTCCCTGTCTTGTTGCAAAGTCTAGAAAAGGTTCGAGTGGCCCATGGCCACCAGGTTGTCGTAGGAGGTCTGCAGCGCGTCCCACACCGTGCGCCCGTACAGTTCGTCCTGCTCCACGAGCAGGTACCCGGCGCCGGCGGCCTGGGCGGCGGAGATGATGGCGGGGAAGTCCAGGTTGCCTTCGCCCACCTCGGCGAACTGGACCACGTCCTTGAACTCGGTCATGAAGCCCCTGAAATCCCCGGTTTCCAGGAGCCCGAAGGCGCGCTCGGGGAGCCGACCGATCCTGTAGTCCTTCAGGTGCACCATGGCCGTGCGGCCGGCGTACTTCTGCAGGGTCCGGACCGGGTCCAGGCCGCCGCGCTGCACCCAGTGGACATCGATTTCCAGGCCCATGGCCGGGGAGTTCGCGGCGATAATGTCCAGCATGTAGGTGCCGTCAAACTTCGCGAACTCGATATGGTGGTTGTGGTAGTACAGGCCGATCCCGTGTTCGGCCAGGCGCTCGGCGTAGTCGTTGGCCTGCTTGGCAAAGTCCACCACGGCGTCGACCGATTTCATGGCGGGGAACGGCAGCATGCCGATCCGCAGCAGCGTCGTGTCCAGGCGCTTGGCGTCCTCGACGATCTTGTCGAAGTGGTCCTTGAGCGAATCGCCGGGCATGCCCTTGGGCGTTTCCATGGCGACGGAGAGGGCGGCCACCTCCATGCCGAGTTCGGTCTGCGCGCGTTCCAGTTCCGCCACGTTCTCCGGTGTCATGGGGATCTGGGAGACTTCGACGGCGTTGTAGCCGATCGCGTTGACCTTCCGGAGCGTCTCGAACGCCCCGAGTTCGGCGACGCTGTCCTTCAGCATCATTGCCTGCACACCAATTCTGGCCATTCTGGTTCCTCCGTTGCTATACGTGTTGTGCTGGATCTGGCGCGTGCCCTCAGGCGAGGGCGCCCGCTTGTTCATGCTGCATCCGCTGCGTTTCGAGCAGGCGGTGCCGGTCCGCTCGGCGCTGTTCCTGCCGGTCCGGGTCCGGGACCGGGGACGCGAGCAGCAGCCGCTGGGTGTAGGGGTGGTCGGGGTCGGTGGTGACCACGCCGGCCGGGCCCTGTTCGACGATCTCCCCGTGATACATCACGGCCACGCGGTGGCTGATGTGCCGGACGACGTCGAGGTCGTGCGAGACGAAAAGGTAGGACACGCCGGTGTCCTTCTGGATCTGCAGGAACAGATCCAGCACCCGGGCCTGGGTGGAAAGGTCCAGGGCGCTGACCGGTTCATCGCAGACGATCAGCTTGGGCGAGAGAGCCAGGGCCCGGGCGATCGCCACGCGCTGGCGCTGCCCGCCACTGAATTCGCGCGGCAGCCGGTTGATGGCGTCGGACGGCAGGCCCACCTGGTCCAGCAGTTCCGTCACGCGCTTCCTGGCCGCGGCGGCATCCATGCCCTGCACACCCAATGGCTCGGAAAGGATGCCGCCGACCTCCAGTGCCGGGTTCAGCGAGGTGTAGGGATCTTGGAAAACCACCTGCAGGTCCCGGCTCAGGACCCGCCGGTCCTTGCGGCTGGCGTGGCTGATGTCCTTGCCGTCGAAGCTGATCTTCCCGCCGGTCACGGGCGCCAGCCCCAGGATGGCGCGGCCCAGCGTGGTCTTGCCTGAACCGGATTCTCCCACCAGGCCGAGGGTTTCGCCCCGGCCGATGGTGATGTTGATGTCCGTCAGGGCGCGGAAGGGCTTTGCCCGGAAATGCTTGCTGGGGTACTCAACCACCAGCCGGTCCACTGCGAGCAGCGGCGCGCTTTCGGTGATGCTCATGCGACTGGCTCCTTCTGCCGGGGGGAAACGAGCATGGACATGGGTTCCTTGCCTTCAAGCATCGAGGCCAAAAGCGTCTGCGTGTAGGGTTCCTGCGGATGGCGGAGTATGTCGCGGACAGGCCCCTCCTCCACGAGCCGGCCGTTCTGCATGACGGCCACACGGTCGCAGAGATCCGCCACCACTCCGAAATTGTGGGTCACCAGGATGACGCCGATGTTCAGGCGCTCCTGGAGCCCGCGCAGCAGGTCCAGCACCTCCGCCTGCACCGTGACATCCAGGGCCGTGGTGGGCTCGTCCGCGATCACCAGATCCGGCTCGCAGCTGATGGCACCGGCGATCAGCACCCGCTGGGCCATGCCGCCGGAGACTTCGTGCGGGTAGGCGTTGAAGGTCCGGTCGGGGCTGGCGATGCCGACGTCGGCGAGCAGCTTCAGCGCCCGCTTCCTGGCCTCGGCCTTGGAGATTCCGAGGACGCGCACCATGGGAGTGACCAGCTGGTAGCCGATGGTGAACGCAGGGTCCAAGTTGCTCATAGGCTCCTGCGGAATGTAGGAAATCCGTCTGCCGCGGAGTTTGGACAGGCGCTCCTGGCTGACGTGTTCCTCGCCCGGAACCACGGTGTAGTTGCCGTCGAACTGGATGGATCCGGCCACAATGCGGGCGTTGTCCGGCAGCAGCCCCAGGATGGAGAAGGCGGTCTGGGACTTGCCCGAGCCGGATTCGCCCACGATGCCCAGGAACTCGCCGCGGTCCACGTGGAAGGAGACGTCGTCAACGACCTTCTTGATGGAACCGTCCGCCTGCGGATAGCCGACGCCGAGATTGGTCACCTTGACGAGGTGGTGCTCTGTTCCGGGAACGACGGCGGCCACTGACTTCCGCGACGGGCGGGCGGCGGCGGATGCCGCCGTCGTCGAGCCTGTAGCCGGGACCGTGACCGGAGACTTGGTGCGGCGGTGCTTGATCTTTTCGCCGTCTTCCAGGGCGTCGCGGATGGCGTTGCCCAGCAGGACCAGGGCGCCGATGGTCAGCGCCATGGCCTGTGCCGGCCAGAAGAGCAGCGTCGGATTCAGGTAGACGTTCTTGAAGCCCTCGGAGAGCATGACGCCCCAGGTGGCCTTGGTGGGATCGCCCAGGCCGAGGAATTCCAGGCCGGACTGGATGGCGATGGCCACGCCGGCAATCGCCGCGGTCTGGATGATGATCGGAGCCCGGACCACGGAGAAGATGTGCCGGGCGATGATGCTCAGGTCCGAGAGCCCGGATACACGTGCGGCGTCAACGTACAGTTCGTTGCGCACCGATTGGACGGCCGTCCGGGTCAGCCGGAAGTAGGACGGGCTGATGAGGATGCCGAAGGCGATCATCGACAACCACACCGAGGGGCCGAAGGCGGCCCGGATGGTCAGCAGCACGATCAGGCCCGGAAGGCTCATGAGGATGCTGACCACCCAGTTGGAGACTGCCTCGAACTTGCCGGAATAGTAGCCGGCGATCAGGCCGGCCGGCAGGCCGATGGCAATGGCCACGCCCGCGCAGAGCAGTGCGGAAAGCAGCGTCAGCTGCGCACCGAACAGCAGCCGGCTCCACACGTCGCGCCCGGCGCTGTCCGTTCCGAGGATGTTGACGGAGTCCGGGGCGGCTAGGGTCTTGGCAATGTTGGCGTAGTTCTGGTCGAAGGGCGCCAGGACCGGGGCCAGGATGGCCAGGAGCGAGATCGCCAGCAGGATGGTCATGGCAACGATGCCCAGGGGGTTCTTGAACAGGCGCCGGATGACGGTGGAACGGACCAGCGTGCCGCTTTGCCCTGTTCCGATCTTCCCTGTGGGGGCGGCGGGTGGAGGGGCGGCGGGTGAAGGGGCAGAGGGTGGAGGGGCGGCGACTGCCGCGGTTTCTACAGAATCGCTCATGAGACACGTACCTTCGGGTTGAGCCAGCCATTGAGAATGTCCACCAGCAGGTTCACCACGATGACGACGACCACCGTGTACATCACGACGCCCATCACCACCGGAAGATCGGACTGGCCGGTAGCGGCGACCGCCAGCGGACCCATGCCGGGAAGGGCGAAGATCTGCTCGATGATCACCACGCCGCCAAGCATGCCGATCAGCTGCAGGCTCAGCACGGTCAGGCCGGCCGGAGCGGCGCTGCGCAGGACGTGTCTGAACAGAATCTCGCGCTCGCCGATCCCGCGGCTGCGCAGGGTGCGGACATAGTCGCGCTCGAGTTGTTTGATCACGGCGCTGCGGATCTGCTGCGCGCCGCCGGTGACGCCGTTGATCAGCAGGGCGATCACCGGAAGGGACATGGAATAGATCCAGGCGTCGGCCCCGGAGTCCGGGGAAATGGTGCTGGTAGCCGGGAAGAGGCCCATCTGGATGGCCAGGATGGTGACCAGGATGACGCCGATCACGAACCCCGGGACGGAGTCGCCGATGATGGCGCCAACCTGGACCACCCTGTCCACCCAGCCTCGCTTGACCGCAGCGGCAATGCCAATGAGTGCGGCACAAATTGCGATCAGGATCATTGCGGCGAAAACCATGGTCATGGTCACGGGAATCCGGCTGGCCAAGGAGTTGGCCACCGGTTCCGAGGTGAACCAGGATGCGCCAAGGTTTCCGCTGAGGGCATCGGACACCCAGGTGAAGTAGCGGGTCAGCAGGGGCTGATCCAGGCCTAGCTCGTGTTCTTTCAACCCCACCTGCTCAGCGGTGGCCTGGTCGCCCAGGATGTTCCTGGCGATGCTCCCGCTGGACATATACAGCAGGAAGAAGGTGAGCGCCGAGACAACAAACAGCACCACCAGCCCGCTGCCCAGCCTTTTCGCAATGAACCTGATCATGGTGTCCTACTTGGCCGGTGAGTAGTTGTAGATGGACGGAACGGCCTGCTGGATCTGAGGCGTCACATTCACCTTGGCGTTGTGGTAGTACATCTGGTTGACGCGGAACAGCGGAGCGAACCAGGCCTGCTCCACCACATACTTGTTCACTTCCTGGGCCAGCTTGCCGGCGTCGGCGCCGCCGTTGCGCACGGCGTCAATCTTGGCGTCGAGCTCCGGCGACGCGTTCTTGAATGGGTTGTAGAGCGCCTTGGTGGAGATGATCTGGTTGATGGCAACTGTCGGCTGGCCCTGGAAGAGGGAGAAGTACATGGTGGTGTATTTCTGTCCAGCCACATCGGACGTGAAGGTGTTGGTGAGCGCGGCGCCAATCTTCAGGGTGATACCGACGTCTGCCAGCTGCTGCTGGACCACGGAAATCTGGGTCTGGAAGTCGGGGATGCTGGGGACTTCCAGGGTCACGCCGGATTCATAGCCGGCCTCTTTGAGGAGCTGCTTGGCCTTGGCCGGATCGTAGCTGTAGTAGTTCTCCAGCCCTTCGGTCCAGGCGCCGCTGGCCTTGCCGAACGGCTGGGACGTCGGGGTGCCCTGGCCCAGCAGGACCTGGTCCAGGATGGTCTTGCGGTCAAAGGCGTAGTTGATGGCCTGGCGGACCTTGACGTTTTGCAAGGCCGGGTTCTTGGCACCGTCACGGTCCAGCAGGAGCAGGCCCTGCCAGTCCACCTCGTTGGCGGCCAGCTTCATCTTGGCGCCCTCGGCCTGCTTGCCGTTCTTGGGGTCCAGGAGGGTGGCGTCCACCTGGCCGGAGACCAGGGCGTTGGTGCGGGCTGTGGGGTCGGCCAGGATCTTGAAGGTGAGCTTGGAGTACTTCTGCAGATCCTTGTTCCAGTAGTCCTTCCGGGCGGTGAACACGGTCTGGGAATCCTTGACCGACGCGGCCCTGTCCATCACGTAGGGCCCGGAGCCCACCGGTTCGGTCTTGATGCCGTCGGTTCCGAGCGCCTTGGGGCTGCCCATCAGGCCGGCGGCCTGGCTGAGGAAGTATTCCAGGGCCGGGTCCGGGGTGCTGAGGTTGATGTCGATGGTGTCGGCGTCCACAACGGCGACGTCTTTGACCGCGTTGAGCTGGGCCATCTGCGGGCCGTTGGCCTTCTTGAAGTGGTCCATGTTGGCTTTGGCGGCCTCGGCGTCAAACTTGGCGCCGTCACTGAAGGTGACGTCCGTGCGCAGGTCCACCGTCAGTTTGGTGTTGGCTGCGTTGTACTTCCAGGCCGTTGCCAGCATGGGGCTGAGCTTTCCATCCGGCTGGCGCAGGATCAGGGTGTCATAGACGGCCTGGTACGGCTGGAGGAGGTGGCCCACATGGGCCTGGGCCGGGTCCCAGGACCGGACGTCCTGGATGGTGCCCAGCGTCAGGGCCGTGGCCGTGGTGCCTGCGGCCGAGCCGCCCGCTGCAGCGCCGCCGCCGCAGCCGGTGAGCGCGAGGGATGCGCTGAGGATGAGGGCAGCTGCTGCTGCCTTGGGACCGAACTTCATTGTTGGCTCCTTTGGATCGCTTGACGAGGTCCGTTGCCACGGACGATGGTGGCGGCAATGTGGCTTGGGCCACATTGCCGCTTGTGGGTTCAGCGTACGTTGGGTTGCCACATCTGGCAACCGGTTGTCACAACCTTATTGAATTATTGCGAACAGGTAGTGTGACTGGGCAGCACGACGGCGCACAACGGCGCGGCGGAAGCGTGCACGACGGCGCTGCGGAGGCGCGCACGTAGTGAACAATCACCACGCACGCAACGAACGAGAAGCGCGTAGAAGTCCGCGCGCGGTTGCGAAAAACCGCGGAGACGCGTCCGGCTAGGACACCTTTTCCTCAGAGCCGGGGTAGGACTGCCGGTAGAGTTCCTTCACGATCCGCAGCGACTTCGCCCCTTCGGCGGCGTCAATCCAGAACGGGCCCGGCTGCGCCAGTCCGGCATAGAAATCTACGATCAGCAGGGCATGCGAAACACCCCAGTAGGAACGGCCGCCCGATCCAATGGCGCGTTCACGGACCACCTCGCTGCGCCCGCCGTCGTAAGTGACCGTCAGGTCCCCGCGCAGGCTCAGCGTTGCCCTCTCGGTACTGATGTCCAGGGTGACGGGTGCGTTGAAGGTGTTGGCGAGGGTGGCGTAGAAGACGCTGCGCGCGCCGTTGCTGTGCAGCGCGGCAAACTCCGCGGTGTCCTCCACCTCGATCGCTTCTGCCAGCGCATGGGTCGAGGCGGTGCCGGCGAGCGTGACGACGTCGCCCAACAGCCATTGCAGCAGGTCAACGGTGTGGATGGCCTGGTTCATCATCAGGCCGCCGCCGCCCTCGCCCCAGCTTCCGCGCCAGGGCCGGCCGAGGTAGTAATCGGGCTGCCGGTGCCACATGACCGTGGCCGAGGCCCCCAGCACCTTGCCCAGTTCACCGGAGTCCAGCAGCCGGCGCATTTCCTGCACCGGGGCGTTGTAGCGGTTCTGGAAACACAGGCCAATTTTCGCCGGGCTTGCGGCAGCCGCGGCCAGCAGCCTTTCGCCCTCGGAAAGGGTGTGCGCCAGGGGCTTTTCCAGCACCACGTTGACGCCGCGGTGCAGGCATTCGATCGCGATCGCCGCATGTTCGTGATGCGGGGTGGTGATGTGCACGACGTCGGGAGCGGTCGCCTCGAGCATGTCGCGGTAGTCCTCGAAGCCGGGGACCCCGTGGGCCTCCTGCGCCGCGGCGCGCCGCCCCGGATCCGTGTCACAGACGGCCACCAATTCGGCGTCGTCCATCCCTGCAAGTGCTTCAAAGTGAACGACCGACACGTCGCCGCAGCCGATGATTGCCGCCTTTGGCATCCGGAGCTCCCTATTTCCCTAGTGGTGGTGCATTCCTGCTAAAAGAGATCGATTAGACGAGCTCGATCTGGTTTTTCGCGGCCAGCGCGGCGAAGGCCCGGGCCGCAGTGCCGAAGGCCGCCGGGCCCGAGAAGCCGCCCAGCTCGTGGGCGCTGGCCAGGTGGGGTTCCAGCGAGGCGAAACCGGCGTACCCGTCCGCCTTGAGGGCGGCGATCGTGGCGTCGAGTTCGCCATCGCCCTCGCCGGAGGGAACCACTTCCCCGGTGGTGGCGAGCGCGTCCTTGACCTGGAAGTACTCGAGGTAGGGGCGCAGCATGGCGTAGCCCTCGGTATAGGGCTTGACGCCCACCTGGACGAAGTTGGCGTTGTCCCACGCGATGCGGAGCGCTGGCGAGTTCACGGACTCCATGATGTCCAGCACGCGCTGCGGCGTATCGCCGTAGATGCCCTTTTCGTTTTCATGCAGGAGCACGACGCCGGCTTCCGCGGCGAGCGCGGCAAGGGCGCCCATGCGGACCAGGACGTCCTCGCGGATGTCTTCCGCGCTGAGGTCTTCCGCCCGGAAGAAGGAGAAGATGCGGACGTATTTGGTATCCAGTCCCTTGGCCACTGAGATGATTTGGCGCAGCCGTGCCATTTCATGCTCGACCGGCAGGCTTACATCCACTTTGCCGATGGGGCTGGCCACGGCCGAGACCTTGAGGCCCTTTTCATCCAGGATTTCCTTGAGCCGGGCAACCTGCCCGGGCTCCAGCTCGGAGACGTTAGTCCCCCAGGCACTGCGCACCTCGATATGGCTTGCGCCCAGCGCCAGCAGCACGGCGGCCTGGACTGCCGGGTCCGGATCTATCTCGTCGCCGAAGCCTGAAAGCGACCAGACTGCGGTTGGTGTTTTGCTCACGCGGATCTCCTGGGTTTCGCGGCCGCCGCGGGCAGCTTCCGGCTCCGGCGCGGTGACGCGGTTCACAAACGGTGTACGCCCCAGTCTAGACAGCACCGCAGCTAAATGACAACCGATTGCCAAACTCTGACAATCTGTGGCATTCTTTGCTGACCGGTCCCGTGGCGGCAATCACAGCCCGGCGACCGCCCCGGCCACCACGGCCCGGCCACCACGTTCAGAGAGGAGCGCCGTGGCTACGACGCAACCAGCAGCAGTGGACCGCCCGGCCACCATCCATGACATCGCCGCCCTCTGCGGTGTGGCGGCCTCCACGGTTTCGCGCGCGCTGTCAACGCCGGACCGCGTCAACATCAGGACGCGGCAGCGGATCGAGGCGGCCGCGGCCCAGCTGCACTACACGCCCAACAGCCAGGCGAAGGCGCTGAGTTCCGGCCGCACGGGCGCAGTGGGAGTCCTAGTTCCCGATATCACCAACCCGTTCTACTTCGACCTGATCAGGGGCGCCCAGCTCCAGCTCAAGGCGGCCGGGTATACCCAACTGCTGGTGGACACGGAAGAATCCGACGAGGTGGAGGCCAGCACCGTGGAGCAGCTGCGCAAGAGCGCCGACGGCATCATCGTTGCCGCATCCAGGCTCAGCGACGAAGCCCTGCTGGACGCGGCGGCGAAGATGCCCATGGTCGCCATCAATCGTGACGTGCCCGGCGTTCCCGCGGTCCTGATCGACACCCCGTCCGCCACCAGCCAGGCGCTGGACCACCTGATTTCGCTGGGACACACGCGGGTGGCCTACGTGGCCGGTCCGGCGACGTCGCAGTCCAGCGAACAGCGGTGGACCGCGTTGTCCGTGGCAGCAGAGGAGCGCGGCGTGGAGGTTTGCCGGCTGGGGCCGTTCGCCCCCAAGACGCAGTCCGGCGCGGCGGCCGCGGACGCCGCCGTACACAGTGGAGTCACCGCCTGCCTCGCGTTCAACGACCTCATCGCGATCGGCATGCTCCAGCGCCTTCGCGAACGCGGCATCCGCGTCCCGCAGGACATGAGCATTGTGGGCTGCGACGACATCTTTGGCGCCGACTTCTGCAATCCGCCGCTTTCCACCATGGCCTCACCGATCGAACAGGCCGGCCGCGTGGCGGTGTCCATGCTGCTGGCCCAGCTGAACCCGCTGGCCGGCGGCGGCATCCGAAGCCGGTCCGTGATGCCCACCCATCTCACGGTCCGGGGCTCCACCGGCCCGGTGCGGCCGGCTTTGTGATGGCGGGGTGTGGTTTCCGCTGCGCCGCCTGGCGAGCGCTGCGCAGAATACCTTGCGCTAGGGGTATCCGCGCAGCGCAGAGTATTTCGCGCAGCGCCAGTGGTTGTGCGCAGCGCAGAGTATTTTACGCAACGCCAGTCGTTGTACGCCGCGCCAGTAGTTGTGCGCAGCGCCATGCTGACGGACACAGTTGAGCGTTGTTGACAGCGCTGGCTAGGCTGTGAGGCATGCGTGAACTCCAGGCGAAGATCATCGAGGAAATGGGCGTGCAGCCCCGGATCGACCCCGCCGGGGAGGTGCGCAAGCGCGTGGCGTTCCTCAAGGAATACCTGACGGCCACCCACACCAAGGGTTTCGTCCTGGGCATCTCGGGCGGCCTGGACTCTTCCCTGGCCGGTCGCCTGGCCCAGCTGGCGGTCGAGGAACTCGAGGCCGAGGGCACCGAGGCGAATTTCGTGGCCGTGCGGCTTCCCTACGGCGTCCAGCACGACGAGGACGACGCCCAGGCTGCCCTGGACTTCGTGCGCGCCAAGACCGAATGGACGTTCAACATCTCGGCCGCGGTGGACGGCTTCGAGGACGAATTCCAGAAGACCGTGGGCACGGAGATCTCCGATTTCCACAAGGGCAACACGAAGGCCCGGACCCGGATGATCGCCCAGTACGCCCTGGCCGGCGAGCACAACTACCTGGTGATCGGCACGGATCACGGCGCCGAATCCGTCACCGGATTCTTCACCAAGTTCGGCGACGGGGGCGCGGACATCCTGCCGCTGTTCGGCCTCAACAAGCGCCAGAACCGCGCGCTGCTGGCTGAACTCGGCGCCCCGGCCCGGATCTGGGAAAAGATCCCGACGGCGGATCTCCTGGACGGCAAGCCTGGCCGCACCGACGAGGACGAACTCGGTCTGGGCTACGACGTGATCGATGACTACCTCGAGGGCCGCGATGTGCCGGATGCCGCGGCCGAACGGATCGAGTCGATGTACCTGCGGACCCGGCACAAGCGCACGGTGCCCGTGACGATTTTCGACACCTGGTGGAAATAGCCTGAGCCGGGAGCCCCGGGGCCGGGCTGCAGGCCGAAAAGGGGCACTTTTTCACCGTGGCTGAGCCTTTTCGGCCTCAACGACCGGCGTGTGTCAAAGTGCCCCACGACAGCCTTCTTTACGGGATCAGCACGAGCTTGCCCCGGACATGCCCAGCGCGGCTGATGCCCAGCGCCCGGGCCGCATCGGTGAGGGGAATCCGCTCCTGGATGCTGAAGCGGAGCTTTCCATCGGCCGACAGCCGGGCCGCCTCCGCAACACGTCCGTCCAGCAGCCTGACCGGTGCAAATCCGGCGGCGTTGGCCTCTTTTCCAGGCATAGTGGTCACCGCGGCGCCGTGGCCGCCGAGCAACTCGACCGTCGCCGTCGTCGTCTCCTCCCCTCCAAAGGTGTCCACGACGGCGGTGATGGTGCCCAGGGAGCGGACGCGTTCCACGAGCCCTTCGCCATAGGCCACAGGCTCGGCGCCGAGGCCGCGCAAATAGTCATGATTCTGCTCTGATGCGGTGCCGATGACCCGGGCGCCGAGGTGCCGCGCGACCTGGACTGCCGCCGAGCCGACCCCGCCCGCTGCGCCGTGGATGAGGACCGTGTCCCCCACGCCAATGCCAAGCTGGACCAGCGCCGAATACGCTGTGCCGCCAGCTATCGCGACGCACGCCGCCTGCTCAAAATCGATGCCCGCGGGCTTTGGCGTCAGCTGGCTGGCCGGAAGATTGGCCACGGCGCGGTAGCCTCCGGAAATGCCGTTCCAGATGACCTCGTCGCCCACCTCGTACCCGGTCACGCCGTGGCCGACGGCGGTCACTGTTCCAGCCGCCTCACAGCCGGGAACTGCAGGGAAGTCCAGGGGAAGGTACCGCTCCAGGTAGCCGGCAACGATTTTCCAGTCCATCGGGTTGACGGCGACGGCGCGGATTCCCACCTGGACCTCGCTCTCCCCCGGAGCCGGCAGTTCCTCCTCGCCCGCAGTGAGGACGTCCGGGCTGCCATAGTGATCGAAAGAGATTTTGATGTTTTTCATGAGGCTGCGCTCCTTCGGCTCGACGCGATCGTGAGCTGTGCTGCCAGCTTCTGGCACAACTGGCGCCTGCGCAAGAGCCTCGCGACCAGGTGAACTGTCCGAGGTAGCCTGAGCCGAACCGGGGCACTTTGAGCCCTGGCTGAACCGTTTCGGCCTCAATTGCCGGCGTGTCCGCGTCAAAGTGCCCCACGACGGCCGGGCACGACGGGGCGCCGGGTGCCGCCGTCGAAATTCAGGTCCCCGGCGAGGGTCAGGCGCCTGGCGAGCGGGTCAGCAGCGTCGAGATCCGGTGGGCCTCGTCCATAAGCAGCCTGCCCAGCTGCGGGCGCCGGTCTTCCCGGAAGCGCGGCTCGATGCCGGTCAGCGACAGCGCCCAGGCGGGGCGCCCCCGCTGGTCGAAGACCGCCGCACCCATCCCCCAACTGCCTTCCAGGACCAGCCCCGGATTGACCGCATAACCGGCCCGCCGCGTCGCTTCCAGGTTCTCCCTGACCCGGGCTTCGGTGTGCGCGGCCGCAAAGCTGCCGGCATGGGCTGCCCAGTTTCCGAGCAGCTCGTCCTGCTCTTGTGCCGGCAGGAAGGCCATGATGGCCGTGCCGGCGGAGGCGACGCCGAGCGGGAACCGCACGCCCTCGTGCAGCACGAAGGAACGGACCGGGAAGCTGCCTTCCTCCCGGAGCAGGCACACGGTTTCGTTGCCGCGGCGGATGGAGAAGAACGCGCTTTCGCCGGTCTCTTCGGCGAGGCGGCGCAGGCTCGGCCTCGCGATGTCCTCCAGGGGGAAGCGCGCCGAGGCCACGGACCCCAGCAGCAGGATCTCCGGGCCCAGGACCCAGTTGCCGCTGCCCGGATCCTGGTCCAGCAGCCCCTCGGCCGCCAAGGAGCTCAGCAGCCGGTGCACGGTGGGGCGCGTCAGCCCCGATTCACGCACGAGCTCCACCAGCGGGCAGCCCTCCGGCTTCCTGCCGACCAGGCGCAGCAGGCCGGCTGCCCGGCTGACCACCTGGGCGCCCTGGACGGGTGTCGCATTCATCTCTTGCCTCTTCTCGGACCGGACCTGACCAATGCTTTTACACAATTTTCCGCATCAATTGTCCACATAATGGATAGTCGTAAGCGTAGCGTCCACACTATAAACTTCGCCAGTTCGCACGGAAACTTCGCATTGACAGTGGTCTGCGACACACCATAGGCTCCTTCTTCAGACAAGGAGTCCACAAAGTGGATTGCCGGAGTGGACAGCAAGAAGAGCTCAACGAGGAGATGCAATGTCAAAGGTGAAATCCGGGGCGGCGGCCGCTCTGCAGGACGTACTGCGGGACGGCATGACGCTCGCCGTCGGCGGTTTCGGCCTCAGCGGGATCCCCGCTGACCTGATCGAGGCCGTGCGGGACTCCGGGGTGAAGAATCTGACGGTCGTCTCCAACAACATGGGCGTGGACGGCAAGGGCCTCGGCGTACTGATCGAGGGCGGCCAGGTCCGCAAGGTCATCGCGTCCTACGTCGGGGAAAACAAGCTCTTCGCCGAGCAGTACCTCGCCGGCCAGCTGGAGGTGGAGTTCACCCCGCAGGGCACCCTCGCCGAGCGGCTGCGCGCCGGCGGCGCCGGCATCCCGGCGTTCTACACGAAGACCGGCGTGGGCACGCTCGTCGCCGAAGGCAAGCCGCTGGCGGAGTTCGACGGCGAGACCTATGTCCAGGAACGCGCCATCAAGGCCGATGTCGCGCTGGTCCACGCCCACACGGCCGACACAGACGGCAACCTGATCTACCGGTACACCGCCCAGAACTTCAATCCGGTGGTGGCTACGGCGGGCGCCGTGACGGTCGCCGAAGCCGAAGTGATCGTCGAGCCCGGCCAGCTGGACCCGAACCACATCGTCACCCCCGGAGTGTTCGTCCAGCGCCTGGTCCGGGCCAGCGGCCGCGTCAAGGACATCGAGCAGCGGACCGTCCGCGCCCGTCCCGAAGCGGAAGTAGAACGTGCGCACGCCGCGTCCGCCTTCACCGTCTAATCCGGCCTGAGCGCCGCCCACCCCGAGCGCGCCAGCATTGGCGCCCGCCCTTCCCCCACTTTTCGAGGAGAACCACCATGGCCTGGACCCGAGATGAAATGGCCGCAATCGCGGCCGAAGAACTGAACGACGGCGACTACGTCAACCTTGGCATCGGCATCCCCACGCTGGTGGCCAACAACCTGCCCGACGGCGTCCGCGTTGTCCTGCAGAGCGAGAACGGCCTGCTCGGCATGGGCCCATTCCCCTACGAGGGCGAGGAAGACGCGGACCTCATCAACGCCGGCAAGCAGACCGTCACGGTCCTGCCCGGCGGCAGCATCTTCGACTCCGCGACCTCCTTCGGCATGATCCGCGGCGGCCACGTGAAGGTCGCGATCCTGGGCGCCATGCAGGTCTCCGGGAACGGCGACCTCGCCAACTGGACCATCCCCGGCAAGATGGTCAAGGGCATGGGCGGCGCCATGGACCTCGTGGCCGGCACCCCGCGCGTCGTGGTCCTGACGGAGCACAACGCCAAGGACGGCACCGCCAAGATCGTCAAGGAATGCACGCTGCCGCTCACCGGGCTCAGCTGCGTGGACCGCATCATCAGCGACCTCGCGGTCTTCGACCTTGAAAAGGTCGACGGCGTTCGGCGGCTCACGCTCACCCGCCTCGCCCCGGGTGTCACCGTGGACGAAATCCGCGAGAAAACCGAGGCCGCGTTCGACGTCGCTCCCTCCCTCGACGCAACCCCCACCCTGGAAGGAGCTCCGGCATGAGCCTGCGCGAACAGTTCGGCAAAGATGTCCTGCTGACCGGGTGGGGACACAGCCGCTTCGGCAAGCTGACGGACGAGACCCTCGAGTCCCTGATCGTGCAGGTCGCCACGGAGGCGATCGGGAATGCCGGGATCGAGGCCGGCCAGATCGATGAAATCTACCTGGGCCAGTTCAACTCCGGCATGATGCCGCTGGCCTTCCCGTCCTCCCTCGCACTGCAGGTCTCGGACCAGCTCGCCAACGTCCCGTCCACCCGGGTCGAGAACGCGTGCGCCTCCGGTTCGGCCGCGTTCCAGCAGGGCACCAAATCCCTGCTGGCCGGCACCGCAAAGACCGTCCTGGTGATCGGGGCCGAGAAGATGACCCAGGCCGGGGCCGACGTCGTGGGCGCTGCCCTGCTCGGCGCGGACTACGACATGGCCGGCAAGGCCTCCACCACAGGGTTCACAGGGCTCTTTGCCGAGGTCGCAAAGCACTACGGGAAGCGCTACGGCTCCGGCAGTCTCGGCGACGTCCTGGGCACCATCGCAGCGAAGAACCACCGCAACGGCGTCGACAACCCCTACGCCCAGCTCCGCAAGGACCTCGGCGAGGAGTTCTGCCGCACCGCCTCGGACAAGAACCCGATGGTGGCCGATCCGCTGCGCCGCACCGACTGCTCCCCCGTGTCCGACGGCGCCGCCGCCGTCGTCCTCAGCGTTGCCCCGACCGGCGGCGCCACCGCGCCGGTGCGGCTCGCCGGCTTCGGCCAGGCGAACGACTTCTTCCCGGCCGAGCGCCGGGACCCCACCGAATTCGCCGCCACGCGCGCCTCCTGGCAGCGGGCCCTGGGGATGGCCGGCGTCGGGCTGGAGGAGCTCGACTTCGCGGAAGTCCACGACTGCTTCACCATCGCCGAGCTGCTCATGTACGAGGCCATGGGACTGACCGAACGCGGCCAGGGCGCCCGGGCGCTCGAGGAAGGCTGGGTTTTCAAGGACGGCAAGCTGCCGGTCAACGTCTCGGGCGGGCTCAAGGCCAAGGGCCACCCCGTCGGCGCCACCGGCGTCTCCCAGCACGTCATCGCCGCCATGCAGCTCACGGGGACGGCCGGCGACATGCAGCTGGCCAACCCGCGCCGGGCCGCGGTGCAGAACATGGGCGGCGTGGGCATCGCCAACTACGTCAGCGTGCTCGAAGCCGTCTGAGGGCAAAGGGCCGCGGATCCTCCCCACGTTTGACGCACTTCACCGGCGTGTTCCGGCCTGCAAGGCAGACCGGGATCGCGAAGGTGGGGAGGTTCCGCACCGTCACCGCGGCTGGTCCCGCCCCCGGATCAGGCCCGCGATCTCCGCAAACCCCAGCCGTTCCGCGTTCTCCAGGGCTGTGCGGCCCTGGGGGTCGCGGATGTTGGGGTCCGCGCCGGCGTCGAGGAGCTGGCGCACAACCTCCTGCTGTTGGGGACCCCCGTTGTTGAGCAGGATGGCTTCCTGCATGGCTGTCCAGCCCAGGTTGTTGACGTGGTTCACGGGCACGCCCGCAGCGATGAGGATCCGTACGGTGTCCACGTGCCCGTGTTCGCTGGCGGGGATCAGCGCGGTTCCGCCGTAGCGGTTGGTGCTCCGCACGTCCGCACCGGCGGCCAAGGTCAGCTGGAGCACCTCGTTGAACCCCTCTGCCCCGGCGTAGAGGAATGCCGAGTCCTGGATGGCGTCCTTAGCGTTGACGTTGCCCCCGGCCCGGATGAGCTCCGCCACAGCGCCGGCATCGTTGGCTTTCGCGGCCCGGATCAGTCTCTGGTCGAGGTCAGCCTGCGCCTCAGGGGACAAGGCGGGACTGGTACTGGCGGACGGCGCCGTCGCCGCCGATGGCGGACTTGCCGCCGGCGCCGTCGGCGCTTCGGGTGCAACAGGCGCCGAGAGCGTTGACGACGCGGACGACGGCGGTGTCTGCAACGGGCCGGGGTCCCCGGCCGGCTGGCAGGATGCCAGGCAGACAGCCAGGACTGACGTGGCGATGAATGCCACGGATACCTGCCGCGCCCGCCGCCATGTCCTGAACCGCTTCATGAACCCAGAGCCTACTTCGAGGCCCCGGCAGCGATGGCCTCGGCGCCGGCAGTTGCGCACGCTTCATCCAGCATGCCGTCCGGGGCGCCGCCCACGCCGATCCCGGCCACGGAGGCCCCGTTGACCTTGAGCGGGACTCCGCCGGCCAGGAAAAGGGTGCCGGGAAGGTCCGCGATGCTGGGTCCGTTGCCGTTAATGCGTTTGGCAAGTTCGCTGGTGGGCGTGCCGAAGGCGGCAGCCGTATAGGCCTTCTGCTGCGCCGCTTCAATGGTGTGCTCGGCAGCATTGTCGCCCCGGAGCAAGACCTGCACGGTCCCGAACCTGTCCACCAGGGCCACCGTGACGAACGGCAGCTTGTCCGCCTGGCACTTGGCGAGGGCGGCCTTGACCGCGTCCGCGGAGGCACCGACGCTGATCCGGTTCTGGGCAACCACAGTTTCGGGAACCGGCTGGACATCGACGGCGGGAACAGCGACGGCGGGAACAGCGGCGGCGGGAGCGGCCGCCGCCGCAGGAGCCACGGCTGACGTGCCGGCGTTGGCCGCGGCCGTCAGACCGCCCGTCAGGAGCAGCGCTCCGGCGGCAGCGGAAGCGGCGATTTTCTTGGACATCTTCACGAGTACTCCTTGGAATCAGGTTCTGGGGACTGCCCGGATTCGTGCCCCGGGCCTTGAATCCATGCTTCCGCTCAGGACCCGGCAGGGCATCGGGCGTTAGTCTGCCGCGGCCTCCCCCATCGGGCTGGACGTATCAGCCAAAAGGCGGAGAGACCAGTAACGGCGCGGGTCATAGCATGGTGGGTAGCACTCCTCCACCGGAACCGGACCCCCATGCCCTCCTCTCCACCAGCCCAACCCACGCCGCCGGGCCCCGCACCGGGCCCCGCACCCGTTCCGCACAACACCGCGGCCGGAAGCCGCCCGCTGGGCCGGATTGACGCCGTCGTCCATCTTGGATTTGCCGTTCTGTTGGTGGCGTCGGCGGTCCGCTACGTGATGCGGCACAGCCCCGCGGACAACCTGTGGGTGCTGGCCCTGGCCGCGGCGGTGTGTTCGCTGTACGCCGTGATCGCCGTCCTCGCGCAGCGGCGCCGGCCGTGGGCGGTGTGGATGTTCGCCTTGGTGGCGCTTTGGGCGGTGCTGGTGATCGTGGCGCCAAGCTTCGCGTGGTGCTCGTTCGCGCTGTTCTTCCTGTGCCGGACTGCCTTCAGCGGCCGTGTGGCGTACCTGGCGGGAGGCGCGACGGCGGCGGCCACCGCCGTCGGGCTGTTCCGCCTCAGCGGCGGCAGCGATATTGCCATGCTCCTGGGACCGCTGGCCGTCGGCGTCATGCTGACGCTGATCTACGACCGCATCGAGCAGGACGCCGCCGAGCAGCGCCGGCTGCACGCCGAGGTGTCGCTGGCCCAGGGCCGGCTGGCGGCCAGCGAGCGCAGGGCCGGCACGGTCGAGGAGCGCGAGCGGGTGTCCCGGGAAATCCACGACACCGTGACGCAGGGCTTGGCCAGCAGCCTCCTCCTTTTGGAAGCCGCGAACAGGTCATGGCCCAGCACGGCGGCGCGCGAGGACGTCCTTAACGCCAGCGGAATGCTGCGCCGGAACCTGGCGGACACACGCAGCCTGGTCCACGAGCTCGCCTCCCCCGGGCTGGACACTGCACCGCTGCCGGATGCCCTGCTTCAGGCGGCGTCCCAGTACGTCCCGGGCGTGCGCCTGCTGGTCACGGGCCAGCCGCGCCCTGTCCCCGCGGATGTCCGGCACGCGCTGCTCCGCGTGGTGCAGAGCGCTGCGGCCAACACCAAGCTTCACGCAGCGGCGGCCAGCGCCACGGTGACGCTGGGCTTCCTGCCCGGCGCCGTCACCCTGGATGTTTACGACGACGGCGCCGGCTTCGACCCGCAGTCGCTGGCACCGCCGTCGGACGCCGGAGGCTACGGGCTCCGGGCCATGCGCCAGCGGGTGGAACGGCTGGGCGGCGTGTTCTCGGTGGAAAGCACCCCCGGCGAAGGAACCATCGTGGCCGCGCAACTGCCAACTGCGGAGGAACAGTGAATCCGATTACCGTGCTGCTGGTGGACGACCATCTGGTGGTCCGCAGCGGGCTCCGGGCGCTGCTGGGAACGCAGCCCGATATACAGGTCGTGGCCGAGGCGGCCTCCGGCGAGGAGGCCCTGGTCCAGCTGGAGCAGCTCGGCCCGGCCGTGGTGGTGATGGACCTCGCCATGGGGCCGGGCATGGACGGCATCGAGGCCATCAAACAGCTGCGCCGCCGCAACAGCAGGCAGGCCGTACTGGTGTTTACCACCTACGATTCGGATGCTGACATTGTCCGCGCCGTTGACGCCGGCGCCATGGGCTACCTCCTGAAGGATGCCGCGCCGGAGGAGATATTCGCCGCGATCCGAGGGGCGGTCCAAGGCAAGAGCGTGATGAGCGCTCCGGTGGCGTCGCGGCTCTTCCAGCAGCTGCGGAACCCGGACGAGATCCTGACGCCGCGCGAAGCGGAGCTGCTGAGCCTGCTGATCGAAGGCCGCAGCAACCGTGAGCTCGGCCAGCGGCTGTTCATCTCCGAGGCCACGGTGAAGACGCACCTGGCGCACATTTACGCCAAGCTCGGAGTGGAAACCCGGGCCGCTGCGATCGCCACCGCGATCCGGCGCGAGGGAATGCGCTAGCGGCTGCCCTCCGCCTGGGCGCCGGTCACGGCTCCAAACGGTCAGCCTCGCAGGGAGGACTAAACTCGTTCCCAGCCCATCCACCACAAATGCGAGGAGCACCCATGCGCGCCACCATCATCCACGGCCCCGGCGACATCCGAGTCGAAGACCGCGACTACCCCACCCTCCAGCTGCCCACCGACGTCATCGTGAAGGTCACCGCCTCCTGCGTCTGCGGCTCGGATCTGTGGCCCTACCGCGGGGTCAAGCCCACCCACAAGCCGTCCGCGATCGGACACGAGTTCATCGGAACGGTCGAGAGCATCGGCGAAGATATCAAAGACCTCGCCGTGGGCGACCTCGTGATCGCGCCGTTCGTGGTCAGCTGCGGCGCGTGCCCCCAGTGCCTCGACGGCGTCACGGTCGCCTGCGACCGCCTCGCCGGCTGGGGCGGCAAGGATGACACCGGCCACGGGATCGACGGCGGCCAGGGCCAGGCGGTCCGCGTACCGCTCGCCGAGTCCACCCTGGTCAAGGTTCCGGGCGTCACCGATCCGGACGATGCCCTCCGCGCCAGCCTGCTGACGCTCTCCGACGTCATGGCCACCGGACACCACGCGGCCCTCGCCGCCAAGGCCGGCCCCGGCCGGACGGTCGTGGTGGTCGGCGACGGCGCCGTCGGCCTCTGCGGCGTCCTCGCCGCCAAACGCCTCGGCGCGGAGCGGATCATCGCCATGTCCCGGCACGCCGACCGCCAGGCGATCGCCCGCGAATTCGGGGCCACGGACATCGTCGCCGAACGCGGCGACGAGGGCGTCGCCAAGGTCCGCGAACTGCTCGGCGGAGTGCTGGCCGACTCCGTGCTGGAATGCGTGGGAACCAAGGAATCCATGGAGCAGGCCCTGCACAGCGTCCGCCCGGGCGGCGCCCTGGGCTTCGTCGGCGTCCCCACCGGCGGCGCCGAGGCCCCGCTGCGCTTCCTGTTCGACACCAACATCACGATCGGCGGCGGCATGGCCCCGGCCCGGACGTACATCCCGGAACTGCTGGCCGACGTGCTGGACGGCACCATCAATCCGGGCCGGGTGTTCGACTCGGTCATGCCGCTGGAGGAGGCGCCCGAGGCCTACCGTGCCATGGACGAACGGCGCGCCATCAAGGTCCTGCTGACCCCCTAGCCGATGTGCTGCCGCCGGGCGCTGAGAATCGCGCGTTGTGAACGTTCGTCAGAGGATCGCCATAGAATAAAAAGCATGAGCGAACTCAATGAGCGGACCAGCGCCCGGCCGCCGCAGGCAGGTGCTTCACGCGCCAGCATTGAGCGCACCGTCGAGTGGGTGGACACCGACGCCTCCGGCCACCAACACAATTCGGCCATCATGCGCTGGGCAGAATCCGCCGAGGCCGAGCTGTTCCGCCAGCTGGACCTACCCGAGTACTTTCCATCGGCTCCCCGAGTGCACCAGTCGATCAATTTCCGCGCCAAGCTGTGGTTCGGCCAACGCGTCACCACCACGCTCTGGGTTCAGGCCATGGGCGCCACGTCCATGACGTTGGGCTTCGAGGTCGTCGCCGACCCGCTGGGCGAGCACGACGGCGGCCTCGCCGCCGACGGCACGTTTGTCACCGCCTACGTCCCGGCCGGCGGAAGCGCTTCCGCCCCCTGGCCGGAGCGCTTCCGGGCAGCCATCAAGGCCGCAGCATGATTCCCATTCCCGAACCCCACGTTCGGCACCAGCAACTGATCATTACCCTCTACGGCCTGTATAGCCGGGAATCCGGGGACGCCCTGGCAGTCTCCGCGCTGATCGAAATGCTGGGCGATCTTGGCTACGACGCACCAGGGGTGCGGTCCTCGGTGTCCCGGCTAAAAGCCAAGGGAGTTCTGAAGAGCGTCAAAGCCGGAAACGTAGCCAAGTATGAGCTTGCGGCTAACGTGGCAGAGGTGTTCCGCGAAGGGGACGAGCGTATCTTCTCGCCGACCCCCGCCAAAGACGATGAAGGCTGGGTACTGGCCATCTTCTCTGTCCCCGAGTCGATGCGCAGCCGCCGCCATCAGCTGCGCACGGTGCTCTCGGGCTTCGGTTTTGGCTTCATGGCATCAGGGGTGTGGATCGCGCCCTTGTCAGCGCTGGAGCGAACGAAGAAACAGCTCGACGTGCTCGGGCTGAGCCAGTTCGTGGATTTCTTTCGAGGCGACTACATTGCCGACGGCACCATACGAGCCAAGGTCGCCGAATGGTGGGACCTGGCCGATCTTGATGATCAATTTGGCCAGTTTCTCGGCCTCTACGGCGATGGAGTCGAACAATGGACCTCCCTGCTCGGCGACGACCCGGAACGAGCGCTCGCTGAATCAACTCCGGAGATCTGGCATGCTGCGTTCCGCTACTACATTCCCATGCTCACCATCTGGCGGCGGTTCCCGTACAAGGACCCTAACCTTCCGCCGGAATACCTGCCGGATGGATGGAAGGGTCTGGCCGCCCGGGAGGCATTCCTGGAAGTCCACCGGCTTATTGCCCCACTGGCGGCAGCCCACGCCCGTCACTTGATGTCCTGACCCGGACACGTTGGTGGCATGACGAAGGCCCCCCGTGAACAGCGAACAACGGTCGTTGCAACTCCCAAAGTCTGGGTGTTGCAACGACCGCTAGAACTCGCCCTGTCCACTGGGGGCCTTCCTGGTTCACGGCCAGGAACTAGGTGTGGCTAGTGTGCACCTTCTGCGATCGGCTCAAGGTCCGAGTCAGGCGAACCGGCGTTGGTCCGCGCGATTTCCTCCTGCAGGGGATCGTAACGATCGCCTCCGGCTTTTGTCCGCTTGTCGACGAAGTAGAACGCGACCAGCAGCAAGGCGAAGAACGGCACACCTGCCATCCACGTCCAGGTCAGGCCATCGATGAACATCGTTGACACCAGAACGGTTGTCAGGAACAGGATCGCCAGCACGGTGGTGACGGGCGCACCCTTCAGCCGTGCCGGTGACTTCGGGAGATTGTGACGGGCCCGAACAATGCGGAATCGCATATGGGTGATCAGGATCAGGATCCAGACAACCAGGGCGCCGAAGACCGAGATTCCGAAGAGTGCCAGGTACGCGGTGTCCGCGGCCACCACCGAGATAATCGCTGCCAGCAGCAAACCCACTGAGCTCAGGATCAACGCCGCGGCCGGGGCACCGCCCTTGGTCAACTTCCCTGTCCATTTCGGCGCATACCGGTGCGCCGCCAGGGAATGAAGCATGCGGGACGTGAGGTAGAGGTTGGCGTTGGCGGAGGACAGCGCCGCGGTCAGGACGACAAAGTTCATGATGGTTGCGGCGGCCGGGATGCCGGCTGCCGCAAAGACCAAGACGCGGGCTGGCGCGGATGTTGCTGCCGACCTGGGCTGTGGCAGTCCACGGCACCACGGCCAGGACGATCGTGATGGCAATGACGTAGAACAGTGCCAGACGCAATGCCATTGACCTGGTGGCCCGGACCACGTCACGCGTCGGGTTTTCGGACTCTGCGGCAGTCACCGAAACAACTTCGGTACCGATGAAACTAAAGATCACAAAGACCATGGCCAGCAATAGGCCTTGGACTCCGTTGGGCATGAAGCCGCCGTTGGAGACCAGATTGTCAACGCCGACGGGAGGCCGGCTGGGAAGGCCGAAGAAGATCAGTGCAATGCCCAGAAGGATGAAGGCCACAATGGCGCTGACCTTGATCATGGAGAACCAGTATTCGACTTTTCCAAACAGTTTTACGGCCGCCGCGTTAACGCCAAGGATCGCGATGGAGAAGACAACCGTGGTGAGCCAAAGGGGAATTTCCGGCCACCAGAACCTGACGAAGATTCCGGCGGCAATAACTTCGCCGCCAATGGCAATGCACTGAATGGCCCAGTAAGTCCACCGCACGACGAAGCCGGCCCACCGGCCAACGTAGGAGTGGGCCAGGACGCCAAATGCTCCGGCGGTGGGGTGAACCACGACCATTTCGGCAAGCGCCCACGCGATGACGAGCGCGACCAGTCCGCCCACCACATAGGCAATGATTGTTGATGGACCGGCCTGTGAGATGGCAAGCCCGGAGCCCAGGAACAGCCCCGTTCCAATTGCTCCGCCCAAACCAATCATGCTGAGCTGGCGGCCAGTCAGCCTGCGCTGCAGACCATGGGTGTTCGCTTCCAAGGGAGCCGATGTTTCGCGTACCGTCATGACGTTTTTCCTCCTTGTTTCTAGGGAAATCTTGGGAATGCAGTGCTTTATTCGCTATCGGCCGGTTTGCGGCAGCGCGGCCCCTCAGTTTGTTGCTGCGCGGCCGTTGGACCTGGAATAGCCAGGTTGTCTCAGATTGAGAAATGGAGGGCGGAACCGGACTCTGCCACAGTCCACTACTCCGGCTTCCCTCCCGGCTACAAACCGGATGGGTCTTGCTGGGATTTGCCGGAATCAGGCTCCCTTTATTCGGTGATTCCTACATCGAATACAACGGGGTGTGAGCCACGCAACACACTTTATATCACTAATTGAACGATCGTAAGAGATTGCGCATATGACTTTCATTGGCGGGTGCGCGGCGTGGAACTTAGTGCCCCTGAAACGCTTCGGCAAGCCACCATGCGCCGCCATCGGATGCGATCTTCGCATCGATGACCAGCGGGGCGTCCTGCAGTCCCGCCAGCCAGTCCCTGACGGGGCTCAGATCGGCGACTGATCGAACAGTCAGCGCCGTTGCGCCGTAGCCGCGGGCAATGGAGGCAATGTCTGTTTGCGGGAACGTCACAGACTCCAGGTCGACGCCCTCCGGCCCGAAATGGTGCACTTCCGCACCGTATGCGTTGTCGTTGTAGACGACGATAACGAGCGGCATCTTGAGCCTGACGGCGGTCTCAAGTTCGGAGATTCCCATCAGGAAACCGCCGTCCCCGACACCCAGTACCGGTAGTCGGTCCGACTGGGCCAGCGCGGCACCTATGGCCGTGGACAGGCCCAACCCAATCGACTGGAAGGCTTGGGTGAAGCAAAACCCAAATTCATCCGGAACACGCAGATAGGTGCTGGGATAGCCCATGAAGTTTCCTGAGTCGATGGAGACAACACGGTTTTCCGGCAACAGGTCATCCAATTCCCTGGTCAGCACGCGGGGATCGATGGTCGTCGATGTGGAGACGTCCTCGGTTTCGACGTCCCGCCATTTCGACTGGTCCTTGATCCGGGCAGCGTTGGCATCCGTTCGGTAACCCTCCCTGGCGGGCCCGCGCCCCTTCAACAGTTCCAGGACTGCCTTTGCGGTCTCGTGGATGTCGCCAACGACACCGAGATCTATGGGGCGGTTCGCGCCGAGGGCAGAATCTTCAAGATCGACCTGCACGACGACGGTGTCGTCGCCGATGAGCCTGCCATGGCGCATGGTCCACATGTTCAGCGCGCAGCCCCACCCGACGATCAGGTCGGCATCGCGAATAAACTCGGCCGCTGCCGGGGACGAGAATCCGCCCGAGATGCCCAGCGAAAACTCTTGGCCCTCAAACAACCCATTCGCCACCGCCGATGTCGCCACCAGCGCACCGGCCTGTTGGGCCAGCGCCAGCACGGCCGGCCCGGCACGGCGGGCGCCCCGGCCGGCAACGAACACGGGACGCTGGGCGGCGGCAAGGAGATTTGCCAGGTCCGCCACGGCGTGCGCATTCGGCCGGACTGCCTGCGGCGCCGGCAGCGGCGCAACAGTCTTGGACGCCGTGGCCGGCGCAGGCTGGGCTTGCACATCCAGCGGCAGGTTCAGCACGACCGTCCGCCGCTCATTGACGGCCGTCCGGTACGCGCGCACTGTGTCAGACACGGCCGTTTCCGCAGAGTGCACCCGCTCCGCCACGGCGCCAACGCTGCGCGCGATGGCGTCCTGGTCAATCTTGAAGTTGGAGCGAATCGCTGACCCGGCGCTGTCGGCGGCGAGCACAATCAACGGCGTCCGGCTCTTGGCCGACTCGGCAATGCCCGTCATGGCATTCGTCAACCCGCACCCCTGGTGGGTGGAAACAAGCGCCAGCGTGTCGGACATGCGTGAGTAGGCGTCGGCCATCGTGACGGCGCCGCCCTCATGGCGCGCGGCAATGAAGGGCACGCCATTGCTTCGCAGTGCGTTCGTCACCGCCATATTGCCGCTGCCGACGACGCCGAACGCGTGTCCAACACCGAGTTGGGCCAAGGTTTGGCCCACTAATTCTGCGATATTCAAGCTATTTCTCCGTTGAAATGGTCTTGTTTGCGGATTCTGGTGACGGTCCGGACTGCGCGCCTACAGCGAGCGGTATTCCGTCAGAGCCTGGATGGCCGTATCGATGTCCGCGTCCGTCGTGTAGTAGTGCAGGGACATGCGCAACAGTTCGCCTCGCGGGGCCGTCATGATGTGACGATCGTGTAGCCATGTGCCAAGCACGACTGGGTCAGCATCGAAAACGGCCACCTGCGGGCCGTGGCGGTCGCTGTTATCGGATCGGCTGACCTTGAAGCCGGCGGCCACGGCACCGGCAGCCAACTTGTCAGCAAGCCGCATGACGTGGGCAAAGCCGGCAACCTGGTCGACCTGCTCCAGCAGCCCAAGGCCGGCCACAGCAGCGTAGGCGGCTGGAATGGCCGGGGTCCCGACTTCGAAGCGGCGCGCATCCTGGGGGTAATCCACCAGTTCCGGGTCAAAGGCGAAGGGATTCACCCGGCCGAACCAGCCGGTGAGTTCCGGTTCGCGCTCCGAGTCGATGCCGTCCTTGACGTAGAGGAAGGCGATGCCGGCAAGACCAAGCATGTACTTGAGCGAGCCTGCGACCAGGTAGTCGCAGTCCAGCGCCTTCACGTCGATCGGGACCACGCCGGCACCCTGATATGCGTCAACAAACATGCGGGCCCCGTTCTGGCGGGCAAGCGCGGTGATTTCGGCCAGCGGCGGCCGGGCACCGTCGTGGTAGCTAACCAGCGGGGCTGAGACCAGGGCAGTCGACTCGTCGATAGCGTTGGCCCACGCTTCAACTTCCAACGCCTCAAAACGGTCGGAGACCATCTTGATCTTGGCGCCCTGGACCTGCTGGGCGCGGAGCACATGGCCCACGGAGGGGAATTCCAGGGCGGACGTGACAATGCCTGTCCGGTTGTTCCAAGCGAAGCTCGAGGCCACCTGGTAGGCGCCCTCGGAGGCGGAATTGATGATGGCAATCTCACTGGGGTCGGCGTTGATGAAACGCGCAAAACGTGCGCGGGCATCCTCCACTTTGTTCACCCACAGCCCCACGGCGCCCCAGAGTTCTGCAGCGAGCCGGCGATGTCGAGCAGGCTGTAAGTTAATTGAGCCGACAGGGCGCCCTGGCTGCAGCTGGCCAAGTGGGTCATGTTGGCCAGCGGCGGGAAGTTCCGCCGGAAGTCGGTCGGATCGAAGACCTGACCATCATGTGCCGGATTTTTGTTCGTCGTCATGAGGAGACCATATACACTGTCTTTAGTGTGGTCAATAGATATTTGGTGCCACTAAAGATAACTTCAGCGATCCCGAAAGGAACACCATGGATGGCCTGCGCATACGCGAGTTGCGGACGGAGCAAGGGATGACGCTGTCTCAACTGGCCAGTCAGTCCAGTCTTTCCGAGGGGACAATCAGCCAGGTTGAGCGTGGTCTAACCGACCCGAGCCTCGAAACGCTGCGAAAAATCTCCCGGGTCCTGAACGTGCCGCTGTTCCAGCTCTTCAACCAGGATGAGGCCCCCAGCAGGTTGACCGTCCTCCGAAAAGGCAGCCAGGTCCAAATAACGTCCCCCGCCACGAGCATCACCTACCTTCGACAGTCGGCCGGCTATGGCCAGCTCGAAGTCCTGCGTGGAACCCTCGCGCCGGGAGGCGCGTCGAACGTGGAGCCGTGGAGCCATCCCGCAGAAGAGTGTGTCGTCGTTATCTCCGGCTTGCTGGAAATCGAAATTCAGGGCGAACGTATTTCTTTGGAGTCGGGCGACAGCTGCCACTTTGATTCGACCCTGCCCCACCGCTTGCTCAACACGAGTGACGAGCCAACGGTGTTCATTACCGCCGTGACGCCGCCGAGCTACTAGCGCCCGCAACGGGCCGGCGCCGCGGAAGGTGGCGTGATGCGTCCATTGACGGGGCGGGTACTGCTGGGTAGTGTGGGCAAAATTCGACGCATGGCAAATTGGTGACGATCGTCAAAAACTGTGTTCAACCTTTAGAAGGGCAGTACTCGTGACTACGACAGATGCAACCCGATTGGGTGAGGCTTTGCGGGCAATGGCGCATGGGGACATTGAAATCATCGATCTCACTGCTCCGCTGAGCAGCAGCACGCCCGCATTGCGCCTTCCGGCACCGTTTGCCAGCCTCATTGACTTCAGCCTCGATGAGGTCAGCGCGTACAACGAGCCTGGCCCCTTCTGGCGCCATAACAATATTCACACCGGCGAGCATATTGGCACCCACCTTGACGCGCCCATCCACTGGGCGACCGGCAAGGATGGTCTGGACGTGTCTGAAATTCCGGTGCAGCGGCTCATGGGCCCGGCCGTCGTCTTGGATTTCAGCGAGGAAGTGGCCAACGATGCCGACTTCCTGCTGGAAATCTCCCACGTCAGGTCGTGGGAAGCCCAGCACGGGGCCTTGCCCGACCATGCCTGGGTGCTCTTCAGGACCGGTTGGGACAAATATTCAAGGAACGAGGAGGAGTTCCTGAATGTGGACGCGTCAGGGTCGCACACGCCCGGCGTGTCCGCCGAGTGCGCACAATGGCTCGCCGAGGAAACCAATATCACCGGGTTTGGCGTCGAAACCGTAGGAATCGACGCCGGAAACGGCGTGGCTCTTGACCCCCCGTTCCCGGCGCACCACTTCCTGCTCGGCAACGACAAGTACGGCATCACTTCACTTCAGAACCTGGACAAGCTGCCCGCCGTCGGCGCCGCCCTGATCGTGTGCCCCTTGCCGATTGTTGGCGGAACCGGAAGCCCGGCCCGGGTGTTGGCTCTCGTGGACAGGACAGCCGAAGCCTAGCCGGGCCGCCTCGAACCTTCGTTACGGCCATGGTGCCATCCTGGCAGCAGCCTGAACGACGGCCTTGAACAACGGAAGCGGCGCCCCAGTCCCCGACTGATGGCGCCGCTCCCGTTGTCCTTCGCGCGGCCGTTATTGGATCACCGCAACGCCCTGAATTTCGATCAGGGCCTCCTTCTGCCAGAGCCGGCTGACGCCGATCCCTGCCATCGCCGGGTATTCAGACCCGGCCATTTCCCGCCAGAGCCGGCCGATTTCGCGCCCGTTCGCCATATAGTCGTCCACGTCAGTGAGGTAGATCGTGACGCTGACCAGATCCTCCGGAGCGCCGCCGGCTTCCGCCAGCGTGGCCAGGACATTGCTGAACGCCTGCTTAAACTGCGCCACAATGCCGCCGGGGACAATTTGCATGTCCCGATCCAGGGCCGTCTGACCGCCGAGATAGACGGTGTTTCCCGCCAGGATCCCGTGGGCGTAGCCAGAGGGCTTGGGCAGGGACGCCGGATTGATCGTCTTATTGGGCATCGAGTTTCCTTCAGGGTAAGTGGCAAGAATTTGTCCAAAAGGCTGTGACAGAAGTCTCCTTCGTGCTACGTTGAGCTTACGTGACGGTCGTAAAAAAGTCGACACATTCATTTGAAGGGAACAGCACTCATGAAACTTGCCACCTTGCGCACCGCGGAAAACGGTACGACGGCGGCCCTCGCGCTGGGTGCCGACGGCTACCTTCCGCTCCCCGCCCGCGATGTTGGGGAACTGCTGGCGCTCCCGGACTGGCAGGCGCTGGTCGCGGCCGTGGCCAAGGGTGAGAAATCCGCCATCCTCCCTGCCAACGAAGCGGAGCTGGCGGCGTTGCTGCCCACGGCCGGCAAGGTCATCTGCTGCGGCCTGAACTACTCGGACCATATCCAGGAGATGGGCCGCGAACTGCCCGAATACCCCACGCTTTTCGCCAAATACGCGGACACGTTGATCGGCGCCGCGGACACCATTGAGGTGTACGGCAGCGAGCGTGTCGACTGGGAAGCCGAGCTCGCCGTCGTTGTCGGTGCTTCGCTGACCCGGGCCGGCGAAGAGGCGGCGGAAGCGGCCATTGCCGGCTACACCGTGGCCAACGATGTCTCCATGCGCGACTGGCAAAGCCGGACGCTCCAGTGGTTCCAGGGCAAGGCGTTCGATGCCACCACGCCGCTGGGCCCGGTCCTGGTCACAGCGGACGAATTCCCGGCCGGGCACGGCTTCGATGTGCGCGGGCACGTCAACGGCGAGCTCGTCCAGCACGGAAACTCCAGCACGCTCGTGTTTGGCCCGGCGCGGCTGCTGTCCTATATCTCCCAATTCACCACCCTGCGGCCCGGTGACGTGGTCCTGACCGGCACGCCCGGGGGCGTCGGGATGGGCATGGAACCGCCGCGCTTCCTCAAGGACGGAGACGTCCTCCGCACCGAGATTGACGGGATCGGCCGGCTGGAAAACCTGGTCCGGATCCGCCAGGGCGCCACCGCCAGCCACTAAGCACGCTGCAAGCAAACTGCCAGCACCAAGAATCAGCCAGGAGTGAGAATCATGAGCGAAACCACCACCTACCGCGTCGAGGGCGATAACTCCATCTACGCCAACGCCGACGGCGCTGTTGTGCCCGTCGTTACCCGCGCTGGTGAAGAGGACACGAACACCGCCCAGTCGGGTGACTGCATCCGCGTCTCCGGCGTGTCCATCCAGCACACGCCCGCAACGAAGATCTGGTTCGGGCAGGTGTCCAACACGCCCGGCTACCGCTCACTGCCGCACCACCACGGCGAGGCGGAGACCGGCGGGTACGTGCTGCGCGGCCACGGGCGCATCTATTTTGGCGAGAACTACTCTGAATTCCTGGACATGAAGACCGGCGACTGGGTGTTCGTGCCGCCGTTCATGCCCCACGTCGAGGCAAACATGTCCGTCACCGAGGACCTGGTGTGGCTGACCGCCCGCACTCCGGAAAACCTGGTGGTCAACCTCCCGGACGTCAAGGATGAAATCCTCGCAGACTACCGGCGGGCGTAGGTTCCATGGACAGGGAATCTGTAATCATCGAAGCCGGCACGTCGGAGACGTTCCTGAGAGCCATCGAGCTGACGCCCGTGGAAGCGCAGGTCCATGACCTGGCCTTCGAGGCGGTGACCCAGTACGTACCGTGGCCCAAGTCCTACGGCGGCGACATGGTGGCCCAGTCCGCGGCCGCCATGATGCGCTCGGTGGGAGCGGACCGAACACTGCATTCCATGCACAGCTATTTCATGCGGCCCGTTGATATTGGCGCGGCCGTCCGCTACGAGGTGGAAATTCTGCGCGACGGGCGCGGCTACTCCACCCGCAGCGTCCGTGGCCACCAGAACGGCAAGACCGTTTTCGCCGCGATGGGCTCTTTCCACGTGCCGGAAACCGGTCCCGACTTCCAACCGGCGATGCCGGCCGCCGTGGACCCCGAGTCGCTGCGCAGCGCCGCGCAGGTGCTCGACGGCGTCCCCGGCCCGGCCGCCGAGTACTGGTCGCACGGACGCAGCTTCGACATGCGCCACATCCCGGGTCCTCTCTACCTTCACGTTGAAGGTCAGGCCGCCCCCGTGCAGGCCATCTGGGTCAAGGCGTTCGACCGCCTGCCCGGCGACGCGGACGTGCACCGAACGGCCTTGGCGTACGTCTGCGACTACACCATTCTGGAACCGCTGCTGCGCGTGAACGGGCTCAACTGGTCCTCACCCGGGCTCTCCACGGCCAGCCTGGACCACTCCATCTGGTTCCACCGCGATGTCCGCGCCGACGACTGGATGCTCTACACGCAGGAAGCAATATCCGGCCAACACAACCGCGGCCTCGCCATGGGCAGGTTCTTCTCCCGCGAAGGTCTGCTGTTGGCCACCGTCGCCCAGGAAGGCATGGTCCGCGCCTGAACCGGCGCACCAGCCTTCCCCATCCACATCGCATCGCAACCGAAAGGAACGGCCATGACATTGACGACATCGGCCCATGCGGACACCTTTACCCGCGACCATCTCCCGCCGGCCGAGTCCTGGCCCACCTTCGAATTCACCTTGCCGGAGCTGCAGTACCCGGACCGGTTGAACGCCGCCACCGTGTTGATCGACGACGCCGTCGCCCAGTTCGGTGCCGGCCGGCCCGCGCTGCACACGCCCGATGGGGACACCTGGACTTACGGTGAGCTGCTCAGGCACGCCAACCAGGTGGCCCAGGTGCTGACCGAGGACTTCGGCGTGGTTCCCGGGAACCGGGTGCTGCTGCGCGGCCCCAACAACCCGTGGATCGTGGCGGCCTGGCTGGGCGTACTGAAGGCCGGCGCCGTCGTCGTCACCACCATGCCGATGCTGCGCTCCGCCGAGATCTCCACGCTGATCGGTCTCACCAAGCCGGCGCTCGCCATCTCGGACCACCGTTTTGTCGAGGACCTGCGCACCGCCGCCGGGGAGGCGCTGCCGGTCATTACCTACGGTGCGGACGACGGCGGCGACCTCACCGCGCGCTGTGCCGCCAAGAGCGGAACGTTTGCGAACGTCGCGACCGCCGCCGACGACGTCGCCCTGTTGGGTCCGACTTCCGGCACCACCGGCGTGCCCAAGGTGACCATGCACTTCCACCGCGACATCCTGGCCAACGCCGACACGTTCGCCCGCTATCTTTTGAAGCCCACCCCGGACGACGTCTTTGCCGGCTCACCGCCGCTGGCGTTCACCTTTGGGCTCGGCGGGCTGGTCGTGTTCCCGCTGCGGTTTGGCGCCTCCGCGCTGCTGACGGAACGGGGCACGCCGCTGGAGCTGGCCGAGGCGGCCGCCGCCGCGAACGCTTCCATCCTGTTCACCGCACCCACTGCCTACCGGGTGATCCTGAAGGCCGGGCGCGGGGACCTGCTCAGCCGGCTGCGGATCGCCGTCTCCGCGGGTGAACACCTGCCGAAGGAAACCTGGCAGCACATTTACGAGGAAACCGGGGTCAAACTGGTCAACGGCATCGGCGCCACCGAAATGCTGCACGTGTTCATTTCGGCGGCGGACGACGACATCCACCCCGGCGCCACCGGCGTGGCCGTGCCCGGCTACCGCGCCATCATCCTCGATGCCGACGGCGCCGAAGCAGCACCCAACGAGGCCGGCAGGCTGGCCGTGATCGGCCCGACCGGCTGCCGCTACCTCGACGACCCGCGCCAGGCCAACTACGTCCACGACGGCTGGAACATCACCGGCGACACCTTCCTGCGGGACGACGACGGCTACTTCTTCTACCAGGCGCGCTCCGACAACATGATCGTGTCCTCCGGCTACAACATTGGCGCCCCGGAAGTGGAAGCCGCCATCAACGAACACCCCGATGTCGTGGAGAACGCCGTCGTGGCCCGCCCCGATGAGGAACGCGGCTCGGTGGTCTGCGCATTCGTCGTCCTGAGCGAGGGGGTGACCGGCGACGCGGCCAAGTGCAAGGAAATCCAGGACTTCGTCAAAGCGAGAATTGCGCCCTACAAGTACCCCCGCGACGTGCGGTTCGTGACCGAACTTCCGCACAATCCCAGCGGCAAACTCCAGCACTACCGGCTCCGTGAAGCCATCGCCCGCGAGCATGCCGCCGGCACCCCCGCAGCAGATGCTGCGGTGCGGGCCCGGATCAACGCCACCACGAACTCCCGATAGGACCAAAACCATGAAGATCGCAATTGTTGGCGGCGGCCCCGGCGGCCTGTACTTCGCCGCATTGATGAAGCAGCTGGACCCCTCCCACCACATCACCCTGTGGGAACGCAACGCCGCCAGCGACACGTTCGGCTTCGGTGTCGTGTTCTCCGACGAGACCCTCGGCGGCATCGGCAACGCCGACCCCGTAGTGGCCGACTACATGAGCCAGCGTTTCGCCCGCTGGAGCGACATCGACATCCACTTCAAGGATCAGCGGAACACCATCGGCGGGCAGGGCTTCGCCGCCATGGGCCGCAAAGAACTGCTGGAACTGCTGCAGCGGCGCACCCTGGAACTGGGCGTGGACGTCCGCTTCAGCACCATGGCACCGCCCGTCGACGTCCTGGAAGCCAACTACGATCTTGTGCTGGCCGCAGACGGCGTCAACTCCCAGATCCGCGCCAACTACGCCGACACGTTCAAGCCGACGCTGGACGTGCGCGGCAACAAGTACATGTGGCTGGGCACCGACAAGGTATTTGAGGCGTTCAAGTTCTTCGTCAAGGAGACCGAATGGGGTGTCATGCAGATCCACGGCTACCCGTACTCCGACGAAGGCTCCACGTTCATCGCCGAAATGTCTGAAGACGTCTGGCATGCGGCCGGCTTCGACGAGACCGCCAATGAAGTCTTCGCCCCCGGCGTGTCCGATGAAAAGGCGGTGGCAAAAATCAGCGCCATCTTCGCGGACGAGCTTGGCGGTCACCAGGTGCTCACCAACAATTCAAAATGGCTGAACTTCACCACAGTGCGCAACGAAAACTGGCGCGCCGGCAACATCGTGCTGCTCGGCGACGCGGCCCACACGGCCCATTTCTCCATCGGCTCAGGCACCAAACTGGCTATGGAGGACGCCCTGGCGTTGGCCGCTTGCCTGCACGAGCACGGCAGCGTGGTTCAGGCGCTGGCCGCGTACGAGGCCGAACGCCGTCCGGTGGTCGAATCCACCCAGCGCGCCGCCCAAGCCTCGCTGGAATGGTTTGAGAACATCGGCCAATACAAGGAACAGGACCCGGTTCAGTTCTGCTTTAATCTGCTCACCCGCAGCCGTCGCATCACCTATGACAACCTCAAGCTGCGCGACCCCGGATTTGCCGGGCACGTGGACGCGAATTTCGCCGCCTCCCAGGGCCTGGCCCAGGTGGCTCCGGCCATGTTCCAGCCGTACCGGATCGGCGCGCTGGAGCTGAAAAACAGGATTGTCGTCTCACCGATGGACATGTATTCGGCGGTCGACGGCGTCCCGGGGAACTTCCACCTCGTCCACCTCGGCAGCAAGGCCATGGGCGGGGCCGGGCTGGTCATGACGGAAATGGTGTGCGTCTCCGCCGAGGGCCGTATCACCCCCGGCTGCAGCGGGTTGTACACCGACGCCCAGCGTGAAAGCTGGGCGGAAATCGTGGACTTCGTCCACACCCAGTCCACCGCAAAGATCGGCGCCCAGATCGGCCACTCCGGCCGCAAGGGTTCCACCAAGCTCATGTGGGAGGGCATCGACGAACCTCTGGCCGACGGCAACTGGGACGTCACTGGCCCGTCCGCCATCCCGTACGGCCACCGCAACCAGGTCCCGCGGGAAATCACCCGGGCCGAAATGGACGACGTCCGGGAACACTTCGTGGCCGCAGCCCGCCGCGCCGACGCGGCCGGCTTCGATCTCCTTGAGGTGCACGCCGCCCACGGCTACCTGCTCTCCGCCTTCCTCTCGCCGCTGGCCAACAAGCGCGCCGACGAATACGGCGGCAGCCTGGAAAACCGTCTCCGGTACCCCTTGGAGGTGTTCGACGCCGTCCGCGCCGCCTGGCCCGCCAACAAACCGCTGACAGTGCGCATCTCCGCCACGGACTGGTGCGAGGGAGGCAACACGGTGGACGACGCCGTGGAGATCGCCCGCGCCTTCGTGAACCACGGCGCCGCGGGTATTGATGTTTCCAGCGGCCAGGTCGCCAAGGAGGAGAAGCCGGCCTACGGGCGCAGCTACCAGACCCCGTTCGCGGACAGGATCCGCCAGGAGGTGGCCGCCCCCGCCGGGGTGGCCGTGATAGCCGTTGGCGCCATTTCCTCTTACGACGACGTCAACTCGATCCTGCTGGCAGGCCGCGCTGACCTGTGCGCTGTGGGCCGTTCGCACCTGTACGACCCCCACTGGACGCTGCATGCCGCCGCCGAACAGGCATTCGTGGGCGACTCTGCGGCGTGGGCGTTGCCGTTCCGGGCCGGCAACCGGAAACCGCCGAGCGCCCGGACCGACGCCGTCCGCCCGCGCCTGTCCCTGCTCAAAGAACCGGAGACCGACGGCGCGCCCGTGCACGTGCGCTGGACACCGTCAACCGTAGCCAAGGGCCGCATTCTGGCCCCGTAGCTGTACTGTCCAGGGGCGTTTCGAAGGCGGCCGCACGGGTTCCCGCGCGGCCGTCTCCCCCGCCCTTGCACGGGCAAGGACGAGGGTCTAGCGTGAAGCGCATCAGCATCCGCCGCCGTCGAGGAGTCGTCATGGCCAGGTTTGTGCAGATCATCGAATTTCAGACCTCCCGCATCGAGGAGATCGAGCAACTCGGCCGGCCCTCCAGAACGGAGGGAACCACTGCCCCGACCTTCCGCCGCATCATGGCCACCGCAGACCGCGACCGCCCCGGAACCTACCTCACGATCGTAGAATTCGACTCCTACGAGTCGGCTATGGAGAACTCCAACCGGCCCGAGACGTCCGAATTCGCCGCGAAGATGGCCGCCCTGTGCGACGGCCCTCCGGTCTTCCGCAACCTGGATCTCATGTGGGATGACACCGGCGAGGCCGACGCCGGCCAGTAGGCCTGCAGCTTCGCTTGCCGGAGGGGCCGCCGGACTCAGGGCCGGTGGCCGGTTGTGGCTTGAACATGTGGTTTGAATATGTGGCTTGAAAACGCGGCTTGAAGACGCGGACAGGACGTGGGAGCAGGGAAATGGGTTCTGCAGATGGCAGGGCACCGGACAGTCTCGTCGTGGATCTCAGCGATCTGGGTTCCGCTCCCCTGCTGCTCGTTGGCGGAAAGGCCCTGAACCTCGGCAAGCTCACGGCGGCCGGCTTCCGCGTACCCCGCGGATTCTGCCTCACTACGGTTGCCTACCGAATGGCGGCCCCGGCGGAGCTGGACGCGCTGGCGGCCCGCCTGGACGCCGCGCAGCCCGACTCGTCGAATGACGGCGTAACAGGCGACGCCGAACCACGCCCCGGCCAGCCAGTCCGGCCCGGGTTGGCTCAGCCCGGACCTGATTTGGGCGAGCTGGCGAGGCAGGCGCGGGAAATGATCGTGACCGCGCCGATTCCCGCCGACGTCGATGCCGCCCTCCGCGGCGCGTATGCCGCGCTCGGCAGCCGGGCCACAGTGGCGGTCAGATCCTCCGCCACCGCCGAGGACCTGCCCTTCGCCAGCTTCGCCGGCCAGCAGGATTCCTTCCTCAACATCTCCGGAGCCGATGCCGTGGTCGAGTCTGCCCGGCGCTGCTGGGCCTCGCTCTGGACGGAACGGGCCGTGGCCTATCGTGCCGCCAACGGGATCAGCCACCGTGAGGTGGGGCTCGCCGTCGTCGTCCAGGACCTCATCACCGCCACCAGCGCCGGCGTGCTCTTCACCGCCAATCCTGTGACGGGCACCCGGACCGAAACGGTCATCGATGCCAGCGCCGGGCCCGGCCTGGCGGTGGTCTCCGGCAGCGTGAACCCGGACCATTTCGTCGTGGACACGGCTACAGGACGCGTCCTCCTCCGTTCACCGAAGGGGACCGCGGGCCGGCGACGGCCGAGCCTGGACGACGCCCTGATCCGCGAACTCACGACGCTGGGCGATACCGTCCAGCGGCTGTTCGGTACACCCCAGGATGTGGAATGGGTGATCGACGCCGCGGGCAAGATCTGGGTGACCCAGTCGCGGCCCATCACCACGTTGTATCCGCTGCCGGACCCTGCCGCCGCCGAACCCCTGGGCGCGGAGACGGGGGCCGCTGCTGACCCGCGCGTGTACCTGTGCGGCACCTTGCTCCAGGGCCTGACCCGGCCGCTGACGCCCATGGGGCTCTCCGTGCTGGGCTCAATGCGGAACCGCAACGGGCCATGGCGGTACGTCAACCCGGGGCTGCGGATGTATGTGGACGTGACGGCCATGGTGCGCAGCCGGTACGGCCGCCGCTACCTGCTGCGGATGCTGCCGCTGGCGGACGGGAGGTCCGGCGCGGTTTTTCCGGCACTCCTGGATGACCCGCGGTTCGGCGTGCGCAAACGGCCGCCCCGGCGGACACGGCACGGCGCGGGCAATGCCGCAGCACGCGATCCCGGGGCCATGGCCGGCCTGGGCCTGACGGTCCGGCTGCTTCCGTCCCTGTTGCGGGCCGCGGTGCGGCCGGCCGCCGAACTGCGCCGCGCCTTTGATTACGGAAGCCGCCTCGAAACCGAGCTTGTCCTGCCGGAGCCGGCAACCGCTTTTGGCCGGCTCGACCACGCCGAGCGCATCCTGCAGAACACCGTGGACGGGCTGATCCTGGCGACGCTGCCCGGACCGTCCGTTGGCTACCTCATGCTGGCCTGGGCCCGCAGGCTGCTGCGCGGCATCGCGGCACCGCGGGAACTCGAGGCCGTGTTGCGGGGGCTGCCCAACAACGTCACGACCGAGATGGATCTCGAGCTCTGGCAACTGGCCGTCACGATCGGCGCGCATGATGCGTCCCATGAGGTGTTCCTGGCCCACAGCCCAAGGGAACTGGCCACCCTGTACAAGGCCGGATCCCTGCCTGCAGTGGCACAGACCGGCCTGCACGGGTTCCTGGACCGCTACGGCCACCGCGCCGTGGCGGAGATAGACCTTGGCATGCCGCGGTGGTCGGAGAAGCCGGACCATATCCTCGGCATGATCTCGAACTACCTTCACGTGGTGGACCCCGAGCAAGCCCCCGACCGGCAGTTCGCCCGCGCCGAGGAACATGCCGAGGCCAGGATCCGCAGCCTGGTGGAACGGGCAAGGGTCCGGAGCCGGATCCGCGCCCGGGTGGTGGAGTTCTGCCTGCGCCGGACGCGCCAGTTGTCCGGGCTGCGCGAACTGCCCAAGTTCTACATCGTCCTCGCCCTCGCGGAGATGCACCGCCAGCTCAACGCGATCGGCATCGAACTGGCCCGATCCGGTGCGATCGCCGCCGCGGACGATGTGTATTTCCTAGAATTCGACGAGGTCCGCGTGGGCTTGCGGGGTGCCGACCTCAAGGGCATCGTCGCGGGCCGCCACCGGCTCTACGACGTCGAACTGCGCCGGCGCCGGATTCCCCGGCTCCTGCTCTCCGACGGCACGGACGTGGAGGCGGCCGTGATGGCCAAGTCCCCCGCCTCGGGCGCCCTCGCCGGGACACCGGCGTCGGCCGGCACCGCCACCGGAACGGTCCGGGTCATCCTGGATCCGGTGGGCGCGCACCTCGAGCCCGGGGAAATCCTCGTGGCGCCCTCCACCGACCCCGGCTGGACGCCGCTGTTCATGACCGCCGGCGCCCTGGTGATGGAAATGGGCGGGGTGATCTCGCACGGCGCCGTGGTGGCCCGCGAATACGGCATCCCGGCCGTGGTGGGCGTGCCGGACGCGACCACCCGGTTGCGGACCGGAGAGACCGTGACCGTGGACGGATCGGCCGGAACGGTGCGGCAGATGGACGCCCCCCTCTCCCCCGCGACCGCCGCCGGCAGCCTGGCTGGCTGAGCGTGATCCTCCGGACAGTCCCGGCGTCTGGCCGTCGGGTTGCAGCGGGACCGCCGCCGCCACGCCGCCATGCAAGGGGCTATGTTAGATAGATGGTGTCTGCCGGCAGCAACGCACAGGGCGGCCAGGTTCCCGAGCCCGAGGGCTTCGGTTCGGGGCTGGTGGACGATGCCGTCCGCCGGGACGCCGCGTTGCCCGACTTCGACTGGGCCGTCCTTCCGGAAGGCGTGGTGCGCGGCGAGTTCGAGGCGCCGAGCGGGACCCTGGCGACTATCTCCGCCGGAGATCCCGGGAAGCCGCGCGTCGTGCTCGTCCCGGGCGCAACCGGTTCCAAGGAAGACTTCATCCTCATGCTGCCCGAGCTCGCCGCGGCCGGCTACTTCGTCCTCAGCTGCGACATCGCCGGGCAGTATGAATCCGCCCGGGCCGGGCCCGAAAACCTCGTTCCGCCCCGGCGCCGCTACGACTACGAACTCTTCCGCGACGATCTCCTGGCCATGCTGGACGCCGAAGAAGGCGCGGTGCACGTTGTGGGGTACTCCTTCGCGGCGGTCGTCGCCCAACTGGCGTTCGCCCAACGGCCAGAGAAGTTCCGCAGCCTGACCTTGATCAGTTGCCCGCCCGAGCCGGGGCAGAGTCTCCGAGGCGTGCGCCTGGCCGGCTGGGTGAGCTGCTGGGTCAACGGCAGGGTCGGCACCGCATTGATGATTTGGGGTATCCGCAGGAACATTGCCCGGGTGGCGCCGCAGCGGCTGCGGTTCGTAAGGAGCCGGTTTGCGCTCACGCGCCGCGCCTCGGTGGTCGACATCATGGGCCTCATGAAGCACACACCGGATCTGCGGCGGGTGCTGGCGGCCGCGACGCTGCCAAAGCTTGTCGCCGTCGGCGAATACGACCTCTGGCCGCTGGCGCTGCACCGCGACTTCGCGCAGTCGATCGGTGCGCGGATTGCGGTCTACCGCGCGGGCCACAGCCCCAGCGAGACCTCGCCGTACCAGATCAGCCGGGACCTGATCGCGCTCTTCGACGCCACCGTCTCGGCCTGACGGAAGTGACCGGCCGAGACGAAGACCCCCAACAGACCCTTGCACCTCGGCCCGTGGCACCGTACGTTGGGGACAGCGGACGAATGTCTCCGCAGCCGTTGGCCTTATGGCCGCCGGAGATCAGCAGCATTTCAGAAGGATAAAGGCATGGCTACAGGCACAGTTAAATGGTTCAACGCCGAAAAGGGTTTTGGCTTCATTGCCCCGGATGACGGGTCGGCCGACGTTTTCGCCCACTACTCGGCAATCGCCACCAGCGGCTACCGGTCGCTGGACGAGAACCAGAAGGTTGAATTCGACGTCACGCAGGGCCCGAAGGGCCCGCAGGCTGAGAACATCCGCCCGCTCTAAGTACTCCGGAAAAAGCCCCGGCCGCCTGGCCGGGAAACTTTCCCCGAAGACCACAACGCCCCTCCGGAGGATTCCTCCGGAGGGGCGTTTGTGTTCGCCGGCCTGCTCACGGCGTCCCGACGCACACGGACCACCGGTGACTTGCGATGCGTCCGGATGAGCCGGCGCGTTAGGATCACGCAAATTTCTGACCCTCCGGCATATGGAAAGCGTTAAGGCCAGTTCCTGTGAAGCTCACGCGGTGCYGTCCTGAAGCGAGAGGACACCGCAGCCACCGTGGTCACGGTCTGGTCCTCGGCAGGAGCCACCTGAAATGAGCACCACGTTCCGACCGGCACCGGAGAAGTCTGCCAGTGGGGGCACCACCGAGGACTTCGTCGTCGTCGATGACAGCGGGGACTTTTCGTATTACCGGTCGGAACAGGATCTGTTGGCGGCGTTTGAGTACGTCGAGGAAGCTGCCTGCATCATCGACCGCAGCGGCAGTGCCTACCGTCTGGCGCTGGATCCGAACCGGCACCTGATCCTTGGACCCGCGCTGGGCCGGGTGGAATTCCATTGGCTCCGCCACGCGTGGCTGGACGCGCAAAACGCGCACCCGGAAGGGCACCGGCTCCGGCGCTTCTACCCCGTTACCAGGGATGAGGTGGTGTCGGGCCTGTTCGAAACCCTCGCCCCCCTCGCCC
>NZ_JBFUAF010000024.1:0-75437 GCF_056406415.1 Arthrobacter sp. P1_C12_2 | reverse complement strand
GTCCGCACCCGATTCCCCGGTAGGGACAAGCCCTTCGGGCACGGCCACCGTCAGGGACCCGGCGGCAGGGGGCACGAGCAGCGATGCCTTCCCGGCACCGAAGGACACCCGCGGGATACCGACATTGAAATTCCGGCCGGACAAACTCACCGCGGTACCCGCCGTCCCGGCCACCGGCGCGAAGGAAGGGTCCTCGAACACCGGGATAAACGAGCCAGGGTCCACCCACGGCTGCACCGTCTCGGCCTCGCTGTCGGCCACCACCCACGTGTAGTACCGCTCCGCGGACGGGTCGTTGTTCCGGATCCCCAGCGTCCAGGTCTCCTCAGTCGCCCGGTCAAACCCCACCAGGACCCGCAGGACGTTTCCCACCCCCGGGACCAGGAACACGTCCCCTACAAGCCCGGTGCCGGCGCCGTCGGGACGGGTGGCCCGGAACACCGTCTGCGTCTCCGCCGTCACCGCCACCGCCGGGCCCTGCCCCGCCCGCACAAACAGCGACGGAGCCGCCGAGCCGCCGATCATCGCCACCCGCAGGAACATCATCCGCTCATAAATCCCGGCGAACTCCGGCAACGGCTCCCCCGCCAACTGGGCAAAGCCGGCATCCACACGGCCGCCCGCAGGCACACCCACCGGCCCCGCCGGCAGAATCGGAAACAATGCAAAAACCACGTAATCCTCCTGACCTGACTAAATCCCGCGCGAGGTTATCCGAAGGGGCAAGGGAGACGAGACGGAACCTCCCACAGTTTCTACCCTGACCTGAAAAGATGAAGTTGGCGTGGGCAAGAACGGGACCTGGACTTCGATCTTCGTAGGGCTTGGCCTGCTAACGATTACGGCCTCAACAGTTGCATTGGCGCCGGTTGACTGCCGGAAAAACACCCTAACCGGGGCAAAATCAAAGTGAGAGCCGTGCATTGTTATTGTCTCGCCCACGCGGGCTTCTTTTGGCGTCAGGAACGGGTCGGCGAATTGGGGCATTGGCGGTTTGGCGTGGAAGGTGAYGCTGGCAGTAGCGATGCCTGCGCCGGTGTGGATGGCTACCGGCACGTCCGCCCCCGGTTCCCCCGGGGCGACGAGCCCTTCTGGCACCAGAGTCGTCAGTCTATGACTGAATAGGGGCTCGCGCACGGTAGCCTCCTGACGGCCGAAGAACACACGTGGGGTACCGGTGTCGAAATTCCGCCCGAACAGCGTGACGGGCCGGCCAGGCGGGCCGCTCACTTCATTGAAGGGCGGATCGCCAAATTCGGGAGGTTCAGACAGGATGACCCGGAAGGCGGTGCCGGCGACGGCGGTGCCCACACTTGTTGTGACACTGACCGGCAGATCGGCAAACAGTTCTCCGGGATTGACGAGCCCCTCGGGCACGATCGCAATCAAGGCCGTTGCGGTAGGGTGCCCGAGGTGTCGCGCCGTCTGACGGCCGAAGAACACCTGGGTCCTACCCACATTGAGATTCCGCCCGAACAGTGTGATGTGCCTGCCGGGCCACCCGCTCACCGGATCAAAGGGCGGAATGGCGAACCCCGGAAGTGCGGCCAAGACTTGGAACACCGTCCCGGCGACGGCGGTGCCGGCGGCGGTTTGGACCCTGATGGGCACTTCCGCAACCGGTTCCCCGGGAGGGACAAGCCCCTCGGGCACGGCCACCGTTAGGGTGCCAGCTGCAGTGGGCGGGAGCAGCGACGCTTCCTTGGTCCCGAAAGACACGCGCGGCGAACCGACATTGAAATTCCGCCCGGACAGCCTCACCGCAGTACCTGCCACTCCGGTCGCCGGCGCGAAGGAAGGGTCGTCGAACGCCGGAACGAACGAGCCAGGGTCCACCCACGGCTGTACCGTCTCGGCCTCGCTGTCAGCCACCACCCACGTGAAGTACCGCTCCGGGCCCGGGTCATTGTTCCGAATCCCCAGCGACCACACTTCCTCCGTCGCCCGGTCAAACCCCACCAGCACACGAAAAACGTTTCCCTCCCGCGGCAGCGCGAACACATCCCCCACAAAACCGCTCCCGGTGCCGTCCGGACGGGTTGCCCGGAACACCGGCTGCGACGCCGTCGTCACCCCCGCCGCCGGGCCCTGCCCGGCCTGCACAAACAGCGACGGCTCCGTAGTGCCGCCGATCATCGCCACCCGCAGGAACATCATCCGCGCATAAATCCCGGCGAACTCCGCCAACGGCTCCCCCGCCAGCTGCTCCAGACCGGCCTCCACCCGCCCGCCCCCGGGCACACCCTGCGGCACCACCGGCGGATCCGGAAACAATGCAAAAACCACGTTGTCCTCCTGACCTGACTAAATCCCGCGCGAGGTTATCCGAAGGGCCCTCAGGGCTACGGCGCTGCCATGTCCGGTTGTGCCGTCCCGGGGCCGAACAGGCCCCGGGACGGTACAGGTTTTCCAGATTCCATGTCGTGTGATCACCGTCACGAGTCCTCCTCCACCTGCACGGATGGTAAGTCATCGGGCCGCAGCTCACTCCCGCAGCCTGTACGTCGGCGGTCTCCTGATACTTGCACCCGCCGGTGGAATTCAGCCCTGAAGCCGTCGCTGAGCGCGGGGTCGTGATCGGGCTGCACAGTTCCCTACTTGCCGAGATCGAAGACGTCGGCGTGGATGCCGTGGTTTTTGGTCGTGCGTTCCTCAGCCGGCGCGTCGTACACCACCAAAACCCTGCCGTCATCAAGCAAAGTGATCCCCTCGGCATGGTCCTCAGCCTTTCCGAACGGCACGTCGAATTCGCATTTCAGGTCGTCTTTGTGCAGGACGGCCTCGCCTTGGGACGTCAGCGCGTCCCGCCAGCGGAACACGGCCGTACGGCCCTCGAGCTCCATGGTGGGTCCCGCCAGGACGAGCAGATCCTCTCCCTGACGGCACAGATCCCGAACGCCCAAGCCCCGCAGGTAGAGGAAGTGCTTGCGGTAGCGGCGACCCTCTGTGCCGATCGGCTGCGGCTCGATGCCGGGCCCGCCGCTAATAACCTTGAGCTCGACAATGACCGCCCACCCGCGCAGCACCGGCCCGCGCAGGCCGATGAACACCCGGTCGCCCGCCACGGCGAGGCCCTCGCAGTCGATCCCGTTGTCTTTGCCCGGGATCGGCCATGACCGTATGAAGCCTTCAAGGTGAGGGTCATCGGCCAGGAGATCCAACAAGCCCCCGCCGCGGCCTCCACCAGGGCCGAACACAGCGGGGCGTTGCTGCTCACCGTTCCGGCTGCTGCCCGGGTCGAGGAGTGTTCTGGTCGAGAGCCGGGCTAACACCCGCCGGCGCTGGCTGACCTCGACTGTCGTCAGGGCTCTCCGGGCCTCGTCGGCAGGCTGGTGGTTGCCCTTGACCTTCTTGCGGACAGAGCTGTGCGACCCGAGCAGCCACAGTGTGTCACCCTCGACATCGAGGCCCTCGATGTCGATCTCCCCCTCCCCGGGCAGCTCGAGGAGATCGGTGAGATCGAAGCTGCGATGGGCGCGGGCCTGGTCGCCCTCAAGCGTGAGCCGTTCGAGACTGGTCGTCTCGTCGTTGGCGACCCAGAGGTGGTCGCCCTGGCGGGCGATCGCGGACAATCCATCGCGGAGGTCATCGTCCGGACCGAGGGTGCTGGGCTGATCGAGGACGAGTGTGATTTTGTCGGACGGTTTGTCTGGCTTAGGCCGTCCGGTCATCGTGGATCACCCCATGGCCTGCGATGCTGCAGTTCCGTACGGGACGTTCTTGTTGTTGGCCTCGTCCTCATCAGTGGCGGTCGGTCCCACATATCAGCTCCTATACTTTTCGGAATTCCGCAGTTCGGGCGTCGTGTCAAGGCGACGCGGTCTTCTGTGCTGGCGCCTCGTCCGTCGGTCACGCAGCTTCTCCTTCACACGCGTGCGGTCGAGCAAGACGGATGTCACCAGCCAAGGTCTGCGCGACGGACATGACGTTCGGCCGCTGCGTTGCGCTTTGGCAGGTCGCCACGAAAGCCGTCAATCTCCCATGGCCCTTCGGCTCCCACGATAGCCAGAGGCCGTTACCGGGTCGTTACCGCGGCATACATGGGCTGGCCACCGACGTGGGGCCGCGGGTGGTGGATGTACTTCCCGACCGTGCAGAGGAATCGCGCTCAGCGCCTCGTCTCGTGCCTGGTCAGGACCACGCCGCCGGGAAACGTCCGCGTCTCCACCAGATTCAGGTTCACCCAGCTGTCCATGCCCTCAGCATGCCGGTACCGAAGATCCGCCGGGGCACCAACGCGCTGACGGCCACAATCGCCCAAATCAAGAAGGGCGACCGGGTGAGCGCCGGTTTCAACCACCCACGGTACGCCATTTCAGCATCGAGGGAACCGTCGTGAAAGGCGGCGCGATCCCCAAGCCGGGCATCGCTGCGTTCCGCAGATGTTTCTGCTTCACAGCCTGTTCAGGACCACCAAGGCGTTGGCCGGAAGGCGCACCTCGATCCGTCCGTCCTCGCTTGGCAACGCAGCGCCGAAGTTCCCCAGGTCCGATCCGCCATAGAACCGCGAGTCGCTGTTGAAGATCTCCCGCCACTGTCCCGGGTTCAGCCGATCCGCCGAGCTCTGGATGATGTAGCCGCCATCAAACGGGCGGTTGTTCAGGGACGCGACGACCAGTTGGCGGGTGGCCCCGTCGCTGCGGGTGAAGGCGATGACGCGGTTGTCGTCGGAGGAATGGATGATGTCGATGTTGCGTGATCGGAATTCGGATCTGGTCAGGCGGAGCCTGATCAGGTCCTGGTAGTAGCGGAAGAGGTTCGCTCCCAGTCCTTGGGCTTCACCCAGGATGTCCACCCGGTTCGGGATTTGATCGTGCTTGAAGATTGTCTGGGCACCGATCTCCTCGCCCATGAGAAACAACGGTGTGCCTGCCGACAGGATCCCGACGCCGGCCACCAGCCTGGTCCGTGCCTCCGCAGCGTCCCGGGTCGGCCCGAACAAGGCTGCATCATTGATGGCAGCCTTGATCGTGCGAAGAGTGCCCTCGTGGTATCCGGCCTCGTCGTGGTTCTCGTGGTAGGCGATCTTGGCGTTCCGCGTCTCAGCCAGTGATCCGGCGAGCTGGCCCATTGGCACGGGATCGTCCGTCCCGAACCCGGCACGGTGAAGAATCCTCGCCTTGTCGAGTTGTTTGGGCGCGTCGCCGATCAGGTCGTGGTAGAACCTTGCGTACCACGTCGCGTTGAAGCCCAGGCCACCATCCATATCCGTGGGCTGTGTGACCTTGAACCATTCCGTATGGTCTTCGGCGATGCGGATGGCGGTGGGCCGGATGAGGTTCAGGGTCCGGCTCCACTCCCGCAGCAGCCTCTGGCCGAAGATCTTGGCTCTGTTTATCTGCAGGCCGTCGATTTCCTGGTGCTGATCGCCGTGGAGGGCGTCGGTGAGGTCCACCCGGAAGCCGTCGACATGGAATTCCTCGGCAAACTCGGCGGCGCTGCTCGTGAACAGCTTCCGCACCTTCTCCTCGTACAGGCGAGGGGTGCGTCCTGTCGAGCCGTTCTGCAGGTACCCGTTGTCCGGGTTCTTATGATCGGCGGAGTGGCCCTCATACCAGTAGTAGATGTTTTCTTCCGGCAGGTCTGAATCGTACTGCCACTCCGCCCTCTCGGCCGTGTTGTCGAAGTGGTTGTAGCAGACGTCCTGGATGACGGCGATTCCGTTGCGGTGGCACTCCCGCACGAAATGCTTGTATTTGTCGCGCCCGCCGGCGCTGGACTCGACGACAAAATGGTGCGTGTCCCCGTAGCCCCAATTGAACGTGCCGTTGAATCCAGACACGGGCAGCAACTCGACGGCGTTGACGCCGAGGGATACAAGATGCGGGATGAAGTTCATGGCGTCCTGCAGGTTGCCGGCGCGTCCATGTCCGAATCCCAGCGACCCGATGTGCAGTTCGTAGATCACCAGGTCTGTCAGCTGTGAGGGCACCGGCAACCCGGCGGTGAACTCCCTGGACCAAAACTCCTCGTCCGTGATCTGCCGAGGCGGATTGGTGCTCGGTTCGAATTCTTCGCGGACCACGTCCTGGTCGATGATGACGCTGCAACTGACGCCGCCGTCCAGCGTCGCCAGCGTCCCGTCCCAGGGCTTGTGCTCCGGTTCTATCTCCCCGCGGCCGGCCTGCCAGCGGGAATGGATGTCGGTGCGAAACCGCCAGGCACGTTGGGCGTTTTGGAGGTGGTACATGTATGGCAACCCGACGTAGGACTGGAAGTCCGGCAGTGGATCGCTGGCCCAGATGTCGTCATCGATTTTCTTGAGCGGAATCACCGGGCGGCTCGGGTCGATGCCGGTTCCATTGTCGTAGATGTAGCCGCTGCCCTTCGTCCCGAAGACAACCTCAACATTCTGTGCGTTCTGTGACCAGACCGCGAACCTGAGCTTCTCTTCGCCGCCCTGGTAGAACTTCTGGGCCCCGAGGAACCGGCTGAGCGTCAGGTAGTAGCGGGCGATGACCTGACCGGCGGCCGCCGGAAGCTTGGTTTTGCATTCCGGCTTGATCACCGCAGGATCCGGATCCTCTGTCACAATGCCCCATTGGTTCACGCCCGCCGGCCCGTCCATGCGGACGCCCCACCAGATCTCCTGACCGGCCAGAGCGTCGTCGAAATTCACAGACACTTGGAACGCGGGGCAGCCGTCATCGGCGGTGATCTCCTGCATCGGTATGTCGCCCCAGTTGTTCCAGGTGCCGGACAGGCGGGCGTTGTGCAAAAGGCTCCGCTTGATGCCTGTGACGTAAACGAACTGGACAGTAATCATCGGGGTCCCCAATCGTCGATCCTGCGTCGCCCCAGCCCAACAGGCACTAGGGTGCTCCGTCCTCGTCCGGGCTGTCAAAGCTGTTTTTATTGCTCCGTTGAGGCACCGGCCCGCTCCGGCGGGCATCTCTGGTGAGCGGCCCGCCGTGTTCCGCACGCATAAGGTCCATGATCCATGCACCTGATCCCCACGCCGACGGCATCTCCACTAACGACTACTGCGCGCTGCTGCCGCGCCGCCGGTACTCGCACGAGGCACAGGGCAAGATCCTGCTGCTGCCTTCCAGCGGCCCGGTCGTCGTCCCGTTCGAGGAGCGTCGAGGCGGCAGCTGGGCTGTGGTCGTCGAAGGCTTTGGCGCCTACCCGGTCGGCGCATGCTCCCCGGCCGACGTTGTCGACCGGGCGCCGCCATGTCCCGGGCAACAGTACTCTGTCCACACCGGCGCAGGCACCGCGCGAGGCCCGCCAGGCGATAGCCAAAGCAAAAGCCGCCCTGGGCCGCGCCGCCCGCTGACCCCGGTGAGGGCTCGGAAACCCGGGCCCTCAGTTGCCCACTGCTTTTGTACCAGGGCGGCGCTACGCTGGCGCCATGAAGAACAGGTCGCTGCCACTGCTGCTGACGATCCTGCCGGCGCTCGTGCTTTCCGCGTCCGGCTGCACTCTGGCGCCGACTGTCTGCCCCGCCGTGGGCTTCGTGGACCTGGGCCCGGTGGAGCTCGACCTCTCGGCCCTGCCCGCCGTCACCTCGGTGTCCGCCTGCTTCGGCGTCGACGCTGCTGACCTGGTTCTTCACCGGACGACGCCAGGCCACCTCGCCCACGCACGGCCCCTGGCAGCTGTCGCCTCCTATGTTTTGGGGGATAGCCAGACCTCGTGAGTTTCCCCGTTCCTAACTTGGAAGTCCCACGACTCGTTACCCGGAGCTCCCACCCGTAGAGTCCAAAGAGTGTTCGGTGGCAGCACGTTATCCCGGACCCGGTAAGTCGCGGCGGTGGGTTCGAGCGGTCCAGGGGACGATAGGATGCGCAGAAGAATGTTGTAGACGACGCCCCGCTCAGAAACTGCCCTGAAACTGGCGTTTTGGATTGCACGGCCCCGGCAGATCCCTTGCTTTTCGTACACCGAGATTGTAAGAGTCACGGCCAGCCCTCGATTCGTGTCAGCTGAAAAAGCTATTGCCCTTCGTTTCCGGCTTCCAAAACCGGCTGCCGGGATAGAGCGTAGAACCCGTCGCTCCGCGACCAGCCCACTCCGTACTCAAGGGTCCCCGTGCGAACGCGCAACTCCATTGCCGGACCTGGCGTTCCGCCGACAAAGGTCACCGTCGCATCCTCGGGAAGGCTAACCCCTCGTTTGGAGAAGAAGTGCCGAGGATCTCGGGCAATTTCCTCCCCCAGGCCCGGATGGTCGTAAAGCTCCTCAATCACCTGTAGAAGTGAAGGGTCTCGGCCGAGTTCAATAAGCGCTTTCAGCGGGCCCACCGCTCCCGCCCCGCCAGGTCTTCTTTCAGTCTTTTTAGTTGATCGTCCAGAACTGACATCTCTTGCACCTGTCCCGATCCGCTTCTTGGCGTCAGTGACTGTGCCCAGCGGTCACCGGGCTCCCACTCGAAGGGCAGGACCGGTGCGCTGCCAGGCTCCCCTCTACCTTTCGTTTGCCTCGCCGGCACTACAGTCTCCAGTGTGGCTGAGCGGGCAGCGCCACCGAGAGAGTACTTCGGCTCATCCTCTACCCGATCGCCTTGTCGCTAACACGGGGAGCTGTGGCCGGTCTTCCGCACACATCGGCTGCATGGAATCACAGCAGCTGCCCCTTGGCGGCCCCTGCCACCCTCATTAAAACGGATATAAGTGTGGACAGTAATGATCACACCCTCTTTGGCTGGACAAACACAGGTACAGGGCTTCTCGAACGGTCCCCCGAACCCTTACCCGGAAGCCATACGTCGACATCACTGTGGTCATGTCGTCCCTACTCCCCCGGCCCATGAATAGGTGTCGGCCACCCCAGGCCCAGCCGACCAAATCCGGAACGAGGAACCGCATAACCCCACCCACAGCAGGCGGAAGGCCACCAGCCAGGGACCTGAACCCGCCACCCCACACACCTGAACAGGCCACGCGGCGGCCAGGCCACAGCCTGCAAACCAGCCGTCAGAGCGGCGCGACCACAAGCTTTGTCAACACGTCAAAGCAAAATCGCCTCTGACGAGGGAATCTGTCGTGCCCGAGGTGGGACTCGAACTGCATTCCTGCCCTGGAAAACACTAGGAAGCCGCGAAAACATGCGGCGTCCGGCACGATCCGACCGACATACGGCCCAGTCCGAATCCAAACATGTTGACATTGTCAACACCCCCGAATTGGCCAGGTCAGAGCATCTGTGGCCCCCTCCCCCAGACGCGGCTGTCTTGTATTCCTTCCGAGAGCCTTCCGGAGCGGAACTCCGGTCAGCCACAGCACCAGGCGCCCTCTGCCGCGGCGGACAGAATCTCGATTATCGGCTCTTGTCTCTTAAGTACCCCCTGTTGAGGTGGGGTGGTCGTCGTTTACGGTGGCCTTGGGAGGGGCCGGGGTGGTTCCGGTTTTCGGCTGGGCGTCATGGCCCGTGAAAGAGATCGTCGCCCCCGGCCTGTCTTCCAAGCAGACCCGATTGAGGGAATTGGTGGCCGGAAGAGAACGGTGCGCAGCACCGGTTTTCGTCCGGGCAGGCACCGTATGACTCACAAGCGCGGGAGCTGTATCCGACGCTTCCTCAGCAGTTGCGGGCGTGTGAGGGAGGTCGCCGCGGGCGCACCAGTTAGCGCATGACGGTTCTCCCGGGTGGGATGCCCGGCCTGGTGACTCGGCTGGTGGACCGGCAACGACGGGTTATCCCATCGCACATATTCGATGCGAGGAGGAGAACCATCATGCAGGATCAGGATAAGCCCGCCAGACTCGTGCGGGCAGTGGCAGGTATCGACGCGGCCATCACGGCACGGCACCATATCGCGGTGCGGGAGTTTTTTGATGACGGAACAGAGCATCTGAGCCGTTTCACGGTTGACCCGACCCTGGCCGGGCTGGACCGTCTGTCACGGCGGCTGGCCGCCGTGCAGGCACCGATGACCGCTGTCGTGGAACCGACCTCGATGACCTGGCTGGCGCTGGCTCTCGCGGTCGAACGGGCCGGCGGTCAGATGGAGATGATCGGGGCCCGGCACTCCTCACGGCTGCGCGGGGCCATCATGGGCAAGAACAAATCCGACGTCATCGACTCCGAAGTGCTCACCCACGTCGGGGAGATCTTCGACCCGCCGCCGCTGGTGCTGGCATCTCCGGGACAGCTGGCGCTGCGGCGGGCCGTGGTCCGCCGGGCCGGGGCCGTCATTGACGGCAACCGGTACTGGCGGCGGCTGTTGTCCCTGGCCCGGTGGGCCTTCCCCGATGTATGGTCAGCGTTCGCCGGATCCGAATCAACAGCCCTCGCCGTGCTGGGCCGCTGGCCCCACCTTCGCTCCCTGGCCTCGGCGCGCTCGGCGACCCTGACGGCTGTGGTCGCCGAACACACCCGGGATGTCGCCGACACACCCACCCGCGCCGCGGCGATCAAGACCGCGGCCCGGGGGTGGGCGGATTTCTGGGACGGTCACCTGGACCTGGACGCGCTGGCCGTGGATGTCAGCGAGCACCTGGCTGATCTGCAGGAGTCCCGGGCCAGGGTGGAGCGCTTCAGCTCCCATGCACGCCAGTGGTGGGAGCGTCTCTACGGCGATGACCCGCTGATCCTTTCCCTGCCCGGCGTGGGCCCGGCAACCGGTCCCTGCATCCGTGCCTACTTCGGTGACGGATCCGGGTTCGACAGCGCCAAGAAAGCAGCGAACTATGTCGGGATCACGCCTTCGAACTGGTCGTCCGGGACGATGAACCAGTCCCGCCGGGCCATCAGCAAGGAAGGACCGGCACCGCTGCGTCTGGCCTTCTACCAGGCCGGCAGCGTTGCCCGGACCATGGATCCGCAACTGGCCGCGTTCTATCACCGGCTCATGACCGAACACGGCCACTGCCACACCCAGGCCACCATCGCTGTCGCCAGGAAACTGGCCGAAAGGACCTGGAAAACCCTCACCACCGGACAGATGTATGAGCTGCGCGACCTCGCGGGGCAGCCGGTCACAAAACGGGCCGCGAAAGAGCTCATCGCCTCGCACTACACCGTCACGCCCAAGCAACGCACCCAGTCGCGGTCCCACACGATCGAAGCGAAACGGGCACGCCTGACACGGTAACTGCCGCGACCACCGATACCGCTTGGCGACCGGCCCAAACCACATGACGGCTCTGCCGGCTCCCTCCACCAGCCCGGGGGCGTTAGCGGAGCCGGGCCGATTGCCTCTCCCGGACGGAAAGCACCATCCGTCACCCCAGAACACGGGTGACGGTGCACTCAGTCTGCCTGCCATCCAGAGCTAAAAAAGGCTTGACAAGCGTTAGGGAATCTCTTGAATCATCAGAGGGAAGCGCCTCGATACCGCTGACCCCTGGGGCCTTAGCACGGCACTTTTGACTCCCTGAATTCCGTTTGCCGACGCCATAATCATCATCTCGTAATTGGCGGCCAGCACGGGTTTGGCGGCTGTGAGGCGCCAAGGAACCCAGGGTTAGGGCTGGTCCACGCCCCGCTACCCGAAGCGGAGTATTTGTCGTCGCGTCCCGCGACCAGCAGCCCGAGCTTCGCCCTTCGGCGGCTCCCGGTACCCACCCGGTGTCAGGCCATGGGCTTCAACCTGTCCAGCCAGAAGCCCTCGGGCTGGAACGTTGGGACTGTCCGATAAACTGTGGGTGGGTCCGGCCGGTTTTCATTATTGAATGGTTCTTTCGAACCGGCCGGCGAAGGTGATCGCGAACGAGTTCAGCGCAGGCTTCCACCTCATCACCCAGCGTGCCCGACCGCCGCCGGTCGGATCAAGAGACCTGGTGACCAGATACAGACATTTCAGGGCAGCGGTCTCGTTCGGAAAGTGCCCGCGGGCCCTCACCGCCCTCCGGTAGCGGGCGTTGATCGACTCGATCGCGTTCGTCGTGCAGATCACCCGCCGGATCTCCACGTCGTACTCCAGGAACGGCACGAACTCAGCCCAGGAGGACTCCCAGAGCCGCACGATTGCCGGGTATCGCTGGCCCCACTCGGCCGTGAACTCGGCGAACCGGTCCTTCGCCGCCTGCTCGGACGGGGCCGTGTAGACCGGCTTGAGCGCCTTGACGATGCCGTCGCGGTGCTGGCGTCCGGCGTAGCGGAAGCTGTTGCGGATCAAGTGCACGATGCACTGCTGCACAACCGTTCGCTCCCACGTGGTCGTGATCGCCTCCGGCAGGCCCTTGAGCCCGTCGCAGACGGCGATCAACACATCTTCCACGCCCCGGTTCTTCAGCTCGGAAAATATCTGCAGCCAGAACCGGGCACCCTCGCCACCATCGCCGGCCCAGATGCCCAGAATCTCCCGCTCCCCGCTGGTGGTGACCCCCATGACGACGTAGAACGCGGTGTTGCGCACCTGCCCGTCACGGACCTTGACCACGACCGCGTCAACGAAGAGCACCGGATAGATCGGATCCAAAGGCCGGGCCGACCATTCGGCCAGCTCCCCGGCGACCTTCTCCGTGATGCGGCTGATGGTGTCCTTGGAGACCTTGGCCCCATAGACCTCCTCGAAGTGCGCGGCGATTTCCCCGGTGGTCAGCCCCTGGGCGGACAGCGAGAGCACGATCTGGTCGATCCCGTCCAGACGCCGTTTCCGTTTGGGCACGATCACCGGCTCAAACGACCCGTCCCGATCCCGCGGCACCTCAATCTCGACCGGGCCGATCTCGGTCAGCACGATCTTCGACCTGGTGCCGTTGCGCATGTTGGCTGCGATCGGCGTCTGGCCATGCTCGTGCCCGAGGTGCTCGGTCAGCTCTGCTTCCAGCGCGGTCTCCAGCACATTCTTCGTGAGCTGGTTCAGCAGACCGCCCGGGCCCACCAGGCTCACGCCCTGCTCTCTGGCCTGCGCGAGCAACCGCTCCGCAAGCTCCTTCTGATCGATGATCTCTCCCGTCACAGGATCGATCATCGCGCCTGTCACCTCGGTCGTGGACTCTGACACGGCCGTCTCCTTTCGGATCAGGCCGGACCCCACACACCGTTATTCAGACAGTCCCGGAACGTTGAGCAAACGATCACCTGAGGCATGGGCATTCAGGACGTTCGGTGGTGTCAGGTGCCGGTGTGGAGGTACCCCGCCCAGCGGCTGGGGTGGGCGCGGTGGATGCTGCGGAGGCGGCGGATGGCCAGATGCAGGGCGACCGCGTGGGGGGTGCCGGGCGTGGTGGCGAGGACTTTGTAGAAGTCCTTCGTGAGTGATGCGGTGTCGGTATCGCCGATGGGCCACAAGGAGGCGACGACGTGGCGGTAGCCGGCCAGCTGGCAGGCGGCGGCGAGGTGGATCGGCTCGTCGGGTAGCGTGGCGCCGGTGCGGGCGGTGGTGCAGGCGGAGAGGAACGCCAGTTCCGCCTCGTGCAGGCGGGCTGCCACGAGGTCCAGGACGGTCAGCGGCCGGGTCTGGTAGTCGGCCAGCAGCAGGTGGCTGGCCGAGGGATTGGCAAGGTCGCTGTCGCCGTGGCACGAGAAGTGCACCAAAGAGTGCTCGGGAAGGGCGGCCATGACGGACCCGTAGTCCGCTGGGCCGGCGCCGGGCAGGCCGAGAACCTCCACCTTCCCGGCATACAGCTCCCGTAGGGTGTCGGCTTCCCGGTAGACGCCGGGTAGATCGGCCTGGCCGGGGGTGTGGGGCATGGCTACCACGAGCATCCGTGCCTCGCGGGCCGGCGGGGTTTGGCGGGCCCGCAGCAGGGCCCGCACGGTCGGAACCGTGGAGGAGACAACCCGGTCGATCACCGCGTCGGAGAGTCCGTCGGGCACCTGGTGGCGGCCGCCGGCATGAAGCGGCAGCAGCGACAGAGCACCGGAGGGGCACCACCAAACCCGCGGCCACGGGGCGCCCAGAGCCGAGGCGGCGTAGCCGAGGTGGTCGAGGACCGGGCCGGTCACCCGGTCGCCCAGCCACTCCAGCACTTCGGCCAGTGCGGCCTCCGCCGCGGCCCTCTCCGCTTCCGAGGCCATCCAGTCATGCACCGTATCGAGCGCGTTCAGGAACACAGTCGCCTGCCCGCCCACATCCTCGGGGCCGATCCCCTCAAGCGGCAGCACCTCGACCCCTTCCGTGGTGAGGATGAGCGCGTCCGACCGTAGGGATGCGAGGTTGAGCAGCACGACCGGTCCGTCCGAGGCAGCCGGTAAAAGCTCCGCCACCGACCGGGGCGTCAGGAACCGTTCGAAGCCCGGATACGACCGGATCTCGGCCAGAACCTGGCTGAATTCAGCTGCTGCTTCCCGGCGCCGGTCCGCGGCCATCCGGACCGCAGTTCCACCGGCATCGTCCTCGACCGGGAAACCGAACGGGCTCGGGTCGGGGCGGTCGAGCGCGTCCCGCGACCGGACGAATTGATCGGCAAGCTCCGGGTGTGCCTGCTGCAGGTCGGTCAGGTCGGAGCGGGCATCGAGCACCCGGGAGAACAGCACCGCCCGCCCCTGTTCGAACAATTCCACGGCCCGGCCCGGCTGCCCGGCCTGTAGGCACGCTGCCGCCGCCTCCGACCCCAGGCCGGCCAGGTCGCGCAGGCGGTGCTCCTGGTCGGCCCGTCCCAGCTCCGGCGAGGCCACCAACCCCGCTAGATCCACGGCCACGCTGAACCCCTCCACCGCCTCGTCCCACTGTCCGCCCAGGGCGGCTGATCGGCCCCACTCCCGCGCCGTAAGCGCCCGATGGTCCACCCGGGCCGACGCAACCTTAGCGGCCGCGCGAAACAGCGTCTTTGCTTCGTCCAGATCCGCCCTCCGGCCGTAATGCTCGAACCGGCGCCGGAGAGCGAACCCGAGGTTGTTCAGGTACCCGGGCCGTCCGGGGTGGTCTCCCGGGGCGGAGCCGGCCGCCTGCCGCCAGGCGTCGATCGCCCTCTCAAGGTCCTCGGCCCGTCCGGTGCGCTCGAACAGGCTCCGTAGGGCGATCCCGAGGTTGTTCAGGTGACCGGGCCGGGCGGGGTGGTCCTCCGGGATGGAGTCGGCCGCCTGCCGGCAGACGTCGATCGCCTCGTCCAGGTCCTCCATCCGTCCCACGCGTTCAAACCGTAGCCGCAGTGCGCTCCCGAGGTTGGCCAGATACCCGGGCTGTTCGGGATCGTACTCCGGAGCGGAACCGGCCGCCTGCCGATGGACCTCGACCGCCTCCTCCAAGTCCTCCACCCGGCCGTATCGATCAAACCGGAGCCCCAGTGTGATCCCAAGGTTGGCCAGGTACCCGGGCCGTTCAGGGTCGTACTCCGGAGCGGAACCGGCCGCCTGCCGGCAGGCGTCGATGGCGTCGTTCAGGTCCTCGATCCGTCCGGTGCGCTCGAACCGGCGAGCGAGTGCGCCTCCAAGGTTGGCCAGGTACCCGGGCCGTTCAGGGTCCTCCTCCGGAGCGGAGCCGGCCGCCTGCCGGCAGGCGTCGATGGCCTCGTCCAGGTCCTCGATCCGTCCGGTGCGCTCGAACCGGCGAGCGAGTGCGCCTCCAAGGATTTTCAGGTACGTGGGGCGTTCGGGATCGTCCTCCGGAGCGGAGCCGGCCGCCTGCCGATGGACCTCGATCGCCTCGCCCACGTCCTCCACGCGGCCGTAACGCTCGAACCGGCGATACAGGGCAGCCCCAAGGTTGGCAAGGTACCAAGGCCGCCCGGGGTCGTCCTCCGGAGCGGAGCCGGCCGCCCGGCGGGCGACGTCCAACGCCTCGTCCAGGTCTTCCACCCGTCCGTAACGATCGAACCGGCGAGCGAGTGCGATCCCGAGATCGTTCAGGTACCCGGGCCGGGCCTGGTGGTCCTCCGGAGCGGAGTCGGCCGCCTGCCGGCAGGCGGAGATGGCCTCGTCCAAGTCCTGCACCCGTCCGGTGCGCCCGAACCGGAGCCGTAGAGCGTTCCCAAGGTCGTTCAGGTACATGGGGCGGTTGCGGTGGTCCTCCGGAGCGGAAGCGGCCGCCTGGCCGGTGAGGTCGATGGCCTCGTCCAGGTCTTCGATCCGTCCGGTGCGCTCGAACCGGCTCCGCAGGGCGGCCCCTAGGTTGGCCAGGTACCCGGGCCGGGCGGGGTCGTCCTCCGGAGCGGAGCCGGCCGCCTGCCGACAGGCGTCGATGGCCTGGTCCAGGTCCTGCGCCCGTCTGGTGCGGGCGAACTGGCTCCGCAGGGCGAGCCCGAGGTTGTTGAAGCATTCGGGTCGGTCTGGGTGGTCCTCAGGAGCGGATCCGGCTGCCTGCCAGCAGGCGTCGATGGCCTCGTCCAGGTCCTGCGCCCGTCCGGTGCGGGCGAACCGGCGCTGCAGGGCGATTCCGAGGTTGTTCAAGTACCCGTGCCTGTCGGGGTCGTCATCCGAGGTGGWGTCGGCCGCCTGCCGGCAGGCGGCGATCGCCTCGTCCAGGTCCTCCATCCTGCCGGTGCGGGCGAACCGGCGCTGCAGGGCGCCCGCGAGGTTGTTCAAGTACCCGGGTCGGCCGGGGTCGTCCTTTGGGATGGAGTCGGCCGCCTGGCGGCCGATGTCGATTGCCTCGTCCAGGTGCTGCCTCCGTCCAGTGCGTTCGAACCGGCGCTGCAGGGCGAGCCTCAGGTGATTCAAATACCCGGGCCGGCCGGGGTCGTCCTCCGGAATGGAGTCGACCGCCTGGCGGCAGGCCTCGATCGCCTCATCCAGGTCCTCGATCCGTCCGTAACGCTCGAACCGAAGCCGTAGGGCGAGCCCTAGGTTGAACAGGCACCCGGGCCGGTCGGGGTCGTCGTGGGCAATGGTGTCCCGGACCCGCTCGAGTAGGCCGACAGCCTCGTCGAGGCCCACGGGATCGCCGCTGATTAACGCCCGCTTCAGGATCTCCGTGCCACGTGCGGCGAGGAGGGATGCATCCGTGTCAGAGTCATCGCCATTTTGGAGGGACCTGGTGAGTCGTTGGCGCAGTTCCTCCAGCCGTCGGTTAAGCATGTTCAGTCCTCGCTGCTCAGGGTGGATCGGTAGATTTGGCGTGCCTGCTGGGAGCCGCAGACCAGATACCGGGCCAGCGCGCTGCCGGAGATTTGTCTCGGTGCGAGTGGCGGGCAGGCGCCAGCGCAACTGCCGGTAAACGTCGCGGCGGTACAGGTCACAGGCGGCTTCGACGAAATCGACAAGCGCTGCCGCACAGGCCGGGAGCACCATGAAACCGCAGGACGGAACAACGCAGCAAGGTAGGGCCGCACGCAACGGGCGGCTTCCCACAGGCCCTCATCCACTCGACCCTCGGCCAAATGCTGTTGCACCCTTCCAAAAGAGACGGCACGCTAGCCGCCCGCTACTTCAACGAAATTGCCGTGGCAACGACATGAGTTGCCTATCGACGGCACCGTAGACAGATGCCAGTAAATGCCATGGCCGTTATCAGGACGTTACGGCTGGCTGCCCGCCTACCGGGACGCAGTCCTATTCAAGGTGGCCTACTGCTGGGACCTGCGCCGTAACGAGGTCCGGCACCTGCAGACAGTGGACTTCTCCAGGAACCCGCAATCGGAGGATGACTGATGGTGGGCATTACCGCGTCTGTCAGCAACGTCTGGGGGTGATCAACATGACTGAGCGAAATTCCTACCACGTGGTTCCGGTGAAGACGGCTGGAAGGCTGAGCGTGAAGGCTCCTCTCACGCTTCTTCTGTCCACAACACCCAGTCGGCGGCTATCGATGCCGCTCGTGGCTATCTGTCCCGGTCCGGGGGCGGTGAATTAAAGATCCACGGCAAGGACAACAAGATCAGGGCAAAGGATACGATCGCTCCGGGTAATGATCCGCGGAATACACCTAGATAGAGAGCCGGGGTCCCTGCGGTATCCGCGGGGGACCCCGAGTTCCGTGGGCCGGAGCTCGAAGTCCCCTGCGGGGTCGCTTCGGTCTTTACCGTCCACACAGGGCCCACGTTTACGAAATCACCGTTGTCGGCTTTCGATCCCAACCTTGCTAGATGCCACTTCTTTACCTCTGGCCGCAATAGTAAGTAGCCTTACGAATGGGCGCGGTGTCCAGCAGTGGGCGTCGCGTCCCTTTCACGACAGATCTCCACTCGGGTAGTCCCTACATGCGGGTGTCAGCAAGATGAACCGGGTTTACCCTTGTGCCGAGCCAGCCCAATCGGCGCTCTGGGGCCGTGCGACTCCTGGCAACCGCAGTTAGCTGGCGAAATCGCAACTATCGGCGTTCCAAAAGCACCCGGAAATAGGGAAATTAACTCCGAAATAAGAGCACGAAGGCCGGAGTTCGAAAGAATCATGACTAATGAGAACCGGTCGGAGCCTGCACACCGTTGATCGGACAGTCCCCTCACTTTGTGAACTTGGTTGGGACTATCTCATTAACGGTGTATCCGGCGGTTTGTTTAGTAGTTTTCAGCTGCCGGGAATCGGTCGCTGAAAGTGATGGCGAAGGCGTTCAAAGCGGGCTTCCAGCGCGTTGTCCATCGGGTCCTGCCGGCACAGGTCGGATCTAGGGATCGGGTGACCAGATAGAGGCACTTTAGCGCGGCCTGCTCGGTCGGGAAATGACCCCGGGCCTTCACGGCGCGCCGGTACCTGGCGTTCAGCGATTCGATGGCGTTGGTGGAGCAGATCACGCGCCGGATTTCCACGTCGTAGTCCAGGAAGGGGATGAACTCCTCCCACGCGTTCTCCCAGAGCCGCACGATCGCCGCGTATTTCCTGCCCCAGCGCTCCGTAAGCTCTTCGAACGCTGCCCGGGCCGCCGTGGCGTTCACGGCTGTGTAGATCGGTTTCACATCCCGTTTGAGGGCGTCCCAGTCCTGCTTCGAGGCCAGACGGAAGGTGTTGCGGATCAAGTGGATGATGCAGGTCTGCACGGTCGTCAGCGGCCAGACATTCGCCACGACCTCGGGCAAACCCTTGAGCCCGTCGCAGACCAGGAAAATTCTGTCCTTCACGCCCCGGTTCTTGATGTCGGTGAGCACGCTCATCCAGAACTTCGCGCCCTCCCCGCCGGTCCCGGCCCACAGGCCCAGGATGTCCTTCTCCCCGGCCAGGGTGACCCCGATGGCGGCGTAGACGGGCCGGTTGGCGACCTGCCCGTCCCGTACCTTGACGACAATGGCGTCGATGAAGATCGCAGCGTAGACCTCGTCCAACGGCCGGTTCTGCCAGGCAGCCATCTCTTCAAGCACCCGGTCGGTAATCCGTGAGACCGTCTCCTTCGAGACCGAGGCGCCGTAGATCTCTGCGAAATGGGCGCTGATCTCCCCGGTCGTCAGGCCTTTGGCGTAGAGCGAGAGGACCATCTCATCGACCCCGGTCAGCCGCCGCTGGCGCTTGGCGACGATCTTCGGCTCGAACGTGCCCTCCCGGTCCCGCGGAACGTCGATCTGCACCGGGCCCGTCGTCTCCGTCAGCACGGTCTTGGACCGTGTGCCGTTGCGCGAGTTGGCGGTGTCCTTGGCTGCCGCGGCGTGCCTTTCATAACCGAGGTGCTCGGTCATTTCCTCATCGAGGGCGGTCTCGATGACGGTCTTGGTCAACTGCTTGAGCAGCCCATCAGGGCCGGTCAGCGCCAGGCCCTGTTCCCTGGCCATCCTCACCAGCTCACGGGCGGCATCGAGCTCAGAAGTCTCTGTCAGTTTTTCAACGGTCTTGGTACTCGGCACAGCCTCAAGTGTTGCGGCCATATCGGGCTCCTCCCCGCCAGGCTCAGCGCCCGGCGTGTCGAGCCAGATACACCGTTATTTACACAGTCCCCGGCCAGCAGTTCGTCACGCATGGGGCGTGCTCCTAAGATTCCTTTGGGGAGGTGAATTTCAGGGAACCTTCCTCGGAACCCATGATCAGGTACTCGGTCAGCTCGAGTCCGGACCTGACTTCGTCGGCTGGCGTTTCCGGCAGGGGCCACCGCAGCTGCCTGTAGAGCGCGTTCCGGTACAGGTCGAACACTGCTTCGACAAGGTCGGCGAACACTTCGGCCCGGGCAGGGACCCACCACAGGACGGAGGAGATAGCCACGGCGGTTCCGACGGGCGCGGCCCACCAGGCCAGTGGCGTAAAGGACAGGAACGCCAGTCCCCAGATCATCGCGGCGACGGAAGTATCCAGGGACGCCCTGGCGGTGGTGAGTTCCTGACGGGCCAGCTCCGGGAGCACGAGCCACAGGCGGGGCCACAGCGAGATCGCGTCCAAGCCGTAGCGGTGGTAGGGCCTCGTCTCGGCAGCCCGCAGGATGTTGCCGATTCGGGTTGGCAACATCTCGCCGGCGAGGAGCGGACGATGTCGACGGAGATCTTCCAATCGGGCCCCCTCGGCGAGCTGGCTCGCGGATAATTCCTGTCGTTTCTTCCCCTCCGTCTCGGCAGACCACTGCTGCCGTGCCTCATCGTCCGCTCTTCGGCGCTCATAAACCCTGCCGCGCCTGAGGTCTGTCAGTGCGTGCAGCCACCTCGGCCAGTAACCTTCCAACAATCGCAGCGCAGGGTTCGTCAACCGGTGCACCACAATGCCGGAGGCTGCCACTATCGTCAGGGCACCGAGCACCACAGCAATCTGTGCTATTAGGTTTTGGCCGCCAAGCCACGTGGCGATTTCGCCCAGACCTGACCATCCGGCTCCGGCGAACGCCCAAGCGAGGACTCCTCCTGCCCAGAACAGCAAAGTCGGCGCTGCAGCCCCCGCCCACCGGTCGGCCAGCTTCCCGGCGACCGCATCCCAGAATTTGTCCAACACGCACTACCTCGCCGGCACCGGCTCAAGGGGGCAGTTGTCCGTCGGACAGTTCGGTATGCTTTCCCCCTTCTCCTGGCGGTAGTACACGTAGTCCCCGTGAGGGCATTGGAACTTGGGCCGCGGGATCAACAACGGTTGTCCACTGAGACCGGCATAGCGCGATGCAGCGGAGACCACGTCCGGGGGCCGATGCTCGGGATCCTCCAGCACCCGTTCCACGAAGACCTTCGTGCCTTCGTGAGCCTCCAACACCCCCCGCAAGTCCGCCTCGACGTCCCTGCCCGCGGCGTCTGCCAACAATCGGGCCAACTGAGCATCGACCGTTGCCGCCGCCTTGATACCGACCAGCTTCACTAGGTAGGGCCGGACCGCCCGGGCCGCTTCCAGTACAACCTCATCCATCGGGGAACCTCCACTCGTCATGACCAGATCGTCTGACTGCCCGCTCCGCTGCTCGAGGGACTTCCGATCGTCCACAGCTGAGCGATCGAAGAGCCCTTGTCTTACCGAATAGAAGAACGCGGCTATCCGCTGTGTCCTTCTCAAGGGGAAATTAAGGACTTCGCATGCAGGGATGTCAATCGCCGCAGCAAGGACATCCACAGGTGTGCTCAACTGGCGCTATTGCGAGATCCGGCGTCCAGAGGTAGCGGGTGATGCCTTGGCCTTCCGCGGATGCGCGTTCGCCTAGTTCAATCGTGATGAGTTGGTCGCCTTCGTAGGCGGGGCTGAGCTCGAGGGCTAGGTAATCGAACAGTTCGCGTTCGTGGACGGCGATGATGACTTGCCGCCGGTTCTATTTCGAGAGGAGGCGGACGAGGCCAGCGAACTGTGCGACGTGCACTTCGTCCATAGCTTGCTCGCCCTTGCGGGCCACAGCAATAACATCCTGGCGGAACTCCGCCCCATAGGCCCTGGGCATGGTCGTCATCCTTCCACGAGCACAAGCCGGGCAGTCCCTCCCAACATGACGTTGCATTTGCCGTTCGTGTCACGCCCACTGACGTTAGTCGGTTGCCGGTCAAGCACCAGTAGCTTCTGTACTCAGTTGCCCGGCTAAGCTACACCCTAAGCTGACGACGGGCTGTGGTGAGAGCTCGTCACATTTGGGTCGGTTTCGTTCTTTTCTGACACAGCCGCAAGGAACTCCGAGGTCCAAACCTCACACCGGACGCCGCCCCCGCCACCCTCAATAAAGCAGATATAAGTGCGGACAATGTCCACACCCTCTTTGGCAGGACAAACACAAGCACATGGCTTCTCGAACAGTCCCCCGAACCCTCACCTGGAAGCCATCCGTCGACGTCGCTGTAGTCATGTCGTCCCTACTCCCCCGGCCCATGAATAGGTGCAGGCCACCCCAGTCCCACGCGACCAAACCGGAAAGGGGAATCGAATAACCCCACCTCAGCAGGCGGAAGCCCCACTAGCCAGGGCCCTCAACCCGCCACCCCACACACCTGAACAGGCCCCGCGGCGGCCAGGCCACAGCCCGCGCACCCAGCGTCAGAGGACGCCACCACCAGCTTTGTACACACATTAAAGCAAAAACCCCCTCTGACGAGGGGGAATGCGTGCCCAAGGTGGGACTCGAACTGCATTCCCTCCCCCGCCAACACTGGACTCCCGCGGAAACGTGCGGAATCCGGGCCAGTCCGGCCCCGGTACGACCCGATCCGCAGCCCAAAGTGTGTACTTTGTACACACCCCAATTTGGCCGCTTCAAAGCTCTCAGTCCAACGACCGCACCCCGCAACAAAGGGATGCGGTCCTTCTTTGTCCTGACAGATTTTGCTCAGCTTGAGGAAGTTCTGCGGTTTCACTGCCCGAGACCGACGGTACGCCGCAAAAGAGCCAGACGCTTGCCCAGCGTCTTGGCCAGCTTCCCGGAACTTCATTGTCGCTGTCACCTCCTTCAGACACCTCATGATCAGGCCGGCCCAGACTCACCTGACGGGTCAGGCAGCAGCCAACCGGCAAAGCCCACGGGCCCCGCGTCTAGCTAGCGCCTGACGAGATGCGTGGCAATCAGCCCGGCGCTGACTTCAAGCGGGACATCGCCGGCGGCCACACCCACGACGAGGTCAAATGCCACATCCGTGGTGAAGTCATGCCGGTAGCCATTGATCCAGAGCATCAGGGCCATCAGAGTCCACGCCGTGCGCTTGTTGCCATCGATCAGCGGGTGGAACCGCGCCAACGACTCCAGAGGCCGGCGCACCTTCACTCGCCTCTGCCAACAACTGATACAGCTGAATACGTGAAGCCCGGCGCTCAGACGGGACTGGCCGACGGGGTGGTTTCTGACGAATCTCGCAACGCGCCTGACCCGAAAGTCGCCGCAGGGGGAGGGTGCTCCTACCTTGTTTGGATGGCGCACTGGAGGTCAAGACATATTCCGGAGGACCTTACATGTCTCATTTTATGAGATTGACATCTCAACATGTGAAATTCCGCCTTAGACTCCATCCATGAGCAATAGGGATTCGATCTTGCAGCCTTTTGTCGACCGGGCCTGGTGCGTCGGCAACTGGGGACGATTCGTGCTGGTGGATACCCGCTGGTATCTCGACGGGTCCTCGGGAAGGGACGCCTACAATGGTGGCCATATCCCCGCCGCCGTCTTCATCGACCTGGACGAGTCGCTTTCCGGGCCAGCCTCGAAGGAAACCGGGAGGAACCCCATGCCCGATCCCGAAGTGTTTGCCCAAGGGATGCGGGAAGCCGGAATCGATGGTGTACCCGCTTGCGGCCCGGAAGAGCACGGCTCCCTCCGAGCCAGCCAGCCAGGGACCGGTGGCGGCGTTTGCGAGTTCACCGGTTCGGGCTCCATGAGCGTGGAGCTGTTTCGATCGTGTGCTGGACGAGAGGATCTCCACAAGAGGGCGCCTACTCTCTCGTGACGCTTTCCCGAACTTTGGCATGACGGCCCGCTATCATCGCTACCATCATTTGCGCCAAGTGAGCAGCTTGTGTGGGCGAAAAATTGTGTATCCCCCGTGCTGAGTTAGTGGAACGATAAGAACACCACTTACTGCCAAGGCCGGGGAAACATCGTGTGGAAGCGCCGATTACGAGATCAACGCATTCAGGAGGCGATCCACTCCCACGCGCCTCGTGAAACGCATCCTGATCAGCAGTCCAACCAGCAAAGCGTGGACTCGACCAGCGCCGAAAAAGCCGCCTCCGTCGCTTCCAGCTCTCTCTTAGAATGGATCCGTGTAGCGCTTCCGCCGACCACCTTGGCAACAGCCCTGGCATTCTGGTTTGGATACGCGCTGACGACCGCGCGAAATAGCTATCTGGGAATCGATGTCAGCACGCTCGGTTTCACCCCCACTGACTATCTGTTGCGGAGCATTGATGCACTCATTTTGCCAGCCATCACACTCTTGGTTGTGTGGCTCTCGCTCCTGGGGGTTCATACCGTGGTTTGGCCAAGAATCCTCGGCCATTGCGGGAAAAAGCGCGTTCGTTACGGACTCATAGCCTTGGCACTTTTGGGTGTGACGGCCCTGGTGCTCAGCCTTCTGCTCGTCAGCGCCTTGGGCCGGATCTTGAATGATTGGCGCAAAGTGCTGCCGGAAGCGTATCTCGTCCCACCTTTATTGTTGGGCATGGGTAGCGTCTGTGTAGCTTATGGGGTAAAAGGTCTACACGCCCGTCGGAGGGGGTCTGCTTTCCTCTCAGGAAACAATGGAACTCCGTCACACCAGGACAGAATCCAAGGAATTCTTTTGGTTTTGGTGCTGATAAGCCTGTTCTGGGGAACCACACTTCATGCCGGTGCTTTGGGCCGCGGGCGTGCCATCGCATTTGTAGATACCTTATCAACGCGCCCCTCAGTCACCGTATTCAGCAAGACATCCCTTGCTCTGCCGCCTCCCGTTATCGAAACTCCTATCGGCGCACCTGAATCTGAATATCGATTCCGATACACCAACCTACGGCTAGTCATCAGATCAAACGAAAAGTATTTCCTGCTCCCCGACGGTTGGTCTCGGAGCACGGGAACGGCAATCCTCCTCGAAGATACCTCTAATATCCGTCTCGAATTCCGGCCAGGAGAGCCACTGCCATGATTACTCCTCGCCTACTCTCAGGCTGCGGCCTGCTGGCAGTCATCATTTCCGTCGCCGCCTGCAACGGCCCCTCCACTGATCCTGGGCAGCACCCCGATCAAAGTGGCACCATCACGAGCGAAGGTGCATCCCGCTCCCCTTCGTCTGGACCCACTAGCGCTGGCAGCGCTGCGGACCCCGTCGCCACTAACGACCTTATATTGGTAGATTTTCCCGCAGCGGAGGGACCGCCAAATCATGATGGAGCCTTTACGGCATTCGATTATGAATCACAAATCGGCTTTAAAAACCCAAAGGACGAACCAATCACTATCAGAAATGTCGAGGTCGTGAATGTCACCGGCGCGGCCTTCTCGCTCGGGATTGATGGGTGCTCAGGCCGCACCCTCTCAAAAGAATCAGTCTGCGTTGTGAGGGTGCAATTAGAACCGCCGACGCCCCCCGGGCGATCGGTAGCTTACACTGGCCAGCTCATCCTCCATATGCCCGCTCACAACACCTACCAAGTACTTGAACTCTCTGCAGAACCCGTAGCGACCCTCTCTTCTTCACCACCTGCTTCTTCGCCACCCGCTTCGCCCCCCAAGGCAACGCCCAGTCCTACTTTGCCTTCTTCCCCCAGAAGCTCTTCCCCGGTTCCCTGATGCGTCGAAGGACACCAGCAGTAGTTTAAATTCGGACAGCCGTCCTCAACGTCCAATCTGAGGATTGGACCCGGTGGCGTTCGGGAGGGCCAGCACTCCTACCCGCTGGCAGCGTAAAGTCCGGGAACGCGGGGTTGAGACCAAATCAGCTAAACAGCCCAGCTGGAGTTGCCGATCGGCCGACGACCTCGGGCCAGGGGAACCAGACGCCTGACATGCGTTCGGCATCGACAAGCCCCCACAATAGAAGTCTTTCACCCCGCGGGAAAGAAATCTCGCTCCTAATGTAGTCCGGGCTGACGCGTACTCGGTCATCTCAATTACGACGAAGTCCGCTCTGACGTCGCGGAATCGCAGAAAAACAACTCGCTGTCATGGCCCCAGCCTAAGCAACTACGAATGCGGATGCCTGAAGCGACGCGGACCCTTCGCGCGCCCTCGAATGTTCAACCACGAGCAACTCGTGGGCGTGAAATGCAGGGTGACCCGGGGATTCGCGGCTAGCCACGCCTTCACGTTCGCGTGTTTGTGGGTGGCGTAGTTGTCGCAGACGACGTGCAGTTCCACGTCCGGGTGGGCGTCGGCGACGAGGCCGAGGAAGCCGACGAACTCCGCGTTCGTGTGCTTCTGGTAGCACTTGTCCGCGGAGAGTTTCCCTGTCGCGATCTCCAACGCGGCGAGCAGTGTCGTCGTCCCGTTCCGCTTGTAGTCATGGGTTCGCGCCGCCGGCCTGCCTTTCTCTAACGGTTGGTCCGGGCGGGTGCGATCCAACGCCTGGATTTGTGACTTCTCATCGACGCTGACCACGACCGCGTTGGGGGTCGAGGACCACTGCGCGGAAAAGTAGCGCTAAGCATCAAAATGACCAAGTTGGAGCGGCTTTCCCTTACCGCGATGGGAAGTTCGCCTTGTTCAGCCTGAGCTGTCACCCAAACGTCCGTTGGCGTTGCGTTGGGCCCGGACATGGCAGGCTTTACAGCCGTACGCCAACCGACAATGGCTTGGGCGCTACTCTTCCGCGAGTTGGTCCCCAAGCCCCGAGCTCCGCCCGGACGGAGCCAAGCTGCTGTCCCGTTAACTGCCAACCGCGTGTCCGAACATCAAGGGCGAACCGACCCAAGTCGACCACTCCCCTACCAAGCGAGAATGGGATGGCTTGTCGAGACACAGGAACGCAGCAAAACAGCAAATGACTGTTAGTTCAGAATGGCGGCTTTTTCACAGCTCGGTTTGGCGGTTTTGACGTTCCGTTCGAGGACCCGGGAGCGATCGCATCCGCCAGTATCGGACTGTACGGGCTCGTCAGGGCGCCCGACAAACAGCACCGCACAAACCCAGCGGCGAGCCGGCCCCTTGATCTTTTCAGGTACAGCTGGGGGTGCCGATGCGTGGCCGCACGTGCCCCGGGCATCATGCTGCAGCCTGAATGCCATTCTCGGAAAAGATCAGTTTTTGGGCACATGACTCGCGACATTGCAACCCTGCCCGGGTACAGTTCCGGTCTACCTCCGTTCCGACTTTGCTCGCCCAGCAAGGGCCTTAGCCTGCCTTAGCCTCGATTTTTCATGACGGTCGGTGGTGATTGCTCGTTGATGCCCCCCAGCGGGGTAATGGACGCGGGCGAGAATGGCTATGTGGCCGATTTGGGTCCAAAGCACCTCGACTCGAGGACGATCAATGCCGTGTTTGACGTGTGTCGGTTGCGGGGACGCTCGCCGTCTCTTCATGCGGAGTCAGGTAGGACGGGTCCATCGTTGACGAGCTTGCTAATCAAATCCGTGCTCAGCCAGCCGTCTATGGGGTTGACTGCGGTGTCGAATAGCCGATGATCAAGCAACAACGTGATGGCGACGTGCCAGATGTCTGTCGATAGCATCTGGCACGCGATGCGTTCGGCGTCGGCGGTGTTCCCGGCTTCGGTCAGGGCCTGGGCGATCCCGGACAGCGCCCACGCCCGCTGGTCCGTGTCGGTGATGGTGCCGGCGATCCGTTCGGCTTCGGCGGTGTTCCCGGCCTCGGCCAGGGCCTGGGCGATCCCGGCCAGCACCTGCGCCCGCTCGTCCGTGTAGGTGATGGCGGCGGCGGCCTGTTCGGCCTTGGCGGCRATGCGTTCAACGGCGACGGTATTCCCGGCCGCGGCCAGGGCCCGGGCCATCCCGGCCAGCACCTGCGCCCGCCGGTTCTCGTCGGTGATGGCGTCGGCGGCCTGTTCGGCCTTGGCGGCGATGCGTTCAACGGCGACGGTGTTCCCGGCCGCGGCCAGGGCCCGGGCCATCCCGGCCAGCACCCGCGGCCGCCGGTTCTCGTCGGTGATGGCGTCGGCGGCCTGTTCGGCCTTGGCGGCGATGCGTTCAACGTCGGCAGTGTTCCCGGCCGCGGCCAGGGCCCGGACGATCCCGGCCAAGCTCTCCACCCGCTGGTAGTCGTCGGTGATGGTGTCGGCGATCCGTTCGGCTTCGGCGGTGTTCCCGGCCGCGACCAGAGTCTGGGCGATCCCGGCCAGCACCTGCGCCCGCTCGTCCGTGTAGGTGATGGCGGCGGCGGCCTGTTCGGCCTTGGCGGCGATGCCTTCGGCGGCGGTGGTGTTCCCGGCCTTGGCCAGGGCCCGGGCCATCCCGGCCAGCGCCCGCACCCTTTCGTCCTTGTAGGCGATGGTGTCGGCGATGCGTTCGGCGTCGGCGGTGTTCCCGGCCGCGGCCAGGCCCCGGGCGATTCTGACCAGCGTCCGCGCCCGAAGGTCCTCGTCGGTGATGGAGCCGGCGATCCGTTCGACGTCGACGGTATTCCCGGCCTCAGCCAGGACCCAGGCGATGTCGGACAGCGCCCACCCCCGATCGGTCTCGTCGGTGATGGTGCCGGCGGCCTGTTCGGCCTTGGCTGCGATGCGTTCGGCCTCGGTGGTGTTCCCGGCCTCGGCCAGGGTCTGGGCGATCTCGGCCAGCACTTGCACCTGCTGGGTCTCGTCGGTGATGGCGGCGGCGGCCTGTTCGGCCTTGGCGGCGATGCGTTCGGCGGCGACAGTGTTCCCGGCCTTGGCCAGGGTCCGGGCGATCTCGGCCAGCGCCCGCACCCGCCGGTTCTCGTCGGTGATGGTGTCGGCGACCTGTTCGGCCTTGGCGGCGATGCGTTCGGCGGCGACGGTGTTCCCGGCCTCGGCCAGGGCCCGGGCGATCCCGGCCAGCATCTGCCCCCGCCGGGTCTCGTAGGTGATTATGTCGGCGGCCCGTTCGGCCTTGGCTGCGATGCGTTCGGCCTCGGTGGTGTTCCCGGCCTCGGCCAGGGTCTGGGCGATCTCGGCCAGCATCTGCACCTGCTGGGTCTCGTCGGTGATGGTGCCGGCGGCCCCTTCGGCTTTGGCGGCGATGCGTTCGGCGTCGGCGGTGTTCCCGGCCTCGACCAGGGCCCGGGCGATCCCGTCCAGCGCCCACGCCCGCAGGTAATCGTCGGTAATGACGTCGGCGATCCGTTCGGCGTCGGCGGTGTTCCCGGCCTCGGCCAGAGCCCGGGCGATCCCGTCCAGCACCTGCACCCGTCGGGTCTCGTCGGTGATGGCGCCGGCGATGCGTTCGGCGCCGGCGGTGTTCCCGGCCTCGGCCAGGACCCAGGCGATCCCGTCCAGCGCCCGCGCCCGCCAGCCCTCGTAGATGATGGTGTTGTCGACTTGTTCGGCCTTGGCGGCGATGCGTTCGGCTTCAGCGGTGTTCCCAGCCTTGGCCAGGGTCTGGGCCATTGCGGCCAGCGCCTGCACCCGCCGGGTCTCGTCGGGGATAGTGTCGGCGATGCGTTCGGCGCCGATGGTGTTCCCGGCCTCGGCCAGGGTCCGGGCGATCCCGTCCAGCGCCCACCCCCGCCGGAACTCGTCGGTGATGGTGCCGGCGGCCTGTTCGGCCTTGGCGGTGATGCGTTCAACGTCGGCGGTATTCCCGGCCTCGGCCAGGGGCCGGGCGATCCCGGCCAGCACCTGCGCCCGCGGGTCCTCGTCGGTGATGGTGTCGGCGGCCTGTTCGGCCTTGGCGGCGACGCGTTCAACGTCGGCGGTATTCCCGGCCTCGGCCAGGGTCTGGGCGATCCCGGCCAGCGCCCCCGCCCGCCGGTAGTCGTCGGTGATGGTGTCGGCGACCTGTTCGGCCTTGGCGGCGACGCGTTCGGCGGCGGCGGTGTTCCCGGCCGCGACCAGGGCCTGGRCGATCCCGGCCAAGCTCTGCGCCCGCTGGTAGTCGTCGGTGATGGTGTCGGAGACGCGTTCGGCGGCGGCGGTGTTCCCGGCCGCGACCAGGSCCTGGACGATCCCGGCCAAGCTCTGCGCCCGCTGGTAGTCGTCGGTGATGGTGTCGGAGACGCGTTCGGCGGCGGCGRTGTTCCCGGCCGCGACCAGGGCCTGGACGACCCCGGCCAAGCTTTGCGCCCGCTGGTACTTGGCGCTGATGGCGCCGGCGGCCTGTTCGGCCTTGTTGGCGATGCGCTCGGCATCGGTAGTGTTCCCGGCCTGGGCCAGGGTCCGGGCGATCCCGGCCAGCGCTTGTACCCGCCGGTACTCGTCGGTGACGGCATCGGCGATCCGTTCGGCTTCGGCGGTGTTCCCGGCCTTGGCCAGGGCTCGGACGATCCCTTCCAGCGCCTCCGGCTGTTTATCGGTGGGCATGCTGCGCGCGAGTGCCTCAGCGCGGTGGATGTTGTCCAGCATCGCCCATACTGCGGGGATGCTGGTCGGGAGATTCCTGTACTGCTGTTGCAGCCGGTCCCGTTCCAAGGCCAGAAGCAGTAGCGTGCCAAGGTCACGGGGAACGCGCCCGACAAGATGTGTTGCAGCCTGCCGGATCTCGCTGAGCGCTTGGTCATTGGCGCCACGGCGGGTATGCAGCCATCGGTGGCGTGCCCGGTCGAGGGCGTAGGCGGCGAGCTCGGTGACACGCCCGGACGAAGCCAGCAGCCTAGGGTAACCGCTCTCCAAGTAGCCGGGCGTGTCACTGTCCCAGCCGCGGCCCTGATACCCGGCTGCCCACTGGTGAAGGGCTTCGGCATGACTGGCGAGCACTGCGGGCCCGAACTGGTCGAGGACCATTTCAGGCAAGGTTGAGTGCGCCCACTCGTAACGTTCCTCGTCCGGCCTCGCAGCGCCGGACCCGGTGACACCAGCGGCACGGACACGCCGCCGGGCGGTCCGATGCAGCACGGTCTGCAGCTGCGTTCGAACGGCCCCGGTGGTGACCTGGTCGCTACCCGTCAATTGGCCGAGCAAGCCGACGAACTCCACCGGGGTGAGGTCGTCCTCTGCGGCGTACAGGAACGCCAGGATGAACCGTGGCAGTGGGTCCGTTCCGTGGGCTGCGTTCATGATTTCGCGTGCGGCTTCATCACGGATGCTCGCGGCGTGTGGCGACGCCGACAGCGGTACCGGCGCGGTGGCGCGGAAGGGGTGATGGCCCGGTGTGGCAGTCAGGACGTGCTCGTAGGGCCTGGTTGCCACGATGACATGCAGGCCAGGGACGCCAGCGGGGAGCAGCTTCGTGATCGAGGTGGTGGAACCGTGGTGGGGGGTGAATGCTTCATCCTCGTCGAGGGCATCGATTGTGAGGACCAGGTGCTGTTTGTTGTCGCGGGCGGCCGCTGCGGCGCGGGCCAGCAGGTCACGGTAGCGGCCCTGGGCTGCCCCGGGCACTGCCAGATTGGCTGGTTCATGGGGGCTGTCCAGGTAGGCCTCGAGTTGATTGATCAGCGAGGCAAGGAAGTGTTCGGCCGTTCGGGCTCCGGCGTCATTGCGGTTGATGAAGAACGCGAGGACATCGACGCTGGCCGGGTGTTCAAGAACGAAGGTCGCCAACAATGCGCTCTTGCCGGACCATTCATTGGCGTGCCACACCAGGTAGCCGGTTGCCGGGTCGGCACAGAAGCGTGCCATCCGCGAAAGCTCCGGCCCCCGGTCCAGCAACCTGCCTCCCGGGATGTTCTCCAGGATGGTGCGGGCCTGCCACAGGTGCGCATCGCGGACCGCGCGGGCCCCGGGCGTGACCGAGACATCGACCACCGGCCCGTCGAGCACATCACCTGCCAAGGACCGGAGTGATTCCCACACTGGTGCCGGGACCTGATCCAGGCGCTGGCCCACCACAACGGTCGGATGATCCGGATGTGGATCCTCCCTAACCACCCCGACCAAATGGTCATCGATGAAGATCCCGGCCCCCGACAGACCCCCAAACGCCGAGTGGCCCGGCTCCACTGCACCAGGTTCCGGGATGTGGCGCGGCGCCAGGTGCACCGTGACCGTGCCGTCACCGAACCCTGTCCCGCAGCTGACCTCCCCGTCCAGTTGCGTGTCCCGCCGGTACTGCCCGGCGTCGGCAGGAACAGTATCCCGCTCCGGCGCCGTCGGGCCGGCGGCCGGTTCCGGCTGCAGCCCAAGGACCGGGTATCCGGCGATCACGGTGTCCCGCACGACAGCCTTGGAGCCGAGCGTGCCGCGCACCGGTGCCGGTCCCAGCGGGCCTACGAACGGCCAGCCGAGGATCACCACCGCCATGTCCCCGCCCAGCAGCACCAGCCGGACCGCCGGGACGCTTTGCCCGGGGCCCCAGCGCGATTGCACCGCCACGTCATCGTCCGCCAGCATGCCGTCGTCGTGACCGGCAAGCAGCGAGCCCAGGACATGCGCCGCAGTCAACACCACCGAATCGGTCAGCAGATAGCCTGTTCCGATCCGATCCGGCCCGCCGGGGTCCCTGACCCACACCTGGACTACCCGGCGAACATCCATGCCCACCCTTCACCCTCGAACATCACAGGCCGTATCAGCCAGTGGGCTGCTGGGCCGACCCCGCCGGCCGGCCCTCATCCCAGGAAATCACGGGCCGGTGTTCTCCCGCAGCCGTCTGACCTGCGATCACCAGCGGCTTGGAGGGATCCCGCCGGTCCCTGGGCGTCAAGGAAAAAGTGATCCGCTGCGTGCTGGTCCTTGTCCGCCCTGCCTCTGCCTCAGAGTTCAGGACCCAGAACTTCGCCGAGACCTTTCCGTGGATCTCTACGACCTCAATCTCGGTTGTCAGCTCCACCTCAATCGCCCCGGCCTCGAAACCCACCGTGTCGTACTGGCCCTCCTGCCACGCCTTAGTGATCTCCGACCGCAAGGACGACACCAAGTCACTCAGCTCAATCCGATGGGCATCCACAGAAGGCCTCCAAACACCAATCCATCCTCAATCAATGACAACCTCATCAAAGCAGCCGCCTGCGGACCAGTCCATAGCTACCCCGCAGCTACCCCGCCCTGACGCGCCTGGTCGCGAGGACCACTTGCGGAGGACAGGTGGTGCGGATGGCGGGGGCAGCAACAGCGTTCCTTATTGCAGAGCACGGAACTGTGAGCGGCTAAGGCGTCGGTCAAAGCCGCTTGCTTTCCGATCCACCGGGGCGCCGAGGCTGCCCTTCAACTGTCCTTGAGCCGCCGGCCACCGGGGAGTTTCTCGCCCCAAGACGGGTACATCACGCCCTCGTTGTGTTCGGCTTCGCGGGGGGCCGTCTCTACCTCGATCGCTTTCGCAACGAAGTGACTCCAAGTGTTATCCCCTTCGGCGTAGCTAGTCGCCCGGTACGCGGCCCGCGCCCGGTTCCGCAGCGCGGCGGGGATACTGACCGTCATATTCGCTGTATCGGTTTCTTTGGGTTCTGCCTTCTTTGGTGTCTCCGGCCGGTGTCCGGGGAGCATCCGTGCCAGCGGCGCCTCGGCGGCCGGCACTGCCGTGCGCCGCGGGGGCAACCCGAGTGCGGGGCGGCCGGGTGTCGGTTCGGCGCTCACGCGTTGACCTCCTGGGATTCAGCGACGGCGATGCGACGGGTCACTTCCATGGCGACTGCGTGGAGGTCTTCGGCCACGCTGGAAGCCGACTTCGGCCCGGCATTGCCGGCCTTCGCTTCACCACGCAGGACCTCCCACCATTTCGGTCCCTTGCTGAGCTCCCGCTCGAGCTCGTGGGCCAACAATCCACGCTCACGGCACGCCTGGGCCGTGGCCTCCGCATGGCGGATGCTCATCGGGAACACCGCTTCATCTGTGCCAAAATCGGCGGTGAGGTGGTCGCGCGTGACCTTGTGAACCTGCTTGGAATTCGTGCCGGTACCGACGAGAACGACGCCCAGCAGGTCCAGAGATGGATTGAGGCCGACGACGCTATCCATGCGTGCCGCGACGGCGGCTACACCCTTACGGCTGGACATATCTGTCTTCAGCGGTACCAGCGCGTAACGGGCGGCAGCGACCGCGGCTGCCTGCAGCGGTTCATTTCCCGGAGGGCAGTCCAGCAGAACCAGATCGTACTCCCCCGCAACGCTGGCAAGCAGTTTGGCCAGGGCCAGCTGCGCAGCGTCACGATCCTTCTGGGCTTTGGCTCGAAGGAATGCCGCGGCATCGTCGAGATGGGGTCCGCCGGCAATGACATCAAGGTTGGGTCGGACGCCGGTCAGCAGGTCGGTTTCTCCCCCGAAACATAGCGAAGCCGCCAGACTCCTGCCGCCGTCACCCTGGTCGGCGTAGCCGAGATCCTCGGCGTTTCCTTCCGGGATTCCTGACGCGCCCGGGCATTGGGCCGGTCACCGCGGCGGTCATCCCCTGCGCGTACTCGCACCACGGCCGGATACTCTCCGAAGCCGCCTTCGCAGCCCTTGCCGGCGTTTCCCCGCTGTCCGCATCCTCCGGAAACACCGTGAGGCACCGGCTGAACCGCCACGGTGACCGGCAGCCAATCATGGCCCTGGACATCATCGTGAAAATCCTCGTGGTCCACGACGAGACAACCAGACTCTACGCAGCACGCCGGATCGGTGAAGCCCGCACCTATCGGGAAATCAAACGTGTCCTGAAACGCTACACAGCCCGCGCCATCGTCCGCGAGCTGCAGACCCTCCTTGCTTACAGGCATCATAAAAGGGTCATAGAAAACCTCCGCGTAGCACCATTCATTGCCTCAGAGGAAGATATCCGCTGCGGTGTGGGTCTGCAATGAGGCGATGGATGCGTGTTGCAATCTGCTCCGCTCAGTCGAGTTCAACGTCCGCGTAGATCGCCGCATGATCCGATCCCGCATGGACCGACGAGGTCATAGTCGGGTAATGCGGGAAAAGCGTGCCGTTCTTTCCACCCCAGACGCCTTTCCGGAAGATCGCGCGTCCCGTGACGCGGGAGTACAGCGCCGGTGACAACAGCACATAGTCGATCTTCTGGCTGGCCGTTCCATTCGCATAGGTCCCCGGCCGACCGTCGCTGGAAAACGTAGGGTGGGTCGCGATGTCGCGCAGATCTGTGTCCTGCAGGAGCGGCTTCAGCGGATCACTGGGAGGGGTGTCGTTGAGATCCCCGAGGACCACGACGTTCTCCTCGCCCCTTGCACGGAGTGCACCGTAGATCTCCGCGACCCTAGTTGCCTGTCGACGCCGCTTCGCGTCATTGTCCGATTGCAGTCCATACCCTTTGCTTTTGAAATGGTTGACGAGCACGACAATTCTCGTGCCGGACGCGAGCTGCACCGTGTATTCAGGGCAGTCGCGCCCGAAGATCAGGCGACCACCGGCATCCTGGTCATCGACATGCGGATGAACCGCAAGGATCGAGTGCGTCGGTTTCGTCATGAACCCGACGTCGATCCCGCGGTCGTCGTTGCCGTCGATGACCATGACGTGCGGGTAGGCGGGTCCACCCTGACTGGTGACCACGCCCGCATCCGTGAAATGCTTCAAAGCGATCCGGCTCTCTGCCTCGACGACCGCGATGATGTCAGCATCCACGTCCTCGATCACCTTCGCGGTGTGGGTCATGGCGAGCTCGTCCACTCTTTCCTTGACCAGGTCAACCCAGCCAATCCAGTCGCCTCGGCCATCCGCGACGACCTCGATGCTCGCCGGATGATTGGCTGTGGCGCGGTGACGCGTAACAAGCCGGTCGCGTATTTGTCGGAGGACGGCGAAAGACGCGGAATCGGAGGCCGTCAGACCGAGTAAGTCCAGAAGCTGGAGGATCTCAATTTTGACCGCCGACGTGTAGCCGTCCTCTTGGAAAAGCGCGTTGATCCTCGCGTGAGCAGCGAGAATTGGGTTGCCGCCGGGTTGCATTTGACCCGCCATCGCTTTCGGTCGCTCGAAGAGGTTCTCCACGTTCAGCGACGCGATTCGCATCCGTGCCATCCCCCACTCCGTCCGCTAAGCCGCGCATGAGCGCGACCATTGCCCTCGGTTGGAAACAGAGTACTCGCGGATTGAGCTGCAGCGAAAGATATCCGCTGTCACACACAGCGCCCGCCGCACCGCTGGTGGACCTCACAACAACGCGGACAGGTGACGCCGCCATTCAATACGAAGCAACAACTGCCGAGAAAATTCAGAAAGTCGCAGAGATCGACAGGGCAATGTCACTCCGACTCGCCAGTATTTAGCGCGACGTCCGATAGGCGATCAGTCGGAGAACTGTACTCGTGGTCGGAAATATCGCCCGCGTCCATCTCAATGTCGCTGCCCTTGACCTTCATATCGCCAGGGCCGGACTGCTCGCTACCCACTTGACGCGAACGTATGTGTCATCGACCTCGGTCAAGATGAACCGACCCTGCGGATCGAGCGGCCTGCCGGCAGCGTGATCGGCGTCGCCCCATCCGATCGGGGTCTTGTAGATGGTCACCCGGTCACCTTTGCGTGAGTCGTAGCCAGTCCGCCGTCCGTTAGCCCGGGGTTTCACGGGTTAGCAGGGCGAGCAGCAGTGCACATGGAGACCGAACGACGATAACAGCGCATCTGTCGCGTGTCAGGTTGAGCTCTGGTATCCCCAATTGCGGGCGTCAACAAATACGGTATGCAACCCTAGCCTGACGTGATTCCTGGCCCCCACCTGGCGTCCGGTTGACGTATACCCAAATAGAACAACCCCCGTTGAGCTCTTGACATTCAATGTGGGTTTTGGGCAATGGATTGCGGGTGCGGCTGGTGCGCGGGGGGGCTGTAACGGGCTCAAACAGGAACCCGCAATGAGTGCTATTGCACAGCGGTCATGGGAACGCTGCGCCGGCCTGCTGGGCAGCAAACAGGTCCGCTGCGCTGGCCCAACCGAGGACGGCTCGGGGCCCGTGTACGGGTGTGGACAATGTACACACCGCCTTTGGCCCGACAAAGCGGCACCCACCTCTCCCCCAGACTCCAGCAAACAAGGAATCCGGACAAAAATCTTCAAGAAAATCCCCGTAGATCATGTCATCACCACAACCGCAGCGCATGAATAGGTACAAGGCCAACCACGTCCACCAGGACCAGCCAGAAAGTAGACCCGAATGACCCCACACCCCAGCAGGCGGAGGGCCCACTAGCCAGGGGCTCTGACCCCGCCACCCACACAACCGAACAGGCCACCGCGGCAGCCAGGCACCAGCGCCGCACAAGCGTCAGAGGGACCCGAGCAGGGTCAATGTACACACGTTAAAGCAAAAACCCCCTCTGACGAGGGGGAATGCTATGCCCGAGGTGGGACTCGAACTGCATTCCCGGCCTTGAAAACACTGGGGACACCCGGAAACATATGGAATCCGGAGCAGTTCGGGTGCTGTACGAGACTGTCTGGGGCGAAAGGTGTTGACGTCGTCAACACCTTCCTTCTTGCCCGTTTTCCTGCATTACGGCCCGGCTACGCCCCTTTGTCTTGTTGCACCACCGATCAGACGGGAAAAGCAGAGTTCGACCACTGCTCCGTACGGAGGGAAGTCAGCCGACTGCTGCTGACTGTCCCCTTCATAGCGCCGCCGCAATCACCGCACTGTAATGTGCTTATGCAACGAGGTGAGCGCGTCGCCGGGGCACAATGCCATGACCAAGGGTTCTGGAGTTCGCGGTCGTCGCTTTCATTTGCACTAGGGCACCGACTGTGACGATATGGCAGGTTGCTCCGAGTGCTCTCCCGAGGACGTCCGCGGACCCGTCAGGTGAAAACTTGTCGACGCAGTCGACTGCTGGCGTCGGGGCTGAGATCCTCGACGGCGCACCTACTGTTTCAAGGTCATCTGCCCTATTCACGAGCGTTTGCCGCCAAGAGGTCGGTGCCTAGCAAGTCGGCCACGGCCTCCTCTTCGAGAAAAAGCCAAGCAACATTTTCCCTTGCGTAGAGCCCGACCACCCGTTCAATGGTTGCAAGGTCCGCAACGAACCAACCGACCGTTCCGAATCCCGAGGAGTCCCTAGCACTCGGCGCATGTGATCAGCATGAGGCTGGAGATCCCTTCCATGCAGATGAGCTGCAGGCCGGTTGCATGGCCCCATACTCCTGGGATGCAGCTACGCGGGAGCGTTGGACACTGACTTCAGGAAAGGCCTCGGAACCCAAGTTACAGAGTCGAGCAACTACTTTGTGCCAGCGTTTTCTATCGACTGTAAGGGGCCAGACCTTCGTTTCCGGCTACCACCATGGCGTCGACGAGCTTCTGCCACTCCTCAAGTCCGTTGAGTTCTTCGGCTGTGCTGCGAATTTCCTTGAGCCAGTCGTTCGAGAACCAGGTCTGGTTGACGACAACCTCGCCGTCCCGGGTACAGAGTTCGGTGATCCAGGTGAGGCCGCGGGTGACCTGTTCGGCCAACGGGAGTTTGCGAAGGATGCGGATGAGTGCGTCAACGCACTTGGTTTCGCCGCGGCCCAGCGAGACCCACTGGTCGATGAAACCGAGAAGGTCTTCGGCCTTGACCCATTCGATGGGTGGCCCAGCGAGTTCGTTGTACAGGCCTTGGGTCCAGGAGAGCGGTTCGGGCAGGAGCGCGGCGGCTGCCCAAGCACCCCAGTGGTTATCGCGGTAGGGACTAGGATCATGATTCGCGTATGTGAGGGCGTGGTCAAGGACTGCGGGCCAGAGGTCACGCGCTGCTTGGGCTCGCCCGTGGTTCTCAGCACCAACTGCCGCGAGGCCGTGGAGGAATCCCGACAAGAGGCTTGCTTCTGAGCTGAGGACATCGAGATGCTTGAGGACGGGCTGAACGTCTTGGCTGGTGGCGAAGTCGTCGAGGAGTGCGCGGGCTGCGACCATGGCGTGAGTCCCGCGGTGGTCGGCGCTCCATCCTTTGTCCCTATGAGTTACCACCGTACGGCGTTGGACGTCGAGGAAGAGAGCGAGAAGCTGCGCGGCTTTGGAGGTGCAGCAGTGCCTAGTTGCCGCTGCTGCACCGAGGCCTCTTATTGACGCGTCCAGCATGCTGAGGTCGATTGAGGTGGCGTCGAGCTCTTGAAGGCGTGTCGGGATGTCACCGTCGATGTAGACATGCGAGCGGCGCTGAGCGTGCATATCCCATTCACCGATTTCGGCTCCACGGACTGTTTCTACAAGCCAGCCGAGGACGGTCTCATGAATGCATGGGTCGTCGTGGCAGGGCGTGGCCCAGACGATATCGCACCCACGGGCTAGATAAAGCCTGGTTTCGAGTGGTGCTTTGCAGGCGATGGCCATTCCGGCTTCGCCGACATCGGCTCTGGTTGCTCCAATGGGAGGGAGAAGGTCAGCCAGAGCGGGCGTCAGGAATGCCGGCAGGGCGTTGGCAACCGCGCGGTCGGCACCAAGATCGAAGTATTGACCTTCGCCTCGCTGGTCGCTCGAGGCTTTGAAGGAGAGAGCTATGTCGAGCACGAGTTGGGCTACGAACTCGGTTTCGTTGCCGAGGGCTTCGAGTTCGCCGGCGGCGGCACGTTGAACAGCGACCCGGATGACGTGTGCGACGGCGTTGAGCGGCTGTGTCGGCATGATGTCGTTGTCTGCATCGAGGAGTTCGCGCGCTGCGGCGAGGTCGGCGGCGATCTCTGCTGAGGTGGGTGGCATGTAGTCGGCGTCGTGTTTTGCCGAACCCCAGTAGCGGTTCTGGAGCCGCATGCCGGTGTTGATCTGCTCCTGATAGACCGTGTGCAAGGCCTGCGCGGCCTCTAGCTCCTCCGGCGGATTGACCTGAAGGTATAGCTGGTCGCCTTCCTGGGTGACCTCGTATTGGTCGGCGTCGAGACTCGCGGCCCAGTTCTTCGTGAGCTCTTCGGGGACGCCGAGACGATCTCCGTTAGCGATGAGGAGGTCACCGACGGCTTTGAGCGCGCGGGCGCGGTCCTCGTCTCCGCTGGTCATGAGCGTGGCGCACACTTCGCGCGGTGACCAGTTGCGTCGTTCTTGGTGTTTGAGGTCGTCGGTGCGAGCACGGAGGCCGCTGTACTCGCCGGTTACTCGTGCGAACTCGAGGTTCCACACGATTGGTTCGGCGAGGAATGGGTCGAGTTCGTTGGTGACCTTATCGATGTGGCGGGTAAGGAGGCCGAACAACATGCCGGGAACGGAGAGGTTCTCGCAGCCTTCAAGGAGGACGTTGACGACGCGCGCTGGCGTGACTCCGGCGGCGAGCCATCCTTCGGCGACGCGTTCCATGGCGAGGAGTGCGCTCATCCCGGAATACGGCCCTACGGAGGTTCCGCGATACCAACTCCACACGTGGGTGTCGCCCATGAAGAGGCGGGGGGTGCCGTCAAGGTTGAGTTCCGCTCCTGTCTCGCGTTCATCCTCGGGGCCGTGGTCTAGGGCTACGTCGAATGGGTCCACGTTCAGGTCGGCGAGGGTACGGACACGGATGCGGGCGCCATGGTTGAGGATGTTGTTAAGGACTCGGGCCGAGGTCTTGTATGACCCGAGGTTGAACAGGGCCCAAAAGCCGCCGTAGTAGTACTCGCAGAACGGTGGGGGGAAGCCTTTCCATCGGCCTTGGTGGTCGCGTACGCCCTCTTCGAGATGCCAGCCGTTGTCCTCGTCGTCGATGTAGTAAGCCTCCATCAGTTTGGCCAGTAGGTCAGGGTCGTGCAGGGCGATCGCCCGTGCGCTCACGGGCGAGTCTGCGGCGGGTGCAAGGAAGGCAGGGGCGTCATCGGCGATCGTGAGCATGCATTGCTCGACCCGGGCGTCGATGTCTGGCCCGAGAAGTGCCAGGCACTCGATGTATTCATCATTAGTGACCTCATATGGGAGCTCATGCCGCCGTCTGCGGCGCGGCCCGAAACCCAGCTCTGCGAACCGGTCATCCGTGTCATCGTTCCCGGCCGACTCGTGTGGCAGGAACGAGTTCCAGTAGGTGATGAGGCGGTCCCGCAGCCTAATGCGGAGTTGATTGCCGGCGGGCACGTTGAGCAGTGCGAGTGATTGTAGCCAGCCGGCGAGGAGTTCGAACGATGACTTTGATATCTGCCAGGGTTCGGGGCTGTCGAGAAGGATTTGGACGACTGGTGTGGAGATGACGGGGTCTGGCAAGCCGTTGGTGCGGTGGCGTTGTTCGACGATACGAACGACGTCGTCGAGGTGAACGAGTGACGACTGGTTGTCCAGTTCGGCCTTCAGGCACTCGTAAGCGTTGGGGGTATCGAGGAGAGCTTCGACGGACAGATCCGACCAGCGTGGTCCGTACTGGCTGGCGAAGGTGTCGAACTCTTGGACCATGCGGGCGAACACTTGGGGCGCACTGGCTCCCGATGCGAGGAGTTGACCCTTGCAGGCGAGCGTGGCGGCCGAGAGCGCCCATCGGGGACTCCCAGCAGCCCGAAGGGTGTCGGTCAGGTTCTGGGCGCGAACCAAGAGTATCGCGGTGGCATAGCGACGCACTTCGTCGTGGGCGAACTCGGGACGGCTCAGGTACGGGTTGGCCGGGGTTAGGAGGTGGTCGCGGCGCAATGCATCAACTGCTGTGTAGTCGAGAACGGCGACTGGTTGCCGGTCGGTCGGCAGATTGAGCGTTGCGGCTGCGACGGAAAGGAGGGTCTGCTCGCGTGCCTCGGAGGAGCCCGCTCCTGGGTTACCTTCTCCGCGGACGACTTTGTGCCAGATGAGGTCGAGGCAGTCCCACTCGTTCATGGAACCCTTGAGTTCGATGCCGGTGCGGGCCAAGAGGTCGAGTACGACCAGGCGTCGTAGCAGCGACGCCGTGGGCAGGTCACGCAAGATGGTGCGGAGCAGAGGGAAGTGTTCTGCAACCACTTCGATGTCGGCGTTGCCGAGCGGCTGCATCGTGAAGGACGAGACCGCCTTGTCGAACCCAAGACGCATCTGTTCGCTGACGAACTCCCGTGCGGTGTCTGCAGTGACCGCGATAACGCCAACGCCCGCCTGTTCTGCTGCGAGGACGAGGTCGATGAGGAGACTCGCTGAGCGTTCGAACGCGGCATCGGCCCCGTCGATGACGAGCACCCGGGCAGGGGCGGAAAGTTCGGCAAGCACGTTGGCCATGGATGCGCCTACGGCTGCGCGGAACTCCATGGTCGTTTGCGGAAGAGCGCGGAAGTTAACGACGAGAGCCTCAAACCCGGTGGGGTCATCCGCCTCAAGTTGTGCGATGGCGGAGAGGGTTAGTGCGCTCTTGCCAGTGCCAGATTCGCCGGACACGATGAGCGCTGCGGTCTCGGTGCCGGCCTTGCGAATTGCAGTGGTGAGGTTGTCGCGGCGGTCGGCGAACGTGATTTCGAGTGGCAGGGAGGTCGTGGATTCTCCTCCAAGGGTGGTCCGGACGCTGGCGGCGGCGACTTTGCGGTGCTCGGCGAGCACTTCCCAAGCTTGCGTACTGCGGGTCACTGCGGCTTTGAGGAGCGCATGAAGGTCTCGCCGGAGGAGGTTCAAGTCAACGACGGCCCCGGTAGCGTCGTAGCGGGTAGCTTCGACTTCGAGTCGATTCCTGATAGCGATGCCATTGACTCCGGCTGCTGCCACAGGGTCGAGTGCGGTTGCGACGGCCGTGCGGTCGCTCTCGTCGGGGCTTTGCACCGCGAATCCGAGGATGTGGAGGCGAGACAGGAGTTTGAAAGAGAGTTGGAGGACATCGGCTTCGCTCTTTGACTCCCCAGTGGCGAGGTTGACCATCAGGAGGAACTGGTCGAAGCGGTCGCGTACCTTCTTCAGCCATCGCTTGTCGACGTCAAGGGATGCTTTGAACGCGGCCGCGTCGGCGTTGCTGCGCGCGATGTCACATACGGCGGCGAGGTGCTGCCACTGGTTGGTCCAGCCTGCGACTGCCACCGCGACTTGGTGGGTGTCTGTATCGAACTTCGCTAGCTCGTCGAGGAGGGAGCCGACGAGCTTCACCGTCTGGTCGTCGCTTTGAACGAAGTTCGGGGTCGCTCGGCAGGCGACCGCCACGGTGGCCTCGGTTGTGCCGTCGGAGCACTCGAGAAGGAGGTCATCAACGGGGTGAGCCGGTCCAGTCTGAAACGAGACTCGGGAGACAGGAAGCTCTGATGCTTCCGTTCTACGTTCGCCGGTCAGGATGCTGGCGAGGTAGATGGCTGCGATGCGGTGCGCGAGGGACACTCCTCCGCCCCCAGTGGCGTAGGTACTTGACCCTGACTTGGCTCCTGCCGCGGTCTGACCTGCGCTCACGGCGCTGCCATCAACCCCATCCACGGCAAGGACAGCATCAGACACTTTTCCAACATCGCCAGATACGGACGCGCCCCGGGCGCCGCCTGAATCTTCAGCCGCCACTGCCCCTCCTCACAACTCGACTCACTAATGTTTCCAATAATTGTCCCGTGGAGTTACCTCGCCTACGACTATCTCCAGCCTGGACACCCAGACTGCTTGATGGCCAAGCGCGATGACGATTGCTACGCAGCCGGTCGTCGTCTTGGTGCTGCAAACACGACCTTGCTGTGGGACTTGAGAACGAAGGCTGAGGTGGGGACGAGAATTATCTTTGCACACCGCTGATATCACCCTCGACGGACAGCACGGCGTATACGGCACCAGCTTGCTCCCGGCTGGAGGCGCAGAACTGTGCGCCAAACTGCGACCCGACTAGTTTCCAAGGCGGGCTGGCGAAGGAACAATTAATCGGAACTGTCAAGCTTTGTCAACAGTAAAAAGACAAAAAGCCTCTGACCTGCGGAAACACTGTGCCCGAGGTGGGACTCGAACTGCATTCCAGCCCTTACAAACACTGGGAACCCGCGAAAACATACGGAAACGGAGGCAATCCGCAGGCTCTACCACCCAATCCGCAGCCAAAAGTGTTGACATCGTCAACACCTACTTTTGTCCACATTCTTCCTCCATCGCGCCTTTCGTAGCATCCAGCACGACGACCTGGGCGAGGAGGGAGTGTCTGAATAACTGTGGATTCGGGGTTGGCCTGACACTCCGGGGGATGCCTGGCGGGGAGGACTGATCATGAGCGAAACCATGGAACCCATGGCGACTGAAATGGATCAGCAAGAGTTGGCGCAGCAGCTCCTGGCACAGGCCAGGGAGCAGGGAATCGAGCTCGTCGGCCCGGGCGGGCTGTTGAACCGGCTCACGAAAAACGTCCTGGAGACCGCCCTGGAAGCGGAGATGGACGAGCACCTCGGCTACGGCAAACACGAGGTGTCCGGTCGCGGGAGCGGGAACTCCCGTGCGCGCGGTCAGGGCCAGGGGCCATTTCCCCACCGAGCAGGCAGCCCTCAAATGCCTCGACCTGGCGACCCGTGCACCGGACCCGACCGGCCAAGGCAGGGCACAATGGGCCTCACAGTGGAAGCCGGCACTGAACGCCTTCGCCATCACCTTCGAAGGAAGAATCAACTAAATGCCAACCCCGGGTCCACCGTTAAACGGACACTCCCGAGCGTTCAGAGGTCCGACTCCACCTCTCCGGCGAGTTCCCCCTTGACTTCTCTGCTGACCGTCGACAGTCTTTTCGACAACAGGAAGGGGCGTCCGTCCGCTCCTAGTCCAGTGGAGGATAGTGATGTTCCGTGCCAGGTCGCTGATGCGTTCCGCGACCTCTGGAGACCGGGTTACGGGCCTTGAGCTATTCTTCGATCTGGTCTTTGTCTTCGCGCTATCGCAGCTGTCCCATTATTTGCTGGAGAATCCCTCATGGGTGGGAGCCGGAGAGACATTTGTGCTTCTTCTTGCGGTCTATAAGGTGTGGGTGTACACCACCTGGACGGCGACGTTGCTGGACACTTCGCGGCTTGAGGTGCAGTGGATGCTGCTGGTCGTCATGCTTGTCACACTGTTCATGAACGCCTCAATCGGCTCGGCGTTTGGCGCCTTCGGCTGGCTCTTTGCTGCGACCTATCTCCTGGTCCAACTGGGCCGAGGTGCGTGGATCCTCACTGTCGGACTTGACCGGACCACCCACAACCATTTCGTGCGCACGCTGATCTGGGGGTGTATGAGCGCGCCGTTTTGGATTGCCGGCGCCTTCGTCGGTCCGGGGCCCCGGTTGATGCTCTGGGGTGTCGCTGCCGCGATCGATCTGGGCGGCCACATGCTGGCGCACCGGTTGCCGGGCCGGAAGACCGAAGGAAGCCGGGTCCCGCTCCCGGGAGAGAGGATCTTTGAGCGGTTCGGGTTGTTCTACCTGATCGCGCTCGGCGAGACAATCTTTTCAACCGGCCTGGCGATAGCGGGCAATCTGGAGGACCCCTTGATACTTCTGACCGGGACCGTAAGTTTGGCCGGAAGCGTCGCGATCTGGTGGTGCTACTTCCACGGCCTCGAGGAGGAGGTTCTGGAGAAGCTTGCTTCTGTCGACGATCAGTTCCGGCCCGGTATTTTGGCGGGCAACACCTTGGTGGTGTTACTGGCGGGCCTGATCCTGGTGGCGGTTGGTGATCAGCTCGTGATCACTGATCCGACCGCCCGCCCCGATCTGGCCACGGTCCTGTTTCTTTTTGGTGGGCCGGCTCTTTTCCTTGCCGGCCGGGGCTTTTTTATTCGACGGGTACTGGGCCACCGCCAACCATCTGATCTCGCCGGCATCGGAGCCTTGGCGGTCCTGGCAAACTTGGGCTTTCTCCTTCCGGCCTTCGTTGCCGCTATGGGGGCCGTTCTTCCCCTCATCGGCGTGGCAGTTTCCGACGCCGTGAACCGCCGCCGCCGACACATCTGGTCTCCGTCCACCGGGCAGGGACGCACACCACGGTGAAACTTGCCGAACTCTTCACGGTAGCGCGTTCAACCGTCTACCGTGCCATCAAACGAGCAGGCGACTGCGCCCACTGCTTAGCTTTAACTTCCCTAGGACCCCGAACGGCTACGGTTATGAAGCGTTACGCATAGGGGCCGGCCGGCCAGGAGCAGCTGACTCCGATAAGCAGAATCTCAGCATGTCGCCCAAAATAGCGGTGGCTCTCTACATATAGTTAGCAGGGCAATGGCTCTGTCACGCCTGCGCAGGAGGTTCGTCTTGGCTGTAGCACCTGTACCGCGTTCAGACGCGGAGGTCCGCCCGTACCTCGACTCGCTGGGTTTGCCGGGAATCATTGATCTGCATGTGCATTTCATGCCTTCCCAGGTGCTCGAGAAGGTGTGGGCGTTCTTTGACCGCGTTGCGGACAGCGGCGCTGCCCCGTGGCCCATCACCTACCGGCACTCCGAAGAGGAACGGGTGCGAACGCTGCGGGATATCGGAGTGAAGGCATTCTCCACGCTGAACTATGCGCACCGCCCCGGCATGGCGCAGTGGCTCAACGACTACTCAGCAGCGTTCGCCTCGCGCCATGCTGACGCCATCCACTCTGCCACTTTCTACCCAGAGCCAGGCGTGGAAACCGTCGTCGCGGACAGCTTGAATCAAGGCGCCCGAATCTTCAAGGTGCACATCCAGGTGGGAGGATTTTCACCCTTGGACCGTCAGCTTGCACCCGCCTGGGAGCTCATCCAGAACTCCGGTACACCGGTCGTCATCCACTGCGGCAACGGTCCGCACCCCGGGGAATACACCGGACCCGAACCCATACGCGAACTCGTCAAAAGGTACCCCTCGTTGGTGCTCATCATCGCGCACGCAGGGCTGCCGGAGTACCAGGAGTACGCCGACCTTGCCGCAAACAATCCTCACGTCTACCTCGACACCACCATGGTCGGGACCTCCTATATGGAACAGGTCGCCCCAATCCCGTCCGGATACCAGGACACCCTTGCCGGGCTGTCACACAAAGTCGTCTTCGGCACGGATTTTCCTTCGATTCCCTACTCCTACAGCCACCAGATTCAGGTACTCGAAGGCTGGGGACTCGGAAGCCAGTGGATGAAAAATGTCCTCTGGCACACGCCGCAGACACTCCTAAGGCTGGACCGGATGCTCTAGGAGTGCGCTGAACAAAGTGCTTTGGGCAAGTCCGCCACCCAACACCGATGCAGCTGATCCGCACCCTCGTCGCATGGCGGCCGAACGCGTCAAACGCGACCGACCACAAGACGGCCCTGGGCTACAACGGGGCCGGCAGGTGCAAACCGGAGGGGCCGTTCCAAGCCCGGTTCGACTAAAACGTAGGCTGCCGGGCACGCAGGCGGCGCCCCGCTGTCGGGGCCAGCACGCCGGCGACGCCGACGGCGGCACCGATGACGGTCTCCACGATCCGGTCCCGCAGCAGGAATGCGGGCGAGGAGGGCGCCACCAGCAGCGTGGAGGCTAGCGCCAGCGGCGTGACGAAGACCTGCGCCAGCATGTACTGGCGCACGAAGAACATTTCGGCGCCGAACTGGCAGGCCGCAATCACCAGCACGGTCTGCCACGGGGCAGGCCGCAGCCACAAGATCCCGGCCAGCAGCACCAGTCCCAGGGACGTGCCCATGATGCGCTGCACCCCCCGGCTGACCCGGTGCCGGGTGGAATGTCCTGCCAGCGGGACAACCGCCGCTACCATGGCCCAGTAATTGTGGCCGAAGCCGAGCCATTTACCGGCCAGGGTCCCCAGGGTCCCAGCCACGCCGGCCACAACGATGTAGCCGACGGCCTCAAGCCGGGCAGCCCGTTTTTCGTCCGGCGCCAGCCGCGGGAGCTTCGGCCTGACCCACGGCGTCCGGTGGCTTCGGGTTACGCGGGAGGATATTCCGATCAGCAGCGAGAGTGCGACGGTGAGCGCCGCCACGAGCATGCCTTGCCACAGCGGCGGCTGGTTCGGGATGGACGCGATGGCCGCGAAGGCAAAGATGTGGATGAGCGAGCCTGCCGGGCGGAGGCGCCACCACGCAACGATCAACGAACAGACGCCTGCCACCACGGTGGTGGCCAGGACCTGGAGCCACGTGGTGTCCGCGGCGCTGAGCGCGAAATCCTCGTGGGCGCGGGCCATCAGGGCGGCCAAGAACAGCACGAGCATCATGAGCAGGCCGGCCCGCAGCTGGATGACGAACCGCCGGGCGTGCGGCTCGTTCCGGCCGTAGATCCCGGTGAAGGCACCGAAGGAGGCGAAGACGGCCACGTCCAGGCGGCCCAGCAGCAGGAGTGTAATCAGGGGAACGAAGACGCCGACGGCGCAACGGAGCGCTACGTGATGGTCATTCTGGCTGGGTGCCATGGTGAACATCCCCCGGAGCATCTTCACGGCCGCTTTTCGGCTGTTCGGGACCGGAGACCCGCCCCTAAAAAGATTCTCTGACGTGGTGCGGGGAACATTCCCAGCCTTAATTCCTTTCATTCCAGTCCACAGTTGTTAAGTCGTGACACTCGGCTGCGGTGTTGCTGGGCCAACTCGACCGCCGCATTCAGGTCGGCGCCAACGATATGTGGACTGTCGCCCGTGACGCGATAAATACGCCCGGTCTCGGTGATCATGATCATTCGCCGTTCCTGTTCTCTGTGTGCGTCGGGATCCAGTCGACATGCCTCACTCTCGGTTGGATCAGGGCTTCGATGTGAGGTTCCAACAATTCCGGGTGGTTTCGAAGGCTCTCCGTATCCGGGACGGTGTTGCCCGGAAGTGGCCGATGAGAATCAGCAGATGCTGGGTCCAGCCTGAATTCAAAATTTTACGGCTGCCCACGTTGAGGGACGACGGGGTAGAGGTCGATTTCGTGCAGACGTGCGTGATAAATCGGCCATTCTGTGCACAAAGGAGCGTACAGCCCGTCCCGTGCGGGAGCGGCCTTGCTAGCTTGCTGAAACGCCTCCGTCGGAGGCTTGGCCCCGCACCGGCTGGCGGGGGTGACTCGATGGTTAGCCGGCGTAGGGGTCGGCGATGCCGATGTACTGGGTGTAGAGGTATTCCTCGATGCCCTCGAGTCCGCCTTCGCGGCCCAGGCCGGACTGCTTGATACCGCCGAACGGGGCGGCAGCGTTGGAGACCACGCCGGCGTTCAGGCCGAGCATGCCGGTTTCCAGGCGCTCGCCCATCCGGATGCCCCGGTTCAGGTCCCGGGTGAAGACGTAGGCCACCAGGCCGTACTCGGTGTTGTTCGCCAGCCGGACGGCCTCGTCCTCGGTGCCGAACGTGATGATCGGCGCGACGGGGCCGAAGATCTCCTCGGACAGGATCCGGGCGCCATCGCGCACGTCGAGGAGAAGGGTGGGTTCGTAGAAGTATCCCGGACCGTCCACCGGCGCCCCGCCCATGATGAGGACAGCGCCATCGCTCACGGCGTCGGTGACGAGCTCGTGGACCTTGTCCCGGCTCTTCGCATCGATCAGCGGACCGACCTTGGACTCGGCCTCGGTGCCCCGGGCGGTGGTCATGTCCGCCATCTTCGCGGCGAACTTCTTCGCGAACTCCTGGGCGACGGACTCGTGGACGATGAACCGGTTCGCCGCGGTGCAGGCCTCGCCCATGTTCCGCAGCTTCGCCAGCATCGCCCCGGCGACGGCGGCGTCGATGTCGGCGTCCCCGAAGACGACGAACGGGGCGTTCCCGCCGAGTTCCATCGAGGTCCGCAGCACCGTCTCGGACGCGTCCGCGAGCAGCCGGCGGCCGACCTCGGTGGAACCGGTGAAGGACAGCTTGCGCAGGCGCTGATCCTTGATCAGCGGGCCCGTGGTGGCGCCGGCCGTGGAGGTCGGGATGACGTTCAGGACACCGGCGGGCAGGCCGGCCTCGACCATCACGGCGGCGAACAGCTGGGAGGTCAGTGGGGTCAGGTTCGCGGACTTGAGCACCATCGTGCAGCCCGCGGCGACGGCGGGGGCGATCTTGCGGGTGGCCATCGCCAGCGGGAAGTTCCACGGCGTGATCAAAAGGCACGGGCCCACCGGCTTCTTGGTCACCAGCAGCCGGGACTTCCCGTCCGGGGAAACCGAGTAGCGGCCGAACGCGCGGACGGCCTCTTCCGAGAACCAGCGCAGGAACTCGGCGCCGTAGGTGACCTCGCCGCGGGCCTCGGCCAGCGGTTTGCCCATCTCCAGGGTCATCAGGAGCGCGAAGTCCTCGGCCCGTTCGGTGACCAGCTCGAAGGCGCGGCGCAGGATCTCCCCGCGTTCCCGGGCCGGGACCTTGGCCCAGGACTCCTGCGCGGCAGCGGCCGCGTCCAGGGCCGCCTTGCCGTCTTCGGGACCGGCGTCGGCAATGCTGAGCAGGACCTTCCCGGTCGCGGGATCCTCGACGTCGAAGGTCTTCCCGGACGCGGCCGGACGCCACTCGCCGTTGATCAGCAGGCCCGTCGGGACCGAGGCCAGCAGCGCGGCTTCAGACTGGGCGTTTATTGACATCGTTCTATCTCCAAGGGTTTGAAGGAAGTCGTTGCGGCGTGCAGCCCGACCTTCTGCAGTTTTGGTGCGGTCCGACCTTTCAGAGGCTGGACATGAGGACGATAGATCTTCTGTGTTTTTCCACCATTGAGGTGGCAGGGCCGGTGCCGACCCTCTTGGGTCGGCACCGACGCCTTAGGTGAGAGCCCGCTAGGCTCGGACGCTTGTCTTGACGCGGATCAGGTCCAGAGCCTGAACGAGGTATCCCTTGAAGACCGGGTAGTTCTCGCTCATTGGAAAGTGCCCGATAGCCTTCATCTCGATGAACTCGGCATCCGGGATCTGGCTGGCGGTTCGGGCTCCGTCTTCAGGGGTGGTGAGGTAGTCGTACTCGCCGGTCATCAGGACTACCGCGCATTTATCGGTCTGGATTTCGCCGAGTTTGCCGCGCAGATCGTGGTCCACCGAGTAGAAGTACAGGTCACCCTTGAACGCCTCGGAACCCTGGGTGTAGTAGAACCACGTTTTCCAGCGGTCCGCCTCAGGCGATTGCGGGGCCATGAGGTCCCAGGTGCCGCTGCCGCACACCTGCGCGGCGTTGGCGTGGGGGTGCTGCCACCAGTCGAGGTAGAACCCCGGTGAGTAGTCCGCTCCCTCCACGGGGATGACGGCGTCGAACCTCTCCGGGAAGCGGTGCGCGAGCTGCAGCGCTATGTTGCCGCCGAACGAGGACCCCATGAAGATGGGGTCAACCAGTTCCAGAGCATCGACGAGGGCGACGATGAAGTTGGCGTAGTGGTCCGCGCTGAGCTGGTACTCCTCGGTCCACCACTCGGTGTTTTCCGGCGGGTCTGATTTGCCGTGGCGGGGCAGGTCGTAGGCGATGACGCGGTAGTTGGCGGTGATCTCCGGGTCCTCCAGCAGGCCGCGCCATTGGTGGTTGTGGGCTCCTGCGGTGTGCTGGCAGACCAGAGGCTGGCCCTGGCCGTTTTCGAGGTAGAAAACCTTGTATTCGAGGCCGTCCACGTCGACGGTGACGTAGTGGCCGGTGACGGGGGAAATTTTGCTCATGTCAGGAACTCCTATGGTCTAGACGGGTGCGCCGGTGGAGCGCAGCAGTTCGATCTGGCGGGTGATGCAGCGCAGGTTCTGCATCAGGACCAGGACGTCGCCCTCCAGCTTCATGTCGCGCTGGAAAGTGGCGGCCCAGATGCCGTGGTACATGGGAGCCGGGACGGGCTTGCCGAATTCACCCCAAGTGTGGGCGCTGGCCCGGATGGCGAACTGGTAGGGCACCTCGATGGGCCCCGGGTCCACGGAAATCTGGGCGATGGTGCCCGACACCACCCGGACAACAAAGGTGTGCGCCTCCATGTCCAGCAGGTAGGAGCAGGTGAAGTACTTGCCGTGGGCCTGAATCTCCGGGTCCTGGTTGTTGGCCTCGGTGAAGCTCTGAACCCAGGATTCTACAGAAGGGGCACGTGTTGCGACCGTCATTTCGTTGTTCCTCTCATTGGTCTCGCGGAGGGTCGGGCTTCTCTGCCCGAGCCTCGAAAGCGGGGTTTCCGGAGTGCCTTTGCGGCTGTCTCCGTTGGCAACCCTTCGCTGTTTCCATTGCAGCCTCCGTTGCCCCGAACGGTCCAATACCTGTCCCCTATCCACCGATAGCCCGAAACTATTGGACCCCGATTGTGTCGGAGCTTAGAGTTGAACGATGCAGCAGCCACAGCTTGACCTGCGCGTCCTGCAGTACTTCGTCGCCGTTGCGGAAGAGCTGCATTTCGGGCGAGCCGCTGCCCGGCTTCACATCGCCCAGCCATCCCTCAGTGTCCAAATACGGAAGCTTGAACACTCTCTGGGCACTCCCCTGCTGATCCGGACCAGCCGCAGCGTCTCCCTGACCAACGCGGGGGATGTCCTGCTGGGTGAAGCAAAACGCCTCATATCCGCTGCGCAGCGCGCCGTTTCGTTGACCCGGGAGGCTGCCAGCGGTGTGAGGGGCACCCTGATAGTGGGCTTTCAGGCCAACGCGGCTGCTGAACTGACGCCGCGGATCCTTGCCGCGTTCAAGAACAACCATCCGGAAATCCACGTCCAGATGAGGTCCTTCGATTTCGCAGACCCTACCGCCGGGCTAGCCGACGGAAGCGCTGACGTGGCATTTGTGCGGCCTCCGCTGCCGGCGGCTGACTGGCTCGCCATGGAGACACTGTTCATTGAACCGCGGGTCCTCGTAGTTGCCAGCAGTTCCCGCTTTGCCGGGCTGTCTGAGGTCTCGGTGGAACAGGTCGTTGATGAGCCCTTCGTCGCCCGCAAGGCTCCGGATAAATGGCGGGATTTCTGGCTCGCAACCCAGGCCCGCGGCGGGCAGCCGGTCCGTCTGGGCACTCAAGTAGCCACCGTCGACGAGTGTTTCGAAGCCATCATGGGTGAGCGGGGAATTGCGTTCACCCAAGCCTCCACCCAGCGTTTCTATGACCGGCCGGGGCTGTCTTTCATCCCGGTCAGAGACGTCCCGCCCTCTCCGCTGTCGATTGCATGGCGCACTGACGTCAATGACGAGCTGGCACGCGAGTTCGTGGAGACCGCTCGGACCCTGGCCTCCTTCGGTGGCGTGCCAAACCTCGTCGACTCCTGTCGCGGCGCCTCGCTATCCTCTTCGCTCCAGCCCAATTAGCGCCACTGACTATCGCAGTGCACGATATTGCGCCTGGTGTACGGGTTGGCCGCGGGGCGTCGGCTGAGGTCCGCCCGCCGTCGTCCGCTGTCCTTGAGCTACTTCGTGAGTGCCCCCTCCAACCAGGTCCTCAGCACCGGCGCGGGAGCTGCGCCGGCCTGCCTCGCGACGACTTTGCCGTCGACGATGACCAGCAACGTTGGCACTGCCTGAATGGCAAATCTGGCGGAGAGCTGCGGCGAGTGGTCCACATCGACCTTCACAAGTTTGATCTGCCCCGCGCGTTCGTGTGCCAACTGGTCCAGCACGGGGCTCACCATCCGGCAGGGTCCGCACCACACCGCCCAAAAGTCCACCAGTACCGGAACGGCCGACCGTTCGGCGATCTCGCCGAAGTCATCGTCGCCCGCTTCCACCACCCAGGGAAGCTCCCGGTGGCAACTTCCGCAGCGTGGCCTGCCGTCGGCGACAGCCGGAACGCGGTTGGATTTGCCGCAATGGGGACACTTGATGATGGCCTTGTTCATGCCGTTCCGGCCTCTTCCAGCTCCATCATGCTGTAGTCAACCACTAATTCCCCTCCGGATGCGGTCACCGTGACCACTCCACCTTCCGCGATGCTGCCACGCAGCAGGGCCCGGCCCACTTGCGTTTCCACCACATGGGAAATGTAACGGCGGAGGGGGCGGGCTCCGTAGACCGGATCGAAGCCGCGTTCAGCTATCAGAAGGCGCGCCTCCTCGGTCAGGTGCAGCTCTATTTGCTGCTCGGCCAGCCGCTGCCGCAGCTGTTGGAACTGCAGATCAACGATGCGCTCGATTTGCGGCAGCCCCAGGGGTGCGAACAGGACCGTATCGTCCACGCGGTTGAGGAACTCGGGGCGGAAATGCGCCCGGAGCTCGCCCATCACCATGCTGCGCGCCTCCTCGGTGATCGCCCCGCCTTCGGCCGAACCCTCCAGAAGATACTGGGAGCCGATATTGGAGGTCATGATGATGACGGTATTGCGGAAATCGATGGTTCGGCCCTGCGAGTCCGTAATCCGTCCGTCGTCGAGCACCTGCAGCAAGGTGTTGAAAATGTCCGGATGGGCCTTTTCCACCTCATCGAACAGCACCACCGAGTACGTCTTCCGGCGTACCGCTTCAGTGAGTTGTCCTCCTTCGTCGTAACCGATGTAGCCAGGAGGCGCCCCCAGCAGGCGGCTCACGGTGTGGCGCTCCTGGTACTCGCTCATATCCAGCCGGATCATGGCGTTCTCGCTGTCGAAGAGCGCCGCGGCCAGAGCCTTTGCAAGCTCGGTCTTCCCTACGCCGGTCGGGCCGAGGAAGATGAAGGAGCCGATGGGCCGGCGGGGATCCCGGATACCGGAGCGTGCGCGGATGATGGCGTCCGACACAGCACTAATCGCTTCTTCCTGCCCCACGACGCGGGCGCGCAGGATTTCGTCCAGGTGCAGGACTTTCTCACGTTCGCCCTGCTTCAGCCGTGCGACCGGTATGCCTGTCCAGGCCGCGACGATGTCGGCGATCTCGTCGTCCGTCACCACCTCGCGGAGCAGGCGTTTTTCACCCTGTTTCGCGGTCAGCCGTTCCTCCTCGGCGGCCAGCCGCCGTTCGAGGTCGGCAAGTCTGCCATAGCGTAGCTCCGCCGCCCGGTTGAGGTCGTAGTTCCGCTCGGCTTCCTCAGCCTCCTGCCGCACCCGCTCCAGCTCACTGCGGATTTCCTGCAGTTTGTGGATCGCCTGGCGCTCGGCTTCCCATTGGGCCCTCTTCGCGTCGGCCTCGGCGCGCAGGTCTGCCAATTCCCGCCTCAGCTCCTCGAGCCGGGTCTTGCTGGCCGGATCGGTCTCCTTGGAGAGTGCCGCCTCTTCTATTTCGAGCCGCGTGACCTTCCGCGTGAGCTCATCCAGTTCCGCTGGCATCGAATCAATTTCCGTCCGCAGCCGGGCGCACGCCTCATCCACGAGGTCAATGGCCTTGTCCGGAAGGAACCGGTCAGTGATGTACCGGTGGGAAAGGGTGGCCGCAGCCACCAGAGCACTGTCCTGGATCCGCACGCCGTGGAAGACCTCAAGCCGCTCCCGCAGGCCGCGAAGAATGGAAATGGCGTCCTCGACGTCGGGTTCCTCAACCAGGACCGGCTGGAATCGGCGTTCCAACGCTGCATCCGACTCAATGTGTTTGCGGTATTCGTCGAGGGTGGTGGCGCCGATCATGTGCAGCTCCCCGCGGGCCAGCATTGGCTTCAACATGTTCCCGGCGTCCATCGACCCCTCGGACGCGCCTGCCCCGACGACGGTGTGCAGCTCGTCTACGAAGAGCAGGATCCTGCCTTCTGCCGCCAGCACCTCGGCCAGCACCGCTTTCAGCCGCTCCTCGAACTCGCCGCGGTATTTGGCACCGGCCACGAGCGAGCTCATGTCGAGCGAGAAGATGGTCTTGTTCTTCAGCCCTTCCGGCACATCCTGCCGGACGATCCGCTGGGCCAGTCCCTCCACGATGGCGGTCTTGCCGACTCCAGGCTCGCCGATCAGCACCGGATTGTTTTTGGTCTTGCGTGAAAGTATCTGGACGACCCGCCGGATTTCCGAGTCGCGGCCAATGACCGGATCCAGCTTTCCAGTGCGGGCGTCCGCCACCAGGTCGCGGCCGTACTTCTCCAGCGCCTCGTAGGTCTGCTCCGGTGTTGCCGAGGTGACGCGCTGATTTCCGCGCACCTGGGTCAGGACCGACAGGAATGATTCACGGGTGACCCGGTGATCAGCCAGCACCCTTCCGGCCGCAGTGGACCGTCCCTCCTCTGCCAAGGCCACCAGCAGGTGCTCCACCGAGACATACTCGTCTTTGAGCCGCTTGGCTTCACGTTCCGCGGCGTCCAAGAGCGCGCCCAGCCTGCGGCTCACATACACCTGGCCCGGTGCCGCTCCCGGGCCCGTGACTTTTGGCTTGCGCCGCAGCTCGGCTTCGACGGCACCCCGCAACTCATCCACATCCACCTGCATGCCCACGAGCAGGCGCGGGACAAGGCCACTTTCCTGCTCCAGCAGGGCCAGCAGCAGGTGTTCGCCGTCGGTCTCAGTGTGCCCATTGCGTTGGGCTATCCGTTGAGCCTCTGCCAACGCCTCCTGCGACTTTTGCGTCAAACTCTCCATGTTCATCGTGAAGCAGTCCCTTCCACCTGGGTGATTTCAACCAGTCGTCGTTCCAGCGAGTCAACCCGCACCAGCAGATCGAGTACCAACGGGATTGCCGCGTAGTTCAGCGACAGCTCCGAATGGAGCCTCATGACGCGCGCTATGAGTTCCGGGGCCCGCGGACTGAACCAGGGCCCGCCCGGCGCATCGCCCAGCGGCCGGATCAGATCCAGATCTACGAACCGCATGACGACGTCGGGGTGGACGCCGCTGCTCCGGGCCACCGCCTCGAGGTTCAGGCGCCACGGGTAGGCGAGCGGATATTCTCGGCTCATAGAAGCCCCTCCCTCGGGTGAAAGTCGGACACAGCGGCAAGCTCCTCGTATAGCTTGCGCACCTGACTGCTCAGCCGCGGCGGCACCATGACGCGGATTTCCGCGTAGAGGTTCCCCGCCTGGCCCTTCGGATCGGGCAGGCCCTGCCCGCGAAGCCGAAGTCTGCGCCCGCTGGAAGACCCCTCGGGTACGGTGATGGCGACCGGGCCCGCTGGCGCGTTGACCTTGATCTTGGCCCCGAGAGCGGCTTCCGACGGCGTGACGGGAAGGTCGAAGTGAATGTCCCGGCCCTTGAGCCGGTATCGGGGGTCCGGCTGGATGCGTACGGTCAGGAAGAGGTCCCCGGGGGGACCCCCGTCGCGGCCCTCGGCGCCCTCCCCCGCGAGGCGGATGCGCTGACCGTCCAGCACCCCGGCGGGCACGTCAACGTCATAGTTCCGGGTTTCGCCACCCGGCTGGGTCAGGCGGACCGTGCGCCGTCCGCCACGGATCGCTTCTTCGAGGGTCAGCCGAAGCTCAGCTTCGTGGTCCGCCCCCTGGGCCTGGCCTGCTCCCTGCTGTCGGAACCAGCCACCGAGCAGGTCCTCCCAATCGACGTCGCCACCGCTATTGACACCGACGTCGCCGTACACGCCGCGCCCCGGCCGCGGACCTGGCCGAGGGCCGCCGGACCCCCATCGCGGAGTGCCTCCAGCCGGACCGGCACCGCTGCCGGCGTGCTGCCGGAAATCGGCGCCGAAGCGGTCATAGCGCGCCTTCGTCTCGGCATCCGAAAGAGTGCTGTAGGCCTCGCCGATTTCCTTGAACCGGTCAGCGGCGTCCGGATCGCGGCTGACGTCCGGATGATGTTTTCGCGCCAGCTTGCGGTAAGCGCGCTGGATCTCGTCGGCGTCCGCCGTCCGGGAGACGCCGAGAACGGCATATGGGTCCTTAGCCACGGTCAGCGTTCACCGCCCGGCTCACAACGACGGCGGCTGGCCTGAGAACGGTGTCCGTGCCGCCGTAGCCCGGGCGCAGAACGGTCAGCACAGTCCCGGGGGGAGCTTCGTCCGTTTCCGACACACTGACCACCTCGTGAATCCGCGGGTCGAAGGGGACGTTCTCGGCGTCGATCCGCGGGTAGCCCAGACGGGCCAGGGTGTCGATGGCCTGGGATCGGATAGCGGCTATTCCATCGACGAGCGGATCCCCCGCAGACGGGGCGTGAGCCAAGGCCAGTTCCAGGTTGTCCAGGACGGGGAGCCACGCCAAAGAGACCGCTGCGCGTTCCTGTGCCCTTAGCTGGGCGCCGTCCCGGGCGGCGCGCTTTCGGACGTTATCCGCGTCAGCCAGCGCACGGCGCCACAGATCCTCCATTTTGGCCAGCTCGTCCGCCTGTGCCGCCGCTTCGGTTTCCCTTTCATCGGGTGCGGCGGCCGCTGCCTCGTCACTTCCTGGTTGGGCCCGTCCAGCCGGCCCTGCCGGGTCGCTCATGGCCGTTCCTAGCCCCGATCGAATTCTGCATCGACGATGTCATCGTCATTTGCGTCCTCGGACGCTCCGGGCCCAGATGCGGATCCCTGGCCCGCCCCTGCGGTGGCCGCGTTGGCAGCCGAGGCGCTCAGCGCCGACTGCAGCTGCTGAAGCTCGGAAATCAGTTCCCTCGCGGCGCCAACGTCCGCCTGGTTGCTGACGGCGTCGCGCGCCTGGCCAACCAGAAGTTCCGCGCGGGCCTTGTCATGCACCGGGACTGCGCTACCAAGCTCATTGACGGCCCGCTCAACGCGGTAGGCCACCGCATCGAGTTCGTTGAGGGTGTCAATCCGCTCCCGGTTCTGCACGTCCTCGCTTCGGTGGGACTCAGCCTCGGCAATCATGCGCTCGACTTCCTTGGCGTCGAGGTTGGAGCCTTCGCTGATGGTGATGCCCTGTTCCTTACCCGTGTCCTTGTCGCGAGCGGTGACGTTCAGAATGCCGTTTGCGTCCACGTCGAACGTGACCTCGACCTGCGGTTCTCCGCGGGGCGCTGGCCGGATATCGCTCAGCTGGAACCGGCCCAGCACCCGATTGTCCGCCGCCAGTTCCCGCTCCCCCTGCAGGACCACCACGTCAACGGCGGGCTGGTTGTCATCGGCGGTGGAGAACACTTCGCTGCGCCTTGCGGGGATGGTCGTGTTGCGCTCGATAATCTTTGTCATCACGCCGCCGCGAGTTTCCACACCCAGGGAAAGCGGCACAACGTCGAGCAGCAGGACGTCCGAGACCTCTCCCTTGAGCACACCGGCCTGGATCGCCGCACCGATAGCCACGACTTCGTCTGGATTGACGCTCATGTTGGGATCTTTGCCGCCGGTCAGACGCCGAACGACGTTCTGTACCGCGGGAATGCGGGTGGAGCCGCCGACCAAAATCACTTCATCGATGTCGTTGGCGGTAACCTTGGCGTCCGTCATCGCCTGCTTGACCGGACCCATGGTGCGTTCCACCAGGTCGTGGGTGATGTCTTCAAAAACGGAGCGCCGAACGGTGGTCGTCAGATGCTTGGGTCCCGTGGCGTCGGCAGTGATAAAGGGAAGGTTGACTTGGGTCTGGGTCACAGAACTCAGCTCGACCTTCGCTTTCTCGGCCGCCTCGAACAGGCGTTGCAACGCCTGGGGGTCCGACCGGAGGTCGATGCCCGCCTCCTTCTGGAAGTCGTCAGCCAAGTAATCGACAAGCCGGCGGTCAAAATCGTCTCCGCCGAGGTGCGTGTCACCCGCCGTGGAGCGGACCTCCACAACCCCGTCCCCCACGTCCAACAAACTCACATCAAAAGTTCCGCCGCCAAGGTCGAAAACCAACACCGTCTCGTGCTGGCGTTTGTCTATGCCGTAGGCCAGGGCCGCTGCAGTTGGTTCGTTGATGATGCGCAGGACTTCCAGCCCGGCAATCCTGCCCGCGTCCTTGGTCGCGGTTCGCTGTGCGTCGTTAAAGTACGCGGGCACCGTAATGACGGCCTCCGTCACCTTTTCGCCCAGCTGCTTCGCGGCGTCGTCCACCAGCTTGCGGAGAACGAGCGCACTCACCTCTTCGGGCGCGACTTTCTTTCCCTGAACTTGAAAACGCGCCACGCCGTTGTCGTCCCCTACGACGTCGAAACTCACAGCCTTGGCCTCATCCGTGATCTCGTCATAGTGTCGGCCGATAAACCGCTTGGCCGACGTAATGGTCCCCTTGGGGTTGAGAATCGCCTGCCGGCGGGCCAGTTGCCCCACAAGCCGTTCCCCGGTGTCCGTGTAAGCCACAACGGACGGAGTGGTCCGGGCGCCTTCCGCGTTGGGTATGACGCGGGCTTCTCCGCCTTCCCAGACGGCGATCACCGAGTTGGTTGTTCCGAGATCAATTCCTACTGCTTTGGCCATGACTCACTCCGGTCCTAGAGGGCGCGACCGGTCCTGTGGCGACGTCCGCCCGAGGTTGCACCGCATGACGCACGCCTTGTCCTGCTGGGCCACCAGGCTCAAGGGCGTTGTCGTGGGGCCTTATAGGGTTGAGTCTGCCCCCTTGAGGGGAGCGACGGCATGACCCTCCAGGGTCAAATATGCTCCAGTGAATTGACCTGCCAGGACAAGGGTCCACAGGTGCAATTCCCGTACACAAGGCACGACGACGGCGGAAGGGTCCCGCCGTCGTCGCTTCCCTGCTCGACGCGGATTTCCCGGATGCAGCACTTGACAGGCCAATGAGCCGGGTCTACTAATGTGCTTTAACCCGTGCACCCAATCGCCCCGCCCCATGATGGTGCCCATGCCGCCGGTCAGTTCCGACGCAACCCCTAATGCCGCCTGTCGCGGCGAGGCCGGCTTCATGGCCGGACCGCCATAGGAGCCAACATGATTCCTGGAATTCCTGATCCGCATCTCGCGCAGATTCGTCCGGTGCGGGTACGCACGCCGCAGGGCTGCGAGGAGTGTCTGGCTTTGGGCACTCCGTGGGTTCATTTGCGTTTGTGTCTCTCCTGCGGCCATGTCGGGTGTTGTGATTCCTCCCCCATGCGGCACGCCCGAGCCCACGCCACCGAGTCGCATCCAATCGTTCGTTCCTTAGAGCCCGGCGAGGACTGGCGCTGGTGCTATCCCCATGAGGCATTTGTCTAGGGTATTGGCGGGGGCAACCAACTGATGGAACCTATCGCAGACTCGACGCTGATCGAAACGCCGGATGTCTCCGGCGCCTATCCACGGCTTGGCCAAGCCCAGATCGAGTTGTTGGGCCGTGCCGGCACCAGCCGGGCTACCTCCGCCGGCGAAGTCCTCATACAGGAGGGAGACTTCGACAGTGACTTCTTCGTCATACTGCAGGGCACGGTAGTGGTCGTGGAGGGGCTGCATGACGCCGGTAGCAGACAGACTGCTGAGCTGGGCCCCGGCACGCGGATCCTCGAAGTTCACGGTCCGGGACGGTTCCTCGGGGAATTGGGCCTGGTCGAGGGGCAGCCTGCCTTTGTCAGCACTGTGTCCGCCGAGGCGTGTGAAGTGCTCCAGGTCAGCGGGGACGATCTGCGCCGTGTGGTTCTGACGGACGCCGCGGTGGGCGAGACCGTCCTGCGGGCATATCTTCAGCGCCGACTCCTGCTGATCAGCGCAGGCGCGGGCATCCGCATCGTTGGATCCCGCTTCAGCCGTGACACCCTTCGCCTTCTGGAATTTTCAGCCGCCAACCGCTTGCCTCACCGGCTGGTCGATCTGGAGGATGACGAGCAGGCGCAGGCCATCCTGGACCGGGCCGGGATCCTCGAAAGTGACCTGCCCGCAGTGGTGCTCAACGCTTCGCAGATCCTCAGAAACCCATCCAACGCAGAACTGGCCCTCGCCATGGGCCTGCGGGCAGTGAAAGAGCATTCAGCCACGTACGATCTCATGGTGATCGGGGCCGGTCCGGCCGGCCTGGCGGCCGCCGTCTACGCAGCATCCGACGGGTTGTCGGTCGTCCTCAAGGAAGAATTCGGTTTAGGTGGGCAGGCCGGCACGTCGCCGCGGATCGAGAACTTTCTCGGCTTTCCCGCCGGAATCTCCGGCGGGGAACTCACTGAAAGCGCGATCCTTCAGGCCCGCAAGTTCAGAGTCCAGATCAACGTCGCCTGCCGGGCACGCACCATCGAGTTGAGGGACGGCGAGTTCCGCGCCGAGTTCAACGAGAGCGGCCCTGCATCCTCACGGGCCGCGCTGCTAGCAACCGGGGTGCGCTACCGTCGGCTGCCGGTCCCCGGGCTGGAGGAGTTCGAGGGAATCAGTGTCTTCTACGCCGCCACAGTCCATGAAGCCAGGCTCTGCGGATTGCAGCCAGTGACCGTCGTCGGCGGTGGAAACTCCGCGGGACAGGCCGCGCTTTTCCTGGCTGGCACGGGATCACCAGTGCGCCTGGTGGTCCGCGGGGCGGACCTCCTCGCGGACATGTCGAGATACCTCGCGGAACGGATCAAAGAGCACGCGGGCATAGAGGTACTGCTGGGGGCCAACATCGTGGGCGTAGACGGTTCAGGCGCCCTCGAACGGATCATCGTCGATCTGCGAGACACAGGCGAACAACGCATCTTCGACTCCCGATACCTCTTCATTTTCATCGGTGCCACGCCGCACACAGAATGGCTGCAGGGTACCGTCGCCCTGGATGATCACGGCTTTGTGCTCACCGGGGCTGACCTCGAGGATCTTCCTCCTGAGTTCAGCCATCTGGGACGCAGACGACTGCCCCTGGAAACCAGCGTTCCCGGGATGTTCGCGGCAGGCGATGTTCGGCATGGATCGGTGAAGCGCGTAACGGCCGCCGCCGGTGAAGGCTCAACAGCAGTGGCAATGATCCACGAGCACCTGCGCCTCCTCCAGAATGGACCGGGGCGCGTTGGAGTGTGGGACAGTGAAAGTCCAGCCGGAGGATCCCCCAGGCTGTGACGGAAGACGCCCGGCACAAATTTCGCGATGTTCAGTCAAGTCACCGCGGCCACTAAGTTGTGCCTCGTTGATATGGACGACCGAAACGCAGATCCGGCTGGCGGCCGCGGAACCTGACCATGCCGCGGCAGCGCCGATAACATCCCGAAATACCGTTGAGCGACCAGCGCTGATGGCAATCCGCAGGGACATGACAAGAGCTTAACAACGGCGACATACGGGCGTAGTTTTGATGGTGTTGGTATGCCGATCCCGGCCTTGCGGCATCGGCCGCTGAGTTGGCCGGTCCGGCCGGAGACGGCTCGCCGGTATCCCGGCCAAGTACGGCGTTGGATAGCCTGCGCCGAGGTTCATTTTCAGGGCGTCATACCATGGGACCCGAAAGTGGCCGATTCTAAATTCCGTGATCGGGACAAGCGGCTTGAGCCGAGTCTCGAGCAAAGAGGGCAACGGATTCCGGTCTGCCCAGGGTTGTATCCCCTGTAAGATCCCCTTTGCTTCGGACAGAGACGAGGATCAATATGTTCGATCGACGTGTGGCAGAGGAAATCCTCAACACGGCCGCGCAGGCGGTGTCGGACATGTCGTTCTGTGCGGTCAAGGACCGTTACCTACGGGTGAATGGCCAGTTGAAGCCGGTGCCCAAACGCGCGGCGTTGCCTCAGGATCGAGACGTCCGGCGCCTCCGCGGCAGGGATTCCGCTCTCCCGGTCAGCTGCTCCGCCGTGACGACATGAACCAGCGTCTCCTGTCCCTCTCTGCGACGGTACTTGAGCTTGAAGAACACGCCAGGATCCGGGAAGCCCTGGACCAGGGCGCGGCTCCCGACCTCGGGGACAGCGAATCCCGGGAGGGACTCCTGGCGGAGGTCCTTTCACAACTGACGGGGCGGCCCATCTGTATTGAGGATGCGTTCGGGCATATCAACGCGGCAGCGGGGACCGGGTCCAAACGCCCCTACCCCAGGCTTGGCGCGGCGGCCAGGGCGCGGACTGCGCAGCTCTGGCTCGCCTCCGGCTCACCAGTCCCCGAACCGCGAAGGCTCGTTGCCCTTGCCCTGTCGCACGGCGAGGTGTTGGGGGCCATTTGCATGCTGGCATCCGACAGGCCGGTCACAGCCGGCAACGTCTTCGCTTTGAAGTACGCAACTCGGCTCTTGGAAGTCGAGTTGTCGCACCGCCGCAGCTTGGCCCAGCTGGAACTGAGGCTGGGCCGCGACCTCGTGGACGAACTCGTGTCCGGAACGGATGGCGCAACCGCAGGCGTTCGTACGGAGGCACTGGGATATGACATCAGTGGCCTGCAGCACGTCATTGTGGCGCAGTGGCAGCCGCCACGAACGGACGATACTGTCGTGGTCGCACTGCGCAGGACGTTCCGGGATCTCCGTTCATCTGCGCTCGTTTCACGGCGCGGGGACATGGCTGTTGCCGTGGTACGTGGAGATCCGTTGGGTGCCGAGGTCTTTTCCGTTGTCGCCAAGACCCTGCGAAGTGCCACCGGGGCCGTCGGCATCGGGGGTCCAAGCCTGGATGTCGCCCAGATTCCGCGTTCCTTCTCGGAAGCCCTGCACGCGCTGCACATCAGGGCCGGTTCAATCGATCGCTACGGTGTCACCCGCTTTGATCAACTCGGGATCTACCGCATCTTGGACCCAGCTGGGGGCAAACCGGATCTGGCCGGCTATATCGACGAGTGGCTCGGTACCCTTCAACGCGCCGACGACAGCCGGGGGTCTGACCTGGTGCAGACCCTGGCCCAGTACCTGGACCACGGCGGCAACTATGACAGTACAGCCCAGAGTCTGACCATCCATCGAAGCACTCTGCGTTACCGCTTGAAGTCCATCCGGCAGATCACCGGCTTCGACCTTGCCGATCCCGAGACCCGACTAAACCTGCACGTCGCAACGCGCGCATGGCGCCTTCGTCCGCACGGCGCCCCTTTTCACGTCCCATAGCCAGGCCTCAACCGGCCGAATAGCCGCGGTCAGCGCGGCGCCGGTTGACCCGCCGGATTGGGATGTGGGCATCTCCCGGACAAGGCGGGGCAATGCGGCATCCATGGCGGGCAGAGGAACTCTCAGCTGAGGCCGCGGCCGGTAGACCCCGACCGAGCGAGCACGGGAAGCCGGCTGCACCCCGAACCGCGGCGGACCGGAGCACACCCGACGGAGTCAGGCATCGGGAACCTGTGACCAGGTCTACGGTGACATCCAGTTCGCTGGTCAGAGACACTGAACCATAGGAGGCCGGGCGTGCCGGACAGTTCGGGCGACGTAAGCCGCATCAGTGCCCGTACCCTGGGCGTGCTCGCCGAACCGGAGGTCACGGCCGAGTTTGCCGAGCGCAACGGCCGCGAAGTCGTCCATCTGCTCAACCTTGCCGATGAGCGCCACGACTGGTCCGTGGTGATCGAGTACCAGGATTTTACGGCTGGCAATGGGTTGGCGCCGATGCTGGACTCCATGGCGAAGCACCGGATCCGCCGCGCATGGGATGTCATGGTCTGCCTGACCGATCTTCCGATTCGTTTCGAGGGCCGGACTGTGGTCGCGGAAGTAGCGCTCGGGGAGCCGATCTCCCTGGTTTCCTTGCCCGCGCTCGGTGCCGTCAACATCGACCGCCGGGTCCGCACTGCCGTCGCCGACCTCGGCTGGGCGATGCACCGCCACTTCGATCCCGAGGATGACGCCGGGGAATTCGGTCCGCCCTCGCTGCACCAATCGCGGCACATCGAGACTGCTGTTCTCGACGACGGGCCGATTGGGTTCCGCTACGTCTCAGCAACCCGCCTCGGCCGCGGACGGTTACTGGCGGGCATGCTGCGGGCGAACCGTCCGTGGCGGCTGGCCCTCGGATTGAGAAGCGCAATGGCCGCCGCTATCGCCACAGGCGCCTTCGCGCTTGTCACGAACACAATCTGGCAACTCGCAGACCTGCTGGGGGCGCCGAGACTGACGTTGCTGATGGTTCTTTCGATCAGTTCGATGGTGTTTTGGATCATCACCCAACACGATCTGTGGGAGAGCCCCCGGCGCGACGATAGCCTCGAACGATTCAAGGCTTCGTTGTATAACACTTCTACAGTGTGGTCGTTGATGATCGGCGTCGTGATCAGCTACATCCTGCTGTTCGTGGCCGTGCTGTTGGCTGCGGCGTTCACTATCGACGGTTCCTTATTGGAGCAGACCCTGCAACATCCGGTGAATGTTTGGGACTTTGTGGAAGTCGCCTGGATGACGACATCGGCGGCGCTCATCGGTGGTGCGTTGGGCTCCGGATTCGAGTCAAAGGACGACATTCTTCGGGCGGCGTACGGCCAACGGGAACGCCATCGTCGCCAGTCGGTCGACGAAGACGAGTAATGCGGCATTGCCCGAGGCGGCCCAGCCTATCCTTGTTTCGTTTCTGCCACCGTCGCCTTCACGGCGGCGCCCGTGGTGTTTCGCTGCCGGCGCGGTCTCCCGAGCCTCCCCCCGAGTCGGATGCGGGTGTGTGCGAGGCGGTAGGAGTCGGTCGGCGGCGGTTTAGATGATGTTGCGCCATCCGTGAGGCGGTCAACGATCTGCGCAAGGCGCGGGTGAGTGCAGGTTTTGGTCCAGCCGGAGAAATGACTCATTTGAGACGATGGCGCGGGAGTTCTTTAGCTCCTCCGCCAACTCGGTCAGGTGCTAGGGGATCAGCGACTCCCGCAACTGTTGCAGCGCAACACGAACGACGGTCTCGGATCGGTGGATCTCCCTCACATTCATCCCGGTAAACTCTTTCACCGCGCGGCGCATGCTTTGCACGTTGGAGAATCCGCACGATGCCGCAATTTCTGAGTAGGTTACCCTTTGGGCGTCGGCCTGAAGGAGGAGCTCCAGCGCTCTGCGCGTTCTCAAGGCGCGTATACGCTCGCCCAAGTGGAGCTCTTCATTCTCGAAAAAATAGAACAGAGAGCGACGGGAGAGATTGAACCTTTCGGCGACCATTGCCACGTCCAGATTGGGGTTGTCATAGCTGGCATCAAGGTATTTCTTTACCGCACGACTTAGGGCCGGTTTCTGCGCCTCATCGTCGACCGGCGTTTCAAGCAGGGAGCCCACCAGGGTTGCCATCACGGATCGGAGGATGTCTGCGGTTCCCGATGCCTCCCGGTCGATGCCGGGCCGCTTCCAACTCAACAGCGCAGGAATCACGAAAGTGCCCACGATCGGATGCTTTGCGAGGTCAGGCAGTCGAAGCAGGGAGCCTAGTCCGGCGTCGCTTATACCCAGGCTGCTGCGGTCAATGTTGATCTGCAAGGCGTGAAAGCCCTCGGGCGCATCGAAACTGCCGCCCAACGAGGTATCGATGAACCTGACGGAGCCCGGTGATACTGGCTCAGGCACGCCGTTGAGAGAGAGGGTTAGGGCCGGCGCTTTTCTGAAGTAGGCCAGGCGCAGATCCCTAGTGTCGGGATTCGGCGCCCACGAGCCCAGTGCGGGGGCATTATAGATCTCTATGAGGCTGAAACCTGGGCCGGTAAGACTAATAGCCGAAGAAGTGAAAGGCACGGGAGCGGCATGTGCCGACTTTTCCAACCGCATCGGAGTTTCGACAGCACTGCCGTACCACGTTCGCCAATGTTCAAACCTTTGTTCGGGAGTAAGCCCCTCCGGCACTGCATATCGTCGCAGATGACCGCTGCTCTCGGAAGCAGATTGAGGCATGCCGTCCTCCTTATTCACAAGCGTGAACCTTCATGGCGTTCCCTGGAATGGACACGACGTCTTGAGGCAGCGGTTGCGGGGCACACCAGGCCCGCGAGAAAAACCTCAACTGTAAGGCCTATTTTACTTCGGTAAATCTTCAATTGGGGCGTTGAATGGTTTCAGTTCCGGCGCCCCAACACGACCAGTTTTGTCGCCGCTCTGGCTGGGGTGAGCATGCCGTTGGCAGGGCACCTGCTCGGGCGATATGCTCCAATCCACACGAGCAGCTCTTCACCACGGCACCTGTGCACTCCACATCTTCGTTTGGAGACGTGGCCAAGGAAATGCGCGGTGCAATTAAATGGCCACGGAGTCACGGAGTGATGCTTGGGCGACGTGTTCCACATTCTGCCGATCGGTATTTTGATGTCCGCCGGGATCCAGCGTGGCTGCGAGATCATTGACTCGCTCAGGGGCGAGGGCATGTTCGACAGCCAAGATGCTGGCCCCAACGACTCCAGCTTCGGGGCCGGTTTCGGATTGGGTGATATTCAGATGCTGGGTCGCCAACGGCGTTGAGCGTGCATAAACGGTTTCACGGATTCCGGCGATCAGATGTTCTCCGGATTGTGCAAGCGATCCACCGACGACAATCAGGGAAGGGTTGATGAGGCTCACACACATGTTGAGCATTTCTCCGATGTCGCGGCCAGCCTGCCGGACGGCTTGAATAGCAGCCAAATCGCCGGAACGGACGAGTGAGACCACGTCGTTCGCGGTCGTTGCTTCGAGTCCGTTTTCGCGAAGCTGGGCGGCGACGGCCGGAGCTCCCGCGATCGCTTCGAGGCAGGCAGTCTTGCCGCAGCGGCATTGGATTCCTGCCGCCTTGGAAACGGCAATGTGACCGACGTCTCCTGCCACTCCTGCCGCGCCTCGCTGCAATATTCCTCCACTAATAACGCCCGAGCCGATGCCGGTGGCCACTTTAAGGAAGATCATGTTGTCCTCAGTGGGCCAGCGCGTCGCCCGCTCGCCGAGGGCCATAATGTTGACATCGTTGTCGACGAGTACGGGAACATCAAAGGTCCGCTGAACGTAAGCGGGGACATCGAATCCGTCCCATCCGGGCATGATCGGGGGGCTGGTCGGCTTTCCGGTGGAGTGTTCAACAGGACCGGGCAGCCCGATGCCGACAGCGATGATGTCCGTTGCCGGACGCTTCATAGTTTTCAAATGACCCTGCAGCGTCATCGCTAGCCAGTCCAGAACAGCTTCCGGTCCGCAGGAAATCTCAAGCCGTTCAGTGGTTTCCAGGAGAATCCTTCCCGACAGGTCCGTGAGCGCCACAGTCGCGTGTGTGGCGCCGACGTCGGCGGCAGCGGCCAGCCTTGCACCGGGGTTGAAGGCTAGTCGCGCCGAGGGGCGGCCTCCAGTGGAAGGCGCATCCGACACCGGTGCAACTAGTCCGAGTTCCAGGAGCGCCTCGAGGCGAGAACTGATGGCAGCTCGCCCCAAGCCCGTTATCCCGGCCAGGTCGGCCCTGGTTCGCGGGCGTCCGTCCCGCAGGATACGCAATAGTTCGCCGGCGCCGCCGTTGTTCATGTCTCTCCGTTTCTGGGGTCAAAAAGAGTGAATGGGGAGCGTGAGGTCTTGACATATCACGCTCACAGGACCCCGAGGGGACCTCATCTCCACTCAGTGTCACGGCGCCCACTCGCTCCCGTCCACTCGTCGATGCCCACAGCATCAAAAAGTGCAACTTCCATGCGCATCCCATCGGCAACAGCGTCAAAAGGTGCAGACTTTTGCTGACGGGCAACCAAAGCCGCTCCGTGCGTGTCACTGTTTCGGCATGGAAAACGACAGAACCACGACAGCTCCCTCCCGGTTACGGGCCGGGTTCGTCGGCGCCGGGTTCATGGCTGAGGTGCATAGCCGAGCCGCCCGTGCCGCAGGGGCGGAAATCGCAGGCATCGCGTCCTCGAACCCTGCCAGTGCCGCCCGCGCCAAAGACCGCCTGGGCGTCGAGCAGGCTTACGCCTCCGTCCAGGACCTCATTCACGATGACAGGATCGACGTCATCCACGTCTGCACCCCCAACGCCACCCACGTCGCACTGGCCGAGGCAGCGCTGAAAGCAGGCAAGCATGTTGTCTGCGAGAAGCCGCTGGCTACTACCGTGCAGGATGCCACCCATCTGGTGGAGCTGGCCGCTACGGCCGAGACGGTCGCGACCGTTCCCTTCGTCTACCGGTTCCACCCAATGGTCCGGGAAGCCCGGGCACGTATCGCGTCTGGCCAAACGGGACGGATCTCCACCATCCAGGGGTCCTATCTTCAGGACTGGCTTTTGTCCCGGAACGACGACAACTGGCGGGTGGACGCCGGTCTCGGGGGCCCTTCGCGGGCGTTCGCCGACATCGGGTCCCACCTGTGCGATCTCCTCGAATTCGTGAGCGGGGAACGGATAACACGAGTCGGTGCACTGAGCCGCACTCTCTTCTCGGGCCGGGCACACCACAAGAACGTCCAGACCGAGGACCTCGTCGCGGCTGTATTCGCGACTGAGAACGGCACCGTGGGAAACCTTCTGGTCAGCCAGGTCGCGCCAGGGCGGAAGAACCGCCTGATGATCGAGATTTCGGGATCTGAGAGCACGGTCCAGTTCGACCAGGAAGCGCCCGAGACGTTGTGGCTTGGTAAACGGGCCGGTTCCCAACTGCTTGTCCGCGACCCGGACGCGCTTAGCCCCGAAGCGGCACGGCTCAGTGTCCTGCCGGCAGGGCATCCCCAGGGTTATCAGGATGCGTTCAATGCATTTGTCGCCGATACCTACGCCGCCATCGGCGGAGACAACCGCGATGGCCTGCCCACCTTCCGTGACGGCCTCAGGTCAGCCGTCCTCACCGAAAGCATCATCGAATCCAGCAAGTGCGGCGAGTGGGTCGACGTCCCATCCGTAAAAGAACTAGAAGGAGTGCAGTAATGAAAATCATCCAGGTAGGGCTCGACGCATGGGGCGCCCATGGCTTAAGGAAGGCAGTAGCATGATCCGATCTCTCGATCGCGTCAAGCGGTCACGCATCGTAGCGGGCTTGGGAGCCGCGCTCACCGTAACCCTGTTGGCAACCGCATGCACGGGCGGGTCATCAACACCCAGCACGGCGGCGGCCAAACCGGCGGAGCTGCGGATGCTCTACACCACCGATGAAGCCAACAGCGCCGCCGTCGCGTCGCTGGTGCCGCAGTTCAAAGAAAAGTTCGGCATCGATCTGAAGATCGACAACCAGCCGTACGACGCGTTGCAGCAGAAGGTCTTCTCCGAGTTCGCTTCCAGCAGCAGCTACTACGACATTGTCGTCGTCGACACTCCGTGGGCACCGGCCCTGGTACAGAACCTCGAACCCCTGAACCAGTACCTCGAGAACGGGGCCCTGAACCCCGACGGCCCGCAGTCCAACGTGGGCGACTTCATCCCCAAGGTGTTCTACGACACAGCCGTCTACAACGCYGATTCCCCGATCAAACGCTACCCGGATCCCACGGCAAAGCCCGACGCATCCGCGATAAGGAATGCAGGATTCGACGTGTACGGGATGCCGATCCAGTCGAACGTGGCCGTCATGGCCTACCGCAGCGACCTGTTCAACGACCCGGCCCAGAAGGCGAATTTCAAGGCCAAATACGGTAAGGACCTCACAGTCCCAAAGACCTGGGACGACTACGCCCAGGCGGCGGAGTTCTTCACCCAGCCGGACAAGAAGCTCTATGGCACCACGGTCATGGCAGGTGTCGGCGACTGGGCCACCGATGACTTCAAGACCCTGCTCGCATCCCAGGGCGGGGACGGGACCTTGGCAGACCAGAACGGCAAGCCCGCATTCGACACGCCCGAAGGAGTCCAAGCGCTGAATTACTACGCCAAGCTGGCGCAAAGCGGACATGTTCCCCCGGGCAGCACGTCAGCGGACTGGGGTACAACCGCCGAATCGTTCGGCAGCGGGCTGACCGCCATGACGATCAATTACCACGACCTCAAGCTCGGTGACAACGTCAAGGGCGGCACCATCGGTTATGCCCCGGTGCCCACCGCGAAGGCCGCCGGACCCCACTTCGGGACCTGGATGCTGAGTGTCAACAAGAATTCCAAGAACAAGGAATGGGCCTACCAGGGGATCAGCTGGCTGACCGCCGCCGAGCAGCAAACAACGATGACCGCCAAGTCCCTGCACCCCAGCCGGACCTCCGTCTTTGCCAGCATCAAGAGAGATAACCCCCTCGCGCCCTTCTACGACACCCTCGGAAAATCCCTCGCAGAAGGCGTCGGCCGAGCACGGTTGACCAACTACACCGAAGTCAGCCACGAGGTGGCTGTCGCGGTGAACAACGCAGCAACCGGCGCTTCCTCGCCATCGGATGCCCTCAAGTCCGCGTCAGACAAGGTCTCGGCCCTCCTTAACTCGGCCGGCTACTAATCCATCGGACCGTTCATGGTCGCCCAAGGAGTATCGATTATGAAAACAACCGCCGCACCACTGGATGCGACCTTGACGGTTGACGCTTCCCGCCCCGCGGACGGCCTTGCCACGGCAGGCCCGCGGGACAGGAAGCCGCTGACCTGGAAAAAACGTTCGACCCCGTGGGTCTACATGGCCCCGGCCATGTTTGTCCTGCTGCTAATGACGGTGGCCCCGGCCATTTTTATCTTCTACTCAGCCTTCCGCAACGACAAGATCCTCGGGGGCGTGGGCAAATTCGTCGGACTGGATAACTTCATCACGGCGGTCACCAACGCCTCGGTCCAGCACGCGTTCCTGATAACGTTCGGCTTCGTTGCGATCGCGGTGATCCTGGAGATGATCCTGGGCTTCGCCCTGGCACTCCCGCTAGCGGCCCAGACCCGCGCCAACAAGGTCGGGGCCGCCCTCATGCTGCTGCCCTTCGCCGTCACCCCGGCGGTCGCGGCAATGGTCTTCAAGCAGCTGCTGAACCCCAACTACGGGTGGGTAGGCTACTACCTCGGCGTCTTCGGATTCCCCAAAGGCATCGACCTGCTCGGTGATCCGACGTCGGCATGGATCGTACTGGTCATTCTCGACATGTGGCAGTGGACCCCCTTCATCGCCCTCATCCTGATGGCCGGCCTTCAGTCCCTGCCGGGGGAACCCAGGGAAGCAGCCATGGTCGACGGTGCAACCCCATGGCAGATGTTCCGGCACATCACCTTTCCGGCCATGGTGCCGTTCATTGCCATCGCAGCCGTGCTGCGTACCATCCAGGCCTTCAAGACCTTCGATTCATTCAAGATCCTCACCGGTGGCGGCCCCGGTGAATCCACCGAAATCATCAACCTGGGCATTTACCGCGTCGGCCTTCAAAGCTTCAACGTCGGTCTCGCCTGCGCCCTGGGCGTGGTCTTCCTGATCATCCTTTCGCTCCTTATCCCCTTCATGCTGCGTATCATCGGCCGCCGAGCAGACCCTGAGGAAATGTAATGTCAACAACATCATCAACCAGCCGCGGGGGTACCGTGGCACGCGTCATCATCGGACGTACCTTCCTGTGGACATGGCTCCTGATCGGCCTTGTGCCGCTGCTGTTCATGTTCATCACCTCCATCAAGCCGGCCGGGATCGCCAACCAGATCCCCCCGGCATGGATCTTCCAGCCCACCCTGGACAACTACGCCTCCGTACTGTCAGCCGGCGACGGCAAATCCGAAAGCTTCGGTCAGCTGCTCACCAACAGTGCAATCGTCAGTCTCGGTGCCACCGCCCTTGCCATCGTCGTGGGGGTCCCGGCTGCATACGCCCTGACCATGAGGGATTTCCGGGCCCGCAAGGGGCTCTCATCCTGGATCCTGTCGACCTACATGTTCCCGCCCATCGTCGCCGTCATCCCGGTCTTCGTCTTCGCCGGGAAGCTCGGGCTCATGGACACCTACCCCGCCCTGATCATCCCGTACGCTGCCTTCAACCTGCCCATCGTGGTCTGGATCCTGCGCAGCTCGATCCTGCAGCTGCCCTATGAGATCCAGGAAGCCGCCATGGTCGACGGCGCCTCTACATGGGAGGTTCTCCGCCGGATCATCTGGCCCCTGCTCGTGCCGTCCGTCGCGACGGCCGCCGTACTGACCATCGTCCTGTCCTGGAACGAATTCCTGTTCGCCCTGTCCCTGACCCGCAGCGGAGCGAAGACCGCTCCGGTCGGCCTGCAACAGTTCACCGGTATGTACGGCACGGACTGGGGCAGCATCACCGCGGCCGCGACCCTGATCGTCGCGCCCATCCTGGTGCTCATGGTCGTGCTGCGCCGCCAGATGGTGGCCGGCCTCACCTTCGGTGCAGTCAAGTAAATGAGTATTGGAGAAGAAAAGATGAAAGCAGTCATCCTCCCCGGTGACAAAAGAGTCAACGTCGTCGAACGCGACGTCCCGGAGCCGGGACCGCATGAGGTGCTGGTGAGGACCCGTGCGTCCGCGATCTGCCGCAGCGACATGAGCATCTACTACGGCACCCCGATCGTCGGCGGCGAAGGCGCCGGCCACGGTTCGGTGATACCCGGGCACGAGGCAGCCGGCGAAGTCGTCAAGGTAGGGAACGCCGTGACCCACGTCAAAGAAGGCGACCGTGTCGCCGGCTACCTTGCCCTGGGCTGCGGATTCTGCGAGTACTGCCTCAGCGGCTATATGATGCTGTGTGACGAGTGGAAGTGTTTCGGTTTCGACGTCCACGGCGGTGACGCCGACTACTTCGTGCTCCCCGAACGCAACTGTCTTCAGCTCCCAGACGAACTCAGCTTCCGCGCCGGCGCGGTCATGACGGACATGGTCGGCAGCCAGTACCACGTGCAGAAGCAGCTCGGCGTGGCCGGCGGAAAAACCGTAGCCGTCTTCGGCATGGGACCAATGGGATCGGCCGCGGTACTCATCGGCAAGGCCTTCGGCGCCCGTGTCATCGCCGTCGACGTCATCGACCATCGGCTCGAACAGGCCAGCTCGCTCGGCGCGGACGCCGTCATCAACAGCACAACAGCCGACGCCGTCCAGCAGATCCGGGACCTCACCCAAGGCCGCGGAGCGGACGTCTGCATCGATTGTTCCGGCAACCCCGCCGGGCAGAACTCTGCCCTGGACGCCGCCGCCAAGCTCGGCGCCGTCGCTTTCGTCGGTGAGTCGCGGGCCACGCAGATCAATCCCAGCGACCAGATGCTCAGAAAACTGCTCACCGTCGTGGGCGGCTGGTACTTCCCCATCAGCGATTGGGAAGAAATCGTGCGCCTGGTCATCGACCAGAAAATTCCGGTCGAAAAGCTCATTAGCCACGACTTTTCCATCGATCAGGCTGAGGAAGCCTTCCGCGCCTTCGACCAACGCGAAACCGAAAAAGCCGTCTTCGTCTGGTAAACCCCGTCAGACCCTCCGAAGGAGAGAACCCATGTTCAGATACGCCGCCGAACTCGTCCCCTACCACGACCACGGCTTCGAAGACTCGATCCGCGACCTTGCCGATATCGGCTTCAAAGAAGTCAACCTCTGGTCCTCCGCCGCACCGCTGGCCCACCACGTCAACCCGGGAGATGACCCCGGCAAGATCCTTGGGGTGCTGGACAAATACGGGATCAAACCCTGCGGCCTCACCGTCTACGGAAAGACCCAGGACGAGATCCTTGAACGCGTTGATTTCGCCGCTGACCTCGGAATCGACACCCTCATCTTCGACTGCGAAGCCAACTATCCGGACTTCGTCTCTACCTTCCTGCCACCCATCGTCGAAGCAGGCGCGCGCCGCGGAGTCCGGATCGCGGTCGAAAACCATCTCACCGTACCTTTCGCCGCCGATTTCGAATCCGGTGCCAACGAAGACCAGCGCTGGGACGAAGGCGTTGACACCCTCGCCCAGATGAAACGGCTCATCCGCGACATCGACGACCCCTACCTCGGCGTCTGCATCGCTCCCCCGCACCTGTGGGTGATGCAGGACACGATCAGCGAAGCGATCACGTTCCTCGCCGAACGCAAACGGCTCTTCTATTACTACATCTGGGACATCGACCGCGCCTACCGCCACGGCACAGACGGGCTGAACTTCGGTCCCGCCGACCAGCAACTCCCCCGCCCAGACGGAACACTGGATCACTCCGTAATGCTGGAAACGCTGCGCCGTGTCGGGTATGAAGGCGTCGCCAGCCTCAAATGCCACGGAACGCAGGGATGGAGCTTCGAAAAAATCGGTGGACACCTTCGCGCGTCCGACGCCTACGTCAGGGACTGCATGAAGAAAGCCCAAGCCATCTGAGAATCCCGGACTCACCACATAATCCGGGGGCTGCAGCGGCAATACCCGGTATTTTCCCGGCCGTACCCGATCTGCAGTCCCCGGACCTCAAGAACGGAATCCGAAAAAGGCAGCACGCATTGCAATATATAGCCGGACCGAGAACCTGTGATCCGGACAAGTCGACCCGAAACCGACGATCCGACCAAAACCGGACAATCCAGTAAAGCCAAGGAGCCTGACATGCCCCGCCCGTACACCCTGTTCACCGGCCAGTGGGCCGACCTGCCCTTCGAGGAAGTCGCGCGCCTGGCCTCCGGCTGGGGCTACGACGGCCTGGAAATCGCCGTCTCCGGCGACCACCTGGACGCCTGGCGCTGGGACGAGCCCGGCTACGTCGAATCCAAGCTCGCCGTGCTTCAGAAGTACAACCTCAAGGTCTGGGCCATCTCCAACCACCTCAAAGGCCAGGCCGTGTGCGACGACCCGATCGACTTCCGGCACGAGGCGATCGTCGGGGCCAAGGTCTGGGGCGACGGCGACCCGGAGGGCGTCCGCACCCGCGCCGCGGAGGAAATGAAACACACCGCCCGGCTCGCCAAGGCCCTCGGCGTGGACACCGTGGTCGGGTTCACCGGATCCTCCATCTGGCAGTACGTCGCGATGTTCCCGCCCGTGCCGGAGAAGGTGAGAAGGT
>NZ_JBFUAF010000023.1:0-83253 GCF_056406415.1 Arthrobacter sp. P1_C12_2 | reverse complement strand
CCCGAGAGCAGCTGGATGACCTGCGAGCGGACCCGGTTCAGGTCGGCGCCGAGCTTGACGAGCACCTGGGCGGCAACGCCTTCGCCCTCCCGGATGAGGCCGAGGAGGATGTGCTCGGTACCGATGTAGTTGTGGCCCAGCTGCAGGGCCTCGCGCAGCGAGAGCTCCAGGACCTTCTTGGCACGAGGGGTAAAGGGGATGTGGCCGGAAGGCGCCTGCTGGCCCGGGCCGATGATCTCCTGGACCTGCTCGCGGACACCGTCGAGCGAAATGCTCAAGGATTCAAGGGCTTTGGCGGCAACACCTTCACCCTCATGGATCAGACCCAAGAGGATGTGTTCGGTACCAATGTAACCGTGATTCAGCATGCGCGCCTCTTCTTGGGCAAGCACAACTACGCGACGGGCACGGTCCGTAAATCGCTCAAACATTTCGCCACACTCCTGGCTGCCCCCATACCTTGATGCTACGTCGCCTCAGGCACACTTGGGGCGTTCGCCCGAGGCAGGATATTAGAGAGCCGGATTCACCTGACGTCCCCCGGGTGAGTGGTGATGATCAAGGACTTGTCCCTTGTGCCCATGGCGTTGCCTGTCGGCGGGCGGCAAATCTGCGTCGCGTATCCACTGAAACCGACCGTTGGGTGGAACTCAGGATCTGGATCCGGTGCCAATACACCGGGGAAAACCGACGGTTGAAGTCGGGAGCCCGCGCCCATGACTGATGCGGCACGGATACCGTGACAAATCGAGTCGTGTCCAACGATGCCGCCCTGGCCAAAAGGGCTTGGCGCAAACACCAGCGACACGTTTGTCGAAACGCCGATAGCAGCGCATACGTGACCCGTCAGGTCAGGAACGATCTCCGCTAGCCGTGCGGCGGAGCGCCTAAGTCCAGATCACCCTTGCGCGCCGTCGTGGGACTCTGAGATGTGCCGGCTGGTTGCTCCCCTGGCGCTGGGGCTGTATGCGTTACGTTGAGCCCACTCCTGTATCTTCACGGCTGCTGGTTGGGCATTTCGGACCAGGTTGATTGAGCCGCCCCTGGGCCGTCGACAGCGGCCACCGAATCAGACTTGGCCGCAGTCCTGACCCCGGAATGGCAAGTTGCCCTTCTAGAGGGTTTTCAGCCGGGCGGGGATTCGTCAGCGCCGTAATCCAGGAGTGTCTCGGCGATGGCCTGATCGAGACGTGTTGCCCTGAGACCGAGCCTGTCCGCTATTTTGCTGCTGTCGACGATGAAGGGTTCCTCGAATTGGTACTGCATTTCAAGGAGTTCCCGAACAGTGGGGTTGATGAGGCTGAGGCCGCGCAGGAGCAGCGGCGGCACGGCGCGGAGCCTGGCGCGGGGCTGGCCGGCAAGTTTGTAGATCATGTCGACGAGTTCTCGTGTCGTGCGGGTTTCGGGGTCGTTGCGCAGGTGCCAGATTTCTCCCGGGGCGTCGGGGTGTCCGCCGAGCACGGCGAGACCTTCGCCGATGTCTGGGATGTAGGTGTAAGTGTGGGGCTGGGCCGCGTTGCCGAGCACATTGGCGGTTTTCCCGGCCAGGGCTGCGGGGAAGACCCGGTCGCCGAGGTTGGATTGTGCACCTCCGCGACGTCCAAGAGCTCTCCGCCACCTTCACCATCGACAACGACTCAGCCGTCGCCGTCACAAGGACCCTGATCGACGCCACCATCTACGGCTCCCGGGGGACCTGGCCGCTGGTGTCCACCACGACCTACGTCCGCGCCGGCGGTGTGTGGAAAGCCAGCCACTCCCAGGCACGAACCTTCTAAACAACAACACCGCCAAAGCCAAACGAAAGTAAAGAGGAAACCACCATGGCAGCAGAAGTAGCAGTCATCATCGGCTCGGGCAGCATCGGAGTAGCGATCGGCCGCGCCGCCGGCATCGGCCGGAAGGTCTTGCTCGCCGACTACAGCGAGGAAACCATGAACACCGCCGCCGGGCAGCTCCGCGGCGAAGGCTACGACGTCACCACCCACCCGATCGACATCTCCAACCACGACGCCGTCGCCGCCCTAGCTGACACCGCCGCATCGCTGGGAGACGTCACCCGCGTCGTCCTCGCCGCCGGGGTGTCCCCGGTCCAGGCAACGACCGAACGGGTGCTCAGCGTTGACCTTCTCGGCACCGCCTACATCCTGGAAGAATTCGGCCGGGTCATCGCTCCGGGCGGGTCCGGAATCGTCATTTCCAGCATGGCCGGGCACATGGGCGACGGCTATCCCCGGGAGGTCGAACACGCGCTGGCCTATACACCGACGGCGGAAACTTCTGGACCTGCCCTTCCTCGCCGCCGGGAAAGTGGGCGACTCCGGCGCCGCCTACACCCTGGCCAAGCGAGGCAACGCCCTGCGCGTCCAGGCGGCAGCCCTCACCTGGGGTGAACGCGGGGCGCGCATCAACTCCCTGAGCCCCGGCATCATCTCCACCCCGCTCGCCCAGGACGAGATGTCGGGGCCGTTCGCCGAAGGATACCGCACCATGATCCAGACCTCAGCCGCCGGGCGCATGGGCACCCCAGCCGAAGTGGCTACCACTGCGGCCTTCCTCCTCGGTCCCGAAGGCGCCTTCATCACGGGCTCGGACCTCCTCATGGACGGCGGGGTCATCGCCGCAATGCGGGCCGGGCAGCTCTAGGATCTGGCTCCGAGGCCAACACTCCAGCTGTCCACAGCCGGGAGTCGATTCGGGTTATCCACGGCTGGAATGGGGAGCCATTGGGGTAGCTCCCTCACAGCCGTAGCGGCGGATAACCCATGAGGATTGTCCCCGGTTGTGGGCAGCGTAAGCGTGCGTTCCTGGACGGGGCCCAAGCCGATGTCAGCGGAAACCGCACTTTCCCCAACTGCTGAATCCAGCCGGACGGGGGCGATTGGCTGCTGTGGTTCTGGTGGTTTGCTTGCTAGTGATGGGCCGCTCACAGAGTGCGCCAAGGCAGCGGGCGTGTGGGAAATTTCGTTGTTCGACAACGCCGGTTGGCGAGCGGATACTGAAGAACCATGAAGCCTACCCAAAGCGGGTTGCGCATCCAGCTTCTCGGCTCGTTCATCGTGTACGTCAACGGGAACGCCGTCGAGAACAGCCACTGGCGGCTGCAGAAGGCAAAGGCCGTGGTGGCGATGCTGGCGCTGGCGCGTGGTCAGCGTGGCCGTCGCGAGCAGGTACTGGACCGCCTGTGGCCTGACATGGAGGCGGTGGCCGCCGCACGAAATCTGCATCAGACCCTGTACGTCGCTCGCCGTACGCTCGCTGGCGCTGGAGCCGGCAGCGACGGGCTGCTCGCCATCCGTGGTGACGTGGTCGTGCTGGATAACACGGGCCCGGTCGTTGTCGATGTCCTGCAGTTCGAGCGTTCGGCCGTGGCAGCGTTGGCTACGGGTGTCGAGGCAAGCCTGCGCGATGCGGCCGACTTGTACAGTGGTGATCTTCTGCCGGATCTGCCGGATGCGGATTGGCTGACGACACGCCGCGATGAGCTCCGGGAAATCCATCGCGAGGTACTGGTGAAACTGGCGTCCACGGTGGCGCAGCGCGCACCGGAGGAAGCGCTGGTCATCCTCACCCAYGCGCTCGAATCCGACCCCGTCCACGAGGGAGCCGTGCGCGCGCAGATGCTGGTGCTGGCTGGAATGGGCCGGCGGTCGGAAGCCTTGGCACGATATGAGCGGCTGGTCGACGAACTCCTCGACGCGTTCGGGACCGACCCGGACACCCGGACCATGGGACTGTTTCGCGAGTTGTTGACCGGCTCGCCGCCCGAGGAGCGCCTCCACCAGCCCGCCGGCGTGACCGGCAAAGTGGATGCCATCGGTTATCTGCCATCCCCGTTGACAAGCTTCATCGGGCGCGAGCGTGAGCTCGTTGACGTCGAGCGGCTGATGCGCCATGCTCGCCTGCTCACCCTCACCGGGGCTGGCGGCAGCGGCAAGACCAGACTGGCATTGGAGGCCGCGAAGACAGTTCGTCCCGAGTACGTGGACGGAGTCTGGTTCGTCGACCTCGCGGCCGTTGGGGAGTCGCTACTGGTGGCCGATGCCGTAGCCGAGGTCCTCGGGTTGGATTCCGGCGCGGCACCAAGCCGCGTGCAAGCGCTGGTCGACCAACTGCGGCGACGCTCGCTGCTCCTCGTGCTGGACAACTGCGAACACCTGCTCGCGGCCTGTGCGCAACTCGTCGTCGCGTTACTCGACGGATCCCCTGGGGTTAAAGTGCTGGCCACCAGCCGGGAGCCACTCCATGCCGACGGAGAGTACACCTACCGGGTGCCGTCATTGCCCCTGCCCTCGCCCCTGCGGACCGACGCTCTCGACCTGGCAGTGCTGGGCCGTCTGCCTTCTGTCCGGCTTTTCGTTGAGCGGGCAGCGCAGGTCCGGCCGGGTTTCGCGCTCGACGCCGACAACGCGCAGGGGGTGACAGAGTTGTGCCGACGGCTCGACGGGATGCCGCTGGCCCTGGAATTGGCCGCAGCCAGAACCGCGGTACTCGAACCCGCCGAGATCGTCCAGAGATTGGGCGATGCTTTGTCCATGCTCGGCGGGGGAACCAGCGGCGTCACGCGGCACCAGACGCTGCGTGGCACCTTGGAATGGAGCCACGAACTGCTCACCAAACCGGAACAGGTTCTGCTGCGCCGGCTGTCTGTGTTCGCTGGTGGTTTCACCCTCGGCGCTGTGGCAGCAGTCTGCGCTGACGCGCTCCTCCAGCAGATCGAACTGCTCGACCTGTTGGCCAAGCTGGTGGACAAGTCTTTGGTGGTCACCGAAAGGAGGGGCGCCGGGACCCGATACCGGCAATTGGAGACGGTCCGCCAGTTTGGCCACGAGAATCTCGATCATGCAGGTGAGGCGGCTCAACTGGCGGCTGCGCATTGCGCTTACTTCCTTGCCGTCGCCGAATCTCACAATCCCGAACGGGCCACCGGGGTGGTCATCGAACAGCCGAAGGTGCTCGACGGCGAGCACGACAACCTGCGCGCTGCGCTGCGCTGGTCGTGCGCCCATGAGCCCGAGACCGCGCTCAGACTCGCCGCCAGCCTGTGGCGGTTCTGGTTCGTCCGCGGTCACGCGGTCGAGGGAGCACGTTGGGTCGAGCGTGCCTTGGCGGTGGCTCCCGACTCGACCCGGCCTCGCGCGGCCGCTCTGATCGGTCTGACCGGGCTGGACAGCCGGCAGGGCCGCGGCGATCGGCATCGGGCGCTTGGCGCGGAGGCCCTGGCAATTATGCGGGAGATCGGCACCCCCGACGAGGTGGCGATGGCCCGGCTCATTGAGACCTCGCTCGCCTGGAGCACTTTCGACTTGGACGAGGCCGAACAGCTGGCAGCCGACGTGCACACCGAGGCAGTCGAGGGTGGCAGACCCGAACATTGCGCTGCCAGCAGTTGGCTGCTCGGCCAGTGCGCGTTGTCCCGGGAGGACGGACCACTCGCCGCCCGTCACCTAAACGCCTGCCTGAGCGAACTCGCACAGTCTGAGACCAGCACCCCACCCTTCCTGCCGGTGATCACGCCCAGCCTGCAACTGGTCCCGATCGCCGGACGGTTGGTCCCCTGCGTCGAGGAGACGCTGCTGCTGGGCCGGCGGGTTGGCGTCGTCCAAGCCAAAGGCTACGTGCTGTCCGCGATCGGCTACGCGGCCAGGCTTTCGAGAGACACACAGTCTGCGATATCCGTCATCACGGATGCAGCCGAACATTTCGCCGAGTTAGGAGATGACCTGGCTAGGGCGCAAACACTTCACCAACTTGGTTGCATTCTGCGCGACTGTGGCGACCACAGCGCGGCCGATGAGGCCCTGTCCATGGCGCGGGAGCTTCGGCTCGGCCTGGGCGACCGACGCGGCGAGCTGCTGACCGAGATTAATATCGCCCTGCTCCGCGTCATGGGTGGTGATATCGACCGCGGCCTGACAGACGCTCGGCGTTGCCTTTCAGGGTTTGAGTCCGCGGGAGATCAGGTGGGGATGGGCGCCACGCTGACCATTCTCGGTGCCGCCGAACTGATCTCCGGGGAGGTCCGGGCAGCGCGAGAAATGTACAGGCAGGCAGCGGAAAAGGTCGCTCCATGGCGGCGACACACTGGCTGGCAACGGTTGATGGTGGCGGAGCTATCCAACGAGCTCGGCGACCCGCATCGGGCGGCCCGCGAAATTGACAGGGCTGGGGCGATTTTCGACCGAACGAGATGCCTCATCGCCGGTCAGCGGCTGGCCGCACTGCGTAGGCGGGACTCGGGTGATGATGTTGAGACGGCGTTGAGTGCTCGTTGAGTACGGTTCACTAGCGTGATTGCTGGATCTGACAAATGGATCTGACAAACAAACAGCAATCAGGAGGAACGCATCGTGACAACGACGCAGACTAGGCCGACCCGCATCGGCGAGGCCACCATCGCCGAGTTCGCCGCCGGCCTGCGCGGCAAGGTCGTCCGGCCAGGGGACGCGGACTACGACCACGAACGCAGCATCTGGAACGGGGCCCACGACCGGCGCCCGACGCTCATCGCACGCTGTGCGGGTGTGGCAGATGTGATCCGCACCGTCGATCTCGCTCGCAGCGAGGGGTTGCCGTTGTCGGTTCGCGGCGGTGGCCATTCGATCCCCGGGTTTTCCACCGTCGACGACGGTATCGTGCTGGACCTTTCGCTGATGAAGGGGGTCCAGGTGGACCCTGCCCGCCGCCGCGTGGCGGCACAGGCAGGGTGTACCTGGAAGGACGTGGATGCAGAGACCCAGCAATTCGGGCTTGCGGTGACCGGTGGCCTGGTGTCATCGACCGGCATCGCCGGCTTCACCACCGGCGGCGGCATCGGCTGGCTCGTGCGCAAGCACGGGCTGGCCAGCGACAACATGGTCGGCGCCGACGTCGTCACCGCTGACGGGCAGTTTATTCACGCCAGCGCCGACGAGCACCCCGATTTGTTCTGGGGACTGCGCGGCGGCGGCGGCAATTTCGGGGTGGTGACGTCCTTCGACTATCAGTTGCACGAAGTGGGGCCCATCGTCCTTTCCGGCCTGGTTTTCTACCCCGCAGAAGAGGCGGAGCAGGTGTTGCGCGGCTACCGGGCGGCCTGCGCGGCGGCCCCCGATGAACTGACCACGCTGGTCAACATGACCACGGCGCCGCCGGTCCCGTTCCTGCCAGAATCGGTGCACGGCAAGCCAGTCATCGCTGTGGGAGGGTGCTGGTCTGGTGATCTCGATGCCGGCGAGGCCGCCACCGCGCCGTTCCGGTCATTGGGCACGGTCATCGCCGATGTGTTCGCGGCCAACCCGTACGCGGGGTGGCAGCAGGCGCTCGATCCGCTGTACCCGCGGGGCGTGCACAACTATTTCCGCTCGGCATTTCTGCGCGCCGCCGACGACACGTCCGTGCGCGTGCTGCTGGACTCGTTTGCCGCATTCCCCAACGCCATGACGGAGATTCACCTGCACCACCTTGGCGGCGCGGTCGCCCGGGTTCCGGCCGAAGCAACGGCCTTCGCACTCCGCGACCAGGAATTCGTCGTCAACGTTATTGCGCGCACGCCGACGGCGGAAGGGTTCGCGGATGCCGTCGAATGGGCCCGGGGCGTGACGTCCGCGCTCGGTCCGGATGTGGCGGCCTACGTGAATTTCACAGGTGAAGCGAATACGGCGCTCGTCCGGGCGTCGTACCCGGCGGATACATACCGGCGGCTCGTGGAACTGAAGAACGAATACGACCCCACCAATCTATTCCGGTTGAACCAGAACATCGCCCCCACGGTGTGACAGCACTGCCTGCGCCAGAGGCAACTCGATTCCCCCGGCAACTGACCCGTAACGCCGCCGTTGCGGTGATCTTGTTATCGCTCAATTTCTCAATCATCAAAGGGTGCCAATTTCACCAACATTGACACAGCGGATGGGCCGGCGGCCCCAGCAAACCCCTAACCTGAAGTTGCGTGAGTTGAGGCAGGAAGATCCCCGGGTTTCCGGGGATCTTCCTGCCCGTCTCGTGGGAAGCAGGCAAGGAGCGGGCCACAAAGCAGCAACGGCAGGAACGCCACTCCGGTGTGGACAACGTGCACACCCCTCTTGGCCGGACAAACGGGAACCAGCCCTCCCCCACGCCCACCGTGACGAGCCAGAAAGGAGGCCCGAATGACCTGACAACCCAAAAAGCGGAGGGCCCACTAGCCGGTGCCCTGACCCCGCCACCCACACAACCGAACAGACTACCGCGGCGCCAGGCACCAGCGCCGAAACAGGCGTCAGAGGGACCCGAACAGGGTCAAGGTACACACGTCAAAGCAAAAACCCCTCTGACGAGGGGGAATGCTGTGCCCGAGGTGGGACTCGAACTGCATTCCGGCCCCTGCCAACACTGGACTCCCCCGGAACATAAGGAATTTGGCCCGATCCGACCCACATACGACCCGATCCGACGCACGAAATGTGCACAATGTAGACACCCCAATTTCGCCATCCCGGCTTCCCTCAATCGGACCACCGCACTTCAAACCGCAGAGGTGCCTCTCTTCTTTGTGCGGACTAAATGCGCGGGGCATACCGCTCACAAGAACTGCTGGCGTTAGAGAACCCGTATCCCTCGCGCCTCCGCAGCGCCATCACCGAACGGCTCACCGCCGGCGACCTGCTCGGCTTCATGGACCACGGGGCGCCCGGACGGAACGGCCTACAGTTCGACAGGTGCTGAACGCCGCGTCTCAGCGGCTCTGATCGCCGGTTTGCGGCGCGGAAAGCGTCTCGCGATAGTGAAGATTACGACGCATGCGACCGGGATGGCCAGAGCGTCAGGCGCCACCGGACTGAAGTTTCTGACGACCCAGGTGAAGGCCAAACCCACCGGAATTGCCGCGGCAATTCTCGGCCTAAGCTTCCAGGCATTCAGGGTCTCTCAGTGCTTTGGCATCCCCATGCCCAGAGCATAGCTGCGCATGCGTGCCGCCAGATAGAGGCATTTCTGCGACCCCGGCGTCGATCTGCCCGGCAGCCGGCTGAGTTCATGACCCGAAGCGTTCATGAGGCTTCTTTTTCGAAGAACAACGCCATGACGTCGGCCGGCCAGTCCGTCGCGCGACTCGTTTCCTTGTCGACGTGGGCAACAGTCATGACGCAACGCGACACGTTCGTTCCGCCGGAATCGACCATGGCGCACTCGATAAGAGCATCGGGCCCGCGGAACTCGCGCACAAACGACGTGATGGTGATCTCCTGATCGCCCCGAGCAGGCCGCAGAAAGTCAATCTCCATCCTCCGGACCCAGACCATGAACGGCAATGTGCCCAGGGTCTCCAGATCCCAACCGACATAGTCCCGCAGGCCCTCCATCCGGTGATCTGCGTAATAGGTCGCGTATTCCCCTGTGCTCACGTGGTTGTAGGGGTCGAGCTCGGAGAACTTGACCCGGTGCGTGCTCTTGTAAACGATCGGTACCTTCGCCATTCAGCCTCCCTTCGCTTGCCATAATATTGCTCGGCGAACCCGCAAGCGAGCCGATCCGCCCCAGCGGTTCAGGAGCCCGCATCCCCGTCTGAGGAGCCGCCCTGTGACCGGTCCTCGCCTCAGGCCAGCAGGAATTCGCACCAGAGCGGGTAGTGGTCGGAGATCCGCCAGGACACCTCGCTGCGGGTCATGCCCCGGAAGACGTGAGGGATGAAGGCGAAGGTTCCGGCTCGCTGCCCGATGCGGCAGCGGCCCTCGACCTGGGCCTCACAGACGGCGAGGTCTCAGCCATAGAGGAGCACCACGCGCGCCGCGAACCGACCTGGTTCTGAGAATGGGCCCACGGCGAGTGCCGCGTGCTGCTAAAGCCTTCGCAAAGCTAGCCGTCCGCCCGGAGTTGACTGACAAAACCTAGGTCCTCGAAAGGGCGAGTGGAGTTGGATCGCAGTGTTCACACGGTTCTCTGCCAACCTCTGCGCGAGGCGCTGATCTAGCCGAGTGCGTAGAGGATGTCTGCGTCTTCGGGCAGTCCGTCGAAGATGCTGAGGTCGGAAGTGATTTCGCCGATCTTGGTGAGCTGTCCCGGGGAACTGGTGGGCTTGAAGATCAGTGCGACTTCGTCTTTGGGTGCGTAGTACACGATGTCGCCGGGGCGGACATCGTCATAGAAGGGGCCGGTTTCGGTGAGTCGGGAGGCGACTGCCCCGAAATACTCGATGCCGGCGTTCCGGATCGAGGGCACCGTGACGGGCATCGATTCGATGAAGTCGCGGGCGGCGTCGGAGTCGTTGAGCGTCGCGGCGATGGCGGTGCCGTCGATCGTGATCGTGATCGGCGTGGCGCCGGCCACCTGCTCTGCGGTGGGGGCAGGCGAGGATGCGGCTGCCGCGGGCGTCGTGGCCGTGATTGTCGACATGGGCGATGCGACCGGCGTCGATGTTGACTCGGTGGAGCAGGCAGCAAGGGCGAGAACCGCGGCCGTTCCGATCATCAGTGTGATTGCTTTCTTCATGGTCAGTCCTTTTTCGGGGGTGTCTGGGGCAGGTAGGTTCCAGCGCCAGGGGCTTGTGCGGCCGCGTTGCGGATGGTGTTTCGAAGGGTCGTGGCGATGATGATCGATCCGACGACGAAGGCGCTGGCGACCAGTGGGATGGTGGCGACGCCGACGGAGTCGAGGGTGACGCCTCCGACGGTCGCGCCGGCGGCGAAGCCGGCCTGGGCGAGGAGCACGCCGATGCTGGTGGCCGTTTCAGGTGCCCGGCGTCCGGCAAGCAGGATGGCTTGTTGGTAGACGACGACTGCGGCGGCGATGCCCAGCCCCCATAGTGCGACGGCGACGAGAACGATGACGAGGTTCCCGCCGCTGAAGAAGAGCACGGCGAACCCGACGGCGACGGTGATGGGCGCCGCCACGAGGGCGGCGTACACCGATCGGGAGCAAAGTCGGCCGATCAGGATCGTGCCGACCAGTCCGCTGGCCCCGATCAGGAACAGGGTGACGCTGGTGATGTACTTCGGGATGCCGAGGTCCTCGAGATAGGCGTCGATGTAGGTGAGGACGACGAAGTGGGCGAGCATGACCAGTGCCCATCCGATTGCGACACGCAGCACTCCGGGCAGCCGAGCCGTCTGAATCAACGACAGGCCTTTCTCCTGGCGTTCCCGCACGGCGGGAACGATAAGGGCCATCAGCGCGCCGGCGATCAGGGCAAGCGCGGCGGCAGCGACGAACGTGACCCGCCAACCGAAGGCGTTTCCCGCCAACGATGCGAGGGGTGCACCGAGCGCAATCCCTAGGCTGGTGGCGGCGAAGACGACGGTGATGGCCTTCCCGGCGTGCCGGGGCCCGGCGATGCGAACGGCGACTGCCGGGAAGAGGGTGCAGATCAGCGCGTAGCAGGCGCCGCCCACGAACCGGCCCACGTCGGCGACGACCAGGGTCGGGGCAACGGCGACGATTACGTTGCTGCCGACGAAAGCGACCATGACGACATTGAGTGCGCTGCGCCGCGAGAAGCGCAGGGCCAGTGCGGTCAGCGGGAGCACCAGGATCGCGTTGCCAAGCGCATAGGACGTAGTGAGCGTTCCGGCGGCTGCGGTGCTGATGTTCAAGTCGGCCGCGATGCCGCCGAGCAGCCCGGCAGGACTGAGTTCGATGGCGACGGCGAGGAACCAGGCGAACCCTAGAACGAGGATCGGCACCCACGGGAACCGCGTGGGCGCAGCCGGTTCCGGGGGGCGAGCGGCCCGTTCTGTGAGGGTCACGGCCGAGTTGGTCATGGTCTTCCTGTTTCCTTGGAGAGTGTGGCGGGCCTGCGGTCGGGACGGCAGGACGGGGCGCGGATCGGGCATCCGCGCCGCTTGTCTTGGTGCTGGTGTCCGCCGGCGCGGTGCCGGCTGGGTGGTCGTGCCGCGGCCCATGAGCTCTCACGCGATGCCCGTCAGCGGTGTGGTCCTTGGGGCCTAGCGAGGCGAGATTCGAATGGAGGCTGATTTCGGGCCGTGGCCTTGCATGATCGGCACGGCCGAGCTGCCTGGGTACTTGGCTTCGTAGGCGGCGTCGATCGCGGCTTCGTCGGTGGTCCCGGCCGCCTCGAACGTCACGTCGTGGTAGGTGCCCGCGACGCGGACGCGTCCTGCCTTCTGGGTGACTGCGGCCCGGTACCACCGGGATTCCTGCCCGTTGGCGGCGCGCACGTACACGTTGCCGCCGACGACCAGCGCCCAGGTCTGGTGGGCGTGCCGTGGGTGGTGCCATCCTCGCGGACCGGGGAGACAAACAGGTCCCCGGTCTCGGCGATCGTCTTGAGCTGCTCAGCTCTGTCCCTTCGGATCAGCGTTCGATCGAGGCCATGTTGGCCTCGTCGTGGCGTTCCCCGGCGGCGGGTCGGAGGGCGTTCAGCCGGTCCAGCTGGTCGCCGGTGAGTTCGATGCCGTCGGCCGTGGTGTTTTCCTCGACCCTGGTAACCCGGCGGGTGCCGGGGATCGGGGCGATGTCGTTCCCTTGGGTCAGCAGCCATGCGAGGGCGGTCTGTGCGGGGGTCGCGCCGATCTCGGCGCCGATGGCCTTCACCTCGTCGACGATCGCGAGGTTGCGGCGGAAGTTCTCGCCCGTGAACCGCGGGTTGGTTTTGCGCCAGTCGTCGTCGGCGAAGTCGTCGACGGAGCGGATCTGGCCGGTCAGTAGGCCGTGTCCGAGCGGTGAGTACGGGACGAAGCCGACGCCGAGTTCGCGCAGCAGCGGCAGGATCTCCGCCTCGACGTCGCGGGTCCACAGCGAGTACTCGGTCTGCAGTGCCGAGACCGGCTGCACGGCGTGTGCCCGGCGGATGGTCTCCGGGGATGCCTCGGACAGCCCGAAGTGCAGCACCTTGCCCTCGGCGATCAGGTCCGCGACCGCTCCGGCGGTCTCCTCTATCGGGGTGTCCCGGTCGATCCGGTGCTGGTAGTAGAGGTCGATGTGGTCCGTGCCGAGGCGCCTGAGGGAACCCTCGACGGCGGCCTTCACGTTCGCCGGGCTGCTGTCGATCACGCCCGGACCGGCACCGGAATGGGAGACCAAGCCGAACTTCGTTGCGATCTTGACCTGGTCGCGACGGCCCTTGATGGCCTGGCCGACGATCTCCTCGCTCAGGAACGGCCCGTAAATCTCCGCGGTGTCGATGTGCGTGACCCCGAGCTCGAGTGCCCGGTGGATTGTGCGAATCGACTCCACATTATCTAGGGCGCCCTCGCTGGTGTAGGTGCCCGCCATGGTCATGGCGCCGAGTCCGATGCGGGAGACTTCCAGGCCTCCGAGGCGTGCGTTCTTCATGTTGTGTTTCCTTTCGCTGTGGTACTCAGGCTTGGGACGTCGGCTGGGGCCGGTTTTTGGGCAGGCGCTAGCCACGTGCGTCCCACGGAAGTGTTGCGGGGTTTGCTTGAATCGATCGGTCGGCAGGCGCCCTAGGTTTGGGGACGCGGCCGGCGCCGATAGTGGGTGTTAGGCGTTGTCGTGGGCGAGGTTGCTGGAGAGTTCGCGGTGGGCTTCGGCCTGGGCCTGGAGTTCCTTGGCCTTGGTCTCGAAGACTCCGACGGCGTCGGCTCCGGCGGCGAAGCGCAGCGGCGGTTCGTCCAGCTCGGCCAGTAGGATCAGGGCGTCGGCGAGCTTGGCCGGGTCCCCGCCCTGCAGGCCGTTCATGCCCTTCCACGCGGTGACCGTCTGCTGGGTGCGCTCGGCGTAGTCCTCGATGGTGGGTTCCGCGTAGCTGGTGGATTCCGGGGTGAGGAGCTCGGTGCGGAAGAATCCCGGTTCAACGATCATCGTGCGGATGCCGAACGGGGCGACTTCCGGGGCCAGGGACTCGGCCCAGCCCTCCACACCGAACTTCGACGCGGCGTAGGCGGTCAGGAACTCCCCGCCGACGATGCCGGCGGTGGAGGAGATGGTGACGACGAGGCCTGAGCGCTGGGCCCGCATGACCGGCAGGGCCGCGCGGGTGACGTTCATGGGTCCGAACATGGTGGTTTCGATTTGTCTCCGGAAGTCCTGCGGGGTGATTTCCTCGAAGAAGCCGGCGTAGAAGTTGCCGGCGTTGTTTACGAGCACGTCGATCCGGCCGAACCGCTCGACGGCGGCCTGCACGGCCGCCTCAGCGGCGGTGGGGTCGGTGACATCGAGCTTCACGGCCAGCAGGTTCTCGCTCGCGCCCACGGCCAGAGTGACTTTTTCCGGGTTGCGTCCGGTGGCAACCACCGTGTGTCCGGCGGCCAGAGCGGCCTTGGCGATGTCGGTGCCCATGCCGCGGCCGGCGCCGGTGATGAACCAGACCTTTTGTTCGGTCCTGTCGTTGTTTTGTTCAGTCATGTTCTGTCTTTCCTGGGTTGAGTGTTCCGGGCCGCGCGTGGGAGCGCAGATCCGGGGAAGATCCGCTGGTGGTGGTTTCGGGAGGCGATGCGGCCCAGCTGGCGAGGAAAGCCAGCGCGGTTTCGGACGCAGAGCCGGGCTCAGCGGTGAAGGTGAACAGGGTTTGTCCCTCATCGCCGGGAAGGTGAAGCGTCTCGAACTGCAGCGACAAGTCCCCTGCGACCGGATGGTGGAAGCGCTTGGTTCCAGTGGTGTGGATCCGAACGTCATGGCCGGCCCACAACGCGGCGAACAGCCCGTTGCGTGTAGTCAGCTCCCCGACCAGCTCGTTCAATGCCCGGTCGTGCGGGTTCCGTCCAGCTTCCAGGCGCAGCATCGCCACCGTGGTGGCCGCGATCGCGCGCCAATCGGGGTAAAAGTCCCCGGCGCCCGGATCGAGGAAAAGGTAGCGTGCCTGGTTCGGCAGCTGGCCTGGCGTCTCCGGACCAGCAGCTGCTGCGGACTCGAACACTGGCCCGTACAGCGCTCGGCCCAAGAGGTTGGCGGCCAACACGTCCGAACGTCCGTTCTGCACCATAGCGACCGCTCCGGTCATCCCGTCCAGCAAACGCAAGACTCCGGGACGGACCCGCTGCTGCGGCGGCCGGTGCGCCGTACGCCGGGCCGGCGTGTTGGCCGTCCTCGCCAAATCCATTAAATGCGTCCGCTCTGCCTCATCCAGCTGAAGGGCGGAAGCCACAGCGTCTAGCACCGAGTCCGATACGCCGCGGATGCTGCCGCGTTCCAGCCGGGTGTAGTAGTCCGTGCTCACGCCGGCGAGCTGCGCCACTTCCTCACGGCGCAGGCCCGGCACGCGGCGCAGCTCGCCATAGTTGGGGATGCCGGCCTGCTCCGGGGTGATCCTCGCGCGCCGCGAGATCAGGAAGTCACGGATTTCTTCTTTTCTTTCCACATCCCCCACGCTACGCAGGCTGGACGGACGGTGGCAGTGTCTATCAGACACCCCCACTTGAGGAGGATGCAGGTGTGGACACTCATAAATTGGGTGTCTCGTTTACGAAGTGGGGGTTAACGACCAGCAACCGACACGGTGTTCGTTGCCGAGCTGTGGATATCCGAGACCGCTCACCGCGCCGCCGTGGCAAAACAACTCACTGCGTCCCGCATGCCGGCCCCACCGCGACACCAACCGCCGGCACTGGCGCTGCGGGAAATCCGATACAGATACTGGAATCCTGGATTCGCGAATACCCCGCCGCAAACTGTCCCGCTCACCTTGGACAATCGCGATAGTTGCACTCTTTTCCGCGCAGATCATCGGCTACGCCCGGAGCTCCACCAACGAACAGGATCTGACAGAGCGGCATAAGGCGCTTACGGGTCGTCCCCGAGGGCCTGATCAATCGTGACCACGGCACGACCGGACCGAACAGTAGTGGCCGGGACTGAACGAAGCCCTTGCGCCTATCCGAGCCGGTGGCACCCTGGTCGTCACCAAACTCGATCGGTTCACCCGGCCCGCACCCGATGCTCGAGAACAGCATCGAGGAATTCCGGCTGTCGGCAGGAATGACAATGACGATTTGGCGCCAAGTCACGCAAGTCATGCAGTTTCAAGCGCTCCCGGCCATGAAGGAGTACGCAGCAACACCGCTGTCCAAGCCGAGAGAAGGAGCCGCCAGACCAAACCGGCCACCAACAAAAATGGGCCCCGCAGGGACCCATCAGTGAACAGTTTGTGCACACCCAGCGGCCCACAAGCCCCTGAAGAGGGAAAACACGTGCCCGAGGTGGGACTCGAACTGCAATTCCAGCCCCCGCAAACACTGGGAGGTCCCGGAAACATGCGGAATCCGGCCCGATCCGACCCCAGTACGACCCAGTCCGAAGCCCAAAGTGTGTACTTTGTACACACGCCAATTTCATCGCTTAGACATTCCGCTGCCAGAAGACCGATTCCCGATTCGAAGGGATGAGGTTCTCGTTTGTTCTCACAAGTTCCCGCTGCAATTTCCGCCGTCCCCCAGGGCTATTCGCTGGAGCGGGGCTGATTTCGACGGTTGCCTCGCAGGTGCGGGAGGGCGCTCATCGGCGGCAGGTACAGGCTTCCGGCATACCTGCGGGAGCCGCGACGCACCGGGCGGACCTGCTTTCGCCCGGCCCTTGAGCCACGGGCTCAGGCCCCGGCAGGCCGATCGCAGTACGGCCTTGCGCCGGGACTACTCCAAATGCAGTACATCGATCGATCGGATCGAACGATGACTGCGAGAAGGCATTTGGGGAGCATTAGAGAGTAGCCAGCCGCCCCAACGGTGCAGCGGCACCCCCTAATTCCTTGGAGTACATCATGCCTAATGTCCTTGCCGCGATCGGGCGCTTCAGCGCCCGGCACCGGTTCATCATCATCGCCGCCTGGGTGTTGATCTTCGCGGTGTTCACCGGCATCACCGCAACGTCGTCCGACATGAGCGGCTCGACGGGCGGCATGCCGTCGACGAGCGCAGCGAATGCCCTCGCGACGGTGCAGCAGAAGTTCCCCGACATGAACAGCAGCCCGGATAAGAAGACGCTGCAGCTCGTCATCGAGACACACGGCGCTGCGAACGTCAACGACGCTGACACCAAGGCGGCCATCGAGTCGACCCTGGCCCAGGCCGAAGCGCTGCCGCACGTGCAATCGGTCAGCGACCCCTACAACGTTCTACGCCCCTACATTTCCAAAGACGGCACCACAGTCGTGTCCACCCTGGAGTTCACCGGTATCACCGATGACAATGGCGCGGAGACTTACGAAAAGGTCGTCGGCTTCGCCCAGGACCAGGGCTCCCAGTTCACCACCCAGGTCGGCGGTGCCATCGCGGAAGACAGCTACGAAGCGTTCGGCCCTGGTGAGGTCGCTGGTATCCTCATCGCGTTCCTGGTGCTGCTCATCACGTTCGGGTCGCTTGTCGCGGCCGGCGCAAATATGCTCGTCGCGATCTCCGGCGTGGCCATCGGCACCATCGGCGTCGTCGCCTGGTCGGCAATCCATCCCATCGACTCCACCACGATCACCCTGCCGAGCATGCTTGGACTGGCAGTCGGCATCGACTACTCCCTCTTCATCCTCACCCGCTTCCGCGCAGAGCTACGCGCCGGGCGAAGAGTCGACGACGCCGTGTCCCGCGCCACCGGAACTGCCGGGACCGCCGTCGTCTTCGCGGGCCTGACCGTGATCATCGCGCTCGTCGGTCTCTGGATCACAGACATCCCCGCCATCCGCGACATGGGCCTGGCGGGAGCCTTCGCGGTCATCGTGGCCGTCTTGATGTCACTGACACTGCTGCCCGTCCTCATGAAGTCCCTGGGTTTGAAGGCGCTCTCGCGCAAGGACCGCAAGAAGCTGCTGGACGGCCAGATCAAGGAAACGGAGCTGACGCGCCGCTCCTTCGTTGGGGGCTGGAGCAAGACGGTCACCCACCGTCCGCTGCCGATGCTGCTCGGAGCCGTGGCGGTCCTCGCCGTCCTGGCCGTGCCGTTCATGAGCATGAAGACGGCTGCGAACATCCCCGGCGGCAGCAGCCCCGATTCCACCCAGCGGCACGCCTACAACCTCATCGTGGACAAGTTCGGCGGCGTTCAGTCGCCCCTGATGGTCCTCGCAGAGGGCGACAAGATTTCCGGCCAGATCAAGACGATCGAGAGCGAACTCGCAGGACTCCACAACGTCAGCGCCGTCATTCCCGGCGCCGTGGACCGTGCCGGCGACGCGGCACTCATCACGGTCATCCCGGCCGGGGGGCCCATCGACGAGGGCACGAAAGACCTCGTCCAAAACATCCGCGACGACGCCTCCAGCATCAGCGGAGTGCACCTCGAAGTTACCGGTGAGACCGCGATCGGGCTCGACACCACGGCCCTCATGACCCAGGCCCTGATCAAATACGTCGCCGTGATCGTCATCCTCTCCTTCCTCCTGATGATGGTGATGTTTAGGTCGCTGCTCGTGCCGCTGTTCGCCACCGTCGGGTACCTGCTCTCGCTTGGAGCCGCATTCGGTGCGCTCACGGCCGTGTTCCAGTGGGGCTGGCTGAAGGGCATCATTCAGGCACCCCAGGGCGACCCGATGATGAGCCTGCTGCCGATCATCCTTGTCGGGGTGCTGTTTGGCCTGGCAATGGACTACCAGGTGTTCCTCGTCTCACGTATCCGCGAGGAATACGTCGGCGGACGGTCCCCGAAGGACGCGATCATGACCGGTTTCCGAAAGTCCGGACCCGTGCTCATTGCTGCCGCGCTGATCATGGGCTTCGTGTTCGGCGGCTTCGCCTCCAGCACGATGACGTTCGCGGCCGAGACCGCGTTCGGACTTCTGGTCGGAGTCCTGGCCGACGCCTTCTTGGTGCGAATGATCATCATGCCGGCCCTCCTCTCGCTGGCCGGACACGGTGCCTGGTGGATCCCCGGATGGCTCGACAAGATCCTGCCCAACCTCGACACCGAAGGCCACGGCCTCGGCGACGCTCACGAGGACGCCCACGAGGAACGTGCTCTCGTGAACGCTTGATGAGTTTCCCCTGACGGAAGGGCCCCGCAGCACTGCGGGGCCCTCTCGCCCGTCCGGACGCCGGCGAGTCCCGTGTTGTGGGACACGTGATGCGAGCTTCTGCTTGCCCCGGCGCCGTGCATTGCAGAATAGAAAGAAGCAGCGAGTGAACGATAATCGTGGGATGACATCAAACACCGCCGCGTCGGCATCGCCGGGGTTGGCCTGGTTTCTGCGCGGCCAACTCCTCGACCGCGTGGTTCTGATTCTGAGCTGGGCCGCTGTGGTCACCGAAATTTTCGTGCTGGGGCTGTCCGGTGAACCGCCGCTCGGCTACACGGGCGTCGTTCTCGTGGCGGCAGGCCTCGTCCTGGGCCGATTCCGGCGCATGCTCGGATTGATCCTCGTTGTCCTCGGCGCGGTCGCTGCAGCTCTCCTCGCGACCGAGTTCGTGGCGATGTGGTCGGTCGTCGTCTTTACCTTGTTCTCCGTGACCGTGCGCGGTACGCGCGCCATTGTCGCGCTGCTGATCGCCGGCATCCCCGTCTACTTCTCCCTTGTGATCCGGGAGCACTGGAACTTTCAGGCATCTGTGGCCCTCGTGGCCTCGGCATGCTGTGCCGTAGGGGCTGCGGTCGGCAGCGCCGTGCGCGCCCAGCAGGGTTACCTCGAGTCCATGAAGCAACGCGCGCTCGACGCCGAAGCAACAGCTGACCTGGCTGTTGAACGCGGAATCGCTGAGGAACGGGTGCGCATAGCCAGGGACCTCCACGACGTCGTGGGCCATGAGGTCGCCGTGCTCGGGATGCATCTTGGCGTGGCCGAAGTGAGCCTCTCCGCTGGAGACACGGCCGCCCGCACGGCGCTGGACTCTGCCCGTGCCAGCGTGCGCCGTGTGCTCCACGAAACACAGCTGATCCTCGCCGTGCTGCGCCGCGGGGGCGATGACGACGATCCGCACCGCCCGACACCTGATATCGCGCAGATACCGGCACTTATCGAAACATTCCGCGCCGCAGGTGTAGCTGTGGATTTCGTCATCGACCCAGACACCGGGGAGTTGGACCCGACGGTGGGTCTAGCTGCCTTCCGGATCGTGCAGGAGGCACTGACCAACGCGCAGCGGCACGGCCAGGGACAGGTGAAACTGGCCATCCGCTCTGCTGACGGACACCTGAGCATTGTGGCGGAGAACGATTGTGTAAGTAACCGGAAGACCAGCGGTGAAGGCAGGGGCTACGGATTGGTGGGCATGCGTGAACGCGCGCGCTCGGCCGGAGGCCGCTTGAGTGTCGATGACGATGGCCGCAGGTTCCGCGTCACGGCGACACTGAAGACGGACGGAGGGATGATCCAATGATCCGCGTGTTCATTGTCGACGACCAGGAAATGATCCGCGTCGGCCTGCGCGCGATTCTGGACGCCCAGCCCAACATCACCGTGGTGGGCGAGGCTGGGGACGGACTGGAGGCGGTCCGGCTGCTCGGCGAACTGGACGTTGACGTGGTCCTGATGGACATCCGCATGCCGGGCGTCGACGGCGTGGAAGCGACCCGCCGGATCCGGCAAAGCATCCCGGCCGAATGCGTCCGCATCATCATCCTGACAACATTCGATCACGACGAAACCGTCTTTGCCGCGCTGCGGGCCGGAGCCAACGGCTTCCTCAGCAAGGGCGTAGGACCTGCCGAACTCGCGGCCGGAATTGAGGAGGTCGCCGCCGGAGGGGGTGCCCTCTCCGCCACTGCCGCTGCCGCGCTGATCGACCGGGTCGCCGAAGAGCGGCAGGTCGACGTCGACCCCGCCCTGGCGGACTTGTTCTCCGCCCTCACGCCTAAAGAGCGCGACGTCGTCATCGCTATCGCCACGGGCCAGAGCAACCAACAGATCGCCGAAACCATGTTTGTCTCGCCCTATACGGTCAAGACCCACGCCAACCGGGCCATGGCGAAGGTGGGGGCCAGAGACCGCGCCCAACTGGTGGCCTATGCATACCGTGCGGGTCTTGCCTCCTGACCCACCTGCTGTCTGGTCCTCGCCCGCACGTGCCTGCAGTGGTTACCCTGCTGCCTCTTCAGGCGGGCGTTGCCTACGCTGGATAATCACACCGGGACGGGTGTATTTTCCACGACTTCGTTCGCCGTCCAGTCGTGCGGCTCCAACGTCTGTTGACACATCGAACCCCCAGAACCGACCATGCCAGGCGGCTGGACGGAGTGACAACGCACTATGAGTCCGGCCCGCTGAACGTTTATGCGGAGGCCGTAAGCGAGCCCCATCAGTTCCCCATCCGCCTGCACCGGTTGCGGTGTTTCGCTGCGGACCTCTATGCCGCGGCCCCGGACACGCGGCATGGCAGCGTGCGAATGAGGGTTGCGGGTGCCCACCGCCCAGGCGACTCTGGCCCAGGCGGAGATGCTGCGGGGAAGCAAGACCACGCCATCAAGCATTCCATCGCTGGGGTCGGCCTCGGGCATCAGCGACAGGCCCATGGTCAGCGTCCCACAGTTGCCGACAATGACGCCTTGGGAAGGCTGGGAAAGGACCAGCCGACCGTCGACGCGCAATGTCGTTGGTTCCATCACGCGGCCAAGAGCGCGTGCTCCGGAGACCAGATACGCCGCGTGCCCAAGGCGCTGCTTCATTTTCTGACCGGCGCCGGCCATCATCGCGGCATCGAACCCGGTACCGGCCATCACCAGGAACGGGTAACGCTCGGTGTATGTGCCGTCACCTGTCCGGTCGAGTTCCAGCCAGCCGGCGTCCACAGCACGATCCTGGCCCTCGCAGATCATCCGAACGGCCGCTGCGGCATCATTGTGCGGGACTCCGAGGTTACGAGCCAGCAGGTTTCCGGTACCCGCCGGCAACAGTCCCAACGGCAGGCCCGTTCCCATCAGTTCCTGGGCAACCGTGCGGATCGTCCCATCGCCCCCGGCAGCCAGCACAATGTACACGCCGGCGGCCGCGGCCCTTCGGGCCTCCTGACCTCCCCGTGTCGCCGCAGTCGTCGGAAACCAAAGCGGCGGAATCCATCCATGGCGTCGAAATTCCTGATCCACGCGGGCGCGGAAACGAATTAGCTCAACCGGATGAGCGAACTTCGTCGAGTTCACCACGACGGCCGCGCGTGCCGCGCTTCGCGGGGCGGCTGTAGTGGCCTCCCGATGCAGGGGGGTGGTTGCGGCTACATCGCATTGGTTCAGGTGCATAGATCAAGGCTCCCCGGGAAGGGCATCACCCCACATCGTCTGCAAGGACCGACCCAAGTACTGCAACCGCAGTACATGATCCAAGGCGACATTCTGACGGTCAGCGGCGGCCGGGCAGAAACAGACAGTTTGGACCCCGTGACTTAACGTCTCTCCCCCGTTGCGGCGGAATTCATGTCTTGGGAAAGGCAGGATTTCCTGGTGGCGTAGTCCTCTATGCCGTCATCCTTAGGCGACATGCCCCGGCCGGCTCAGCCGGTGAGTTGTGCGAACGCCTCGTCCACGGCCTGCCATGGAGCCGTTCCCGGCTCCTGCTCCACCCACCAGATGAGCCCGGCCAGTGCCGTGCTCTGCACGGACCAGGCGAACACTTGGGCGCGGAGGGCGTCGACGCCCGGTTGTGCGACGGCGAAGTCGTAGAGGCTCTGACGCCACAGCCGGAACGGGGCCGATGTGCTGCTCTGCAGTTCTGGGGTCCGTCCGACGATGCGGATCCGGTGTTGGGCGGTCGGGTGGACGTCGCCTTCGCGAATCATCTCCACAAGGGCGGTACGCGCGCGCTCGAACAGAGGGGCCCGCGGTGAGGTCTGCTCCAGGGCATCCGAAAGGATCTGGAACGACGCTGCGAGCGGGCCCCAAACGATGTCCGCCTTCGTCGGGTATCGGCGGAAAATCGTGCGCGCGGTGACGCCCGCTTCGGCGGCGACATCGGCGACGGACACCTCGTGGAATCCGTGTTCCGACCAGAGGCGCAGGGCGACGGCCTCGATCTCTTCAGCCGTGACGGCGACCGGGCGCCCGCGAGGTGCCTTCGGTGTCGCAGCTGCGGTCATGGCAACACTCTAGTCCTCGAGATATTTATGTCATAGAGTGACGCAAATAAGCCCGGCGTCGGCCGGGCTGCATCCCACCCGGACACAGGGGTCCGGGAAGCGAAGGAGCAAGGTATGTCAGAGTCGAAGTTCTTTGACCACAGCTATGACGTCGTCGTCGTCGGCACCGGCGCCGCAGGATTGGCAACAGCCATGGGCGCCGCAGACGAGGGCCTGCGGGTTCTCCTGCTGGAAAGCACGGGCAAGTGGGGCGGCAACACGTCCATGTCCGGAGGCGGCATGTGGCTGCCTGACAACCCGCTCATGCAGCGCGACGGTGCCGGCGACTCCCGCGACGAGGCGCTGACCTACCTGGAGGCGACGGTCGGCGATGAGGGTCGTGCCACGACGCGCGCCCGCAAGGAGGCATTCGTCGACGGCGTCGCCGACTTCATCACCACAGCCGAGAAGTACGGCGTGACCTTCCTGCGTGCGGCGGACTACCCCGATTACTACCCCGAGCTCCCGGGCGGCAAGATCGGCCGTGGCCTCGAGGTGAAGCCGTTCGACATCAAGAAGATCGGTGACTGGTGGAAGACGTGCCAGGCGCCCGCTGCGCTGCCGGTCAAGACCGACGACGTGTGGCTCCTGGGTCGCGCCTGGTCGACGCCGGCCGGATTCGTCCGCGGGGCGCAGCTCGTCTTCCGCGCCCTGGGCGGCGTGGTCACCGGCAAGAAGCTCGGCGGCATCGGCGCCGGGTTCGCCGCTGCGTTCCTCGATGTCGTCGTGCAGAAGCAGGGTGCTGAGCTGTGGCTGAATGCGCCGCTGCAGGAACTCATCGTCGAGGACGGTCGTGTCGTCGGGGCGCGGATCACGCGTGACGGCAGGCCCGTGACCATCGGCGCGACGCGCGGCGTGATGCTCGCCGGCGGCGGCTTTGACCACAACAAGGACCTCCGCCAGAAGCACCACGGGATCGACGGCGCCCCGTCGGGCGCCCCGGGCAACCTCGGGCGCCCCATCGAGATCGCGCAGGATATTGGCGCCGCGCTCGAGCTCATGGACGACGCGTGGTGGGGAGGATCGATTGCCGCAGCGCCGGGTCACGGCCCCGCGTTCATCGTCGGAGAGCGTTCCCTGCCATACTCGATCATCCTCGACGCCAAGGGTGACCGGTTCGCGAACGAGTCCGAGTCCTACGTCGACCTCGGTCACCACATGCTCGAGCACGACAAGGACGGCCCGTACTGGATGGTCGGCGACGTGCGCCATGCCCGGCGCTATCTGCGCACCTTCGCGATCGACCCGAAGAACAACAAAGCAATGAAGGAGGCGGGGATCATGGTCAAGGCGGACACCCTCGCCGAGCTCGCCGCGAAGCTCGACATGGATCCTGCTCGTCTGAAGGCAACCATCCACCGGTTCAACGGCTTCGCTCGGACCGGCGTCGACGGCGACTTCGGCCGCGGCAACTCAGCCTACGACCGCTACTACGGCGCCCCGACCGTTCACCCCAACCCCTGCCTCGGTCCGCTCGAAAAGGGCCCATTCACCGCGTTCCAGGTGGTGATCGGAGACCTCGGCACCAAGGGCGGCGTCGTCACCGACGCCCAGGCCCGTGCGTTGCGCGAGGACGGCACTGTCATCGAAGGCCTCTACTCGGCGGGCAACAACTCCGCCTCGGTCATGGGGCGGACGTACCCCGGCCCGGGCTCGACCATCGGACCCGCCGTCGTGTTCGGCCTCCGCGGTGCTCGTCACATGGCACGCCAAGGCGGCTGACGGCAGGGAAGGGAGGGACAGTACGCATCCCGTCCCTCGGCTTTGTCCCCCAACGTCAGTTGGCCTTCGCCCGGGGAACCTGAAAGTCACACCACACAGAACTCGCGGCCGCATGAACTCGTGTCAGCAGAAGTATGCAAAGAGGGAGTCCCAAAGAAGCAACGGCAGGAGACACACTCCGGTGTGGACAATGTACACGCCACCCTTGGACGGACAAACAGCCACCAGTTTCTCCCAAGGCCCCAGGAATCAGCGGATCGAGGCCAAGAATCTGGAAAGAAATCCCCGCAGGTCATGTCGTCAACAGAACCCCACGACATGAATAGGTACAGGACCAACCACGGCCAACCAGAACAAGCCAGAAAGGAGACCCGGATGACCCCACATCCCAGCAGGCGGACTGCCCACCAGCCAGGGCCCTGACCCCGCCACTCAGACAACTTCACAGGCCACCGCGGGCGGCCCGGCAGCGCCGCGACAAGCGCCAGAGGGACCCGACCGGGGTAAATGCACACGTTAAAGCAAAAACCCCTCTGACGAGGCGAAATGCTGTGCCCGAGGTGGGACTCGAACTGCATTCCCTCCCTTGCAAACACTGGACTCCCCCGGAAACATGCGGGATCCGGCCCGATCCGACCCACATAAGACCCGATCCGAAGCCCGAAGTGTGGACAATGTACACACCCAAATTCGCCGTTCCAGAGCACTGCAGCAGAGCACCGCATCCCACTTCAAGGGATGCGTCTCTTCGTCGAGATATGGCGCCTCATCGACGATGCTGGTGTTATCTCCGTGGCCGCGTCAGCCGGCCATGTCCGGCGCCCCGGCCAGGAGGCGGCGATCCGACGGTCAGTCTTCCGCCGGCGTAGAGTGCGCGAGTGCGTGAGCGACCGCTTTGCGCCAGTCAAGGGTGCCTCCGCCCTCGTGGCCGTTGAAGGGCCATACCTGGAGGAATTTTTCGGCTGACCCGTAGTTGTTGTAGGCCGCGTATACCGTCGAGGGCGGGCAAGTGATGTCCATCAATGCGGCCGACATGAAGAGCGGGGCCGTCGCGCGGCGGGCGAAGAAGACACTATCGAAGTTCGCCAGCGTTGCCATTGCCGTTTCGGCATCTTCGCGGCGAGCCTTCAGGAACGCGGCAATCTCTCCGTAGGGGTGCTGGTCCGTGATCTCCACAGCACGCGGGAAGTCGCAGAGGAAGGGAACTAGCGCAATCACGGATATGAGATCGGGAATGAGGCCGGCTGCCGTCAGCGCGACTCCCCCGCCCTGGCTCTGTCCGGCGACACTCACGCGGGTGGCATCGACGAAAGGGAGCGAACGGACAGCGTCCACCGCCCGTACAGCATCGGTAATGAGCCGGCGATAGTAGTAGTCCTCACGGTCCAGGATTCCCCTCGTCATGAAGCCGGGGTGCGCAGGCCCCGTCGCCCCCGTGTCCCCAGTCTCTCCGACGGACCAGACGGAGCCCTGTCCACGGGTGTCCATCTTGAAATGCGCGAAGCCGCTGGATGCCCACAGCAGCGCATCCTCCGGATACCCGCGGCCTCCGCCATAACCGACGTACTCGACGACGGTCGGCAGCGGACCGTCGGTAACGCGCGGGACCTGCAGCCAGGCCGCGATGGGCTGGCCGCCGAAGCCGGGAAAACGCACGTCGAAGACGTCAACTGTCGTGAGGTTCGATTCGACCTTAGTCAGAGTCGGTGTTCCCTCGAAAGCGCGGGCTTCAGTTAGAGTCCGGCGCCAGAACTCGTCGAAATCATGCGGTTCGGAGCCGGATCCGGTGTATTCCCGCAGCTCGGCTAGGGGAAGGTCAAAAAGAGCCATGGCTGGCGGTGCCTTTCTGAGCATCGAGGATGGAATGTAGTGGTGGAACGGCGTCCATGGCGGTGTTCCGACATGCCAACGACGTCTCCTAAAGGCCGGTGCTTCCGCCGACCATGGAATGCGCCGGCGCCGCGGTGGTCTTCCGCGCGATGAGGGTTGCCTGCATCAGCGTGTGCACAGGCTCTGTGCGGCCTCCGACCCGCTCCAGCAGCATTCGCCCCGCGGCGGCGCCCATGTCCAGGCCCGACTGATCGACGGTGGTCATCGAGATCGGCGCCAATGAGGTGGTGAAGATGTTGTCGAAGCCGGCCACCGACATTTCAGCGGGCACGTTGATTCCCGCAGTCCATAACGCGGTAAGTATCCCGAGCGCGGCCACGTCAGCGCCGGCAAAGATAGCGGTAGGCCTCTCGGGCCGGGACAAGATCGACCTGCCCGATTGTTCACCACCCTCCTGGCTCCACTGTGACTGGACAATGTCAATCCCCTCGCCGAGGCCATGACGGATCATCGCATCGACGTATCCGCGTACGCGGACCTCTTCCGGCAGGCGGGCATCGTTCCCGCCGTTCGTTTCGTGATTGATGTAGGCGATGCGCCGATGCCCGAGCCCCACCAGGTGATCGACAACGATCCCGGCAGCCACAAAGTCGTCCACTGCCACCGAGTCGAAGGCGGGGCTGGACCCGTGGCGGCCGAGGACCACCACCGGGAGCGTCCTGGCGAGACCCTCCAGTTCTTCATCCGTTCCCAGTGGAGAAATCAGCACAATCCCGTCCATGCCCCGGTCGATCAGATCTTCGACCATCCGGTCCTGAGCCTCTTTGCCGGAGCCCGCCGGAGCTACCAGCAGCCGATACTTTTGCCGTTCAGACTCCCTCCGGATGCCCTCAACCAGCAAGGACGAAAACTCATTGTGGAGGTCGGCCACCACGACGGCGACAGTGTGAGTTCGTCCGCGCATGCCTCGGGCTGACGCCAGTGGCCTATAGCCAAGAGCCTTCATGGAAGCCTGAACTTTGATCTTCATCTCGGGGCTGACGCCGTAGGCATCGCGGAGCACTTTGGACGCGGCAGCGGTAGATACACCCGCATGACGAGCGACGTCCACAATCGTGGGCCGTTTGCTAGTGGAAGCCGTACTCATCGCACATCCTCCCATTCGACTGCATTCACGCTCAACATCCCTTCTTGACATATTCCAGTCAGAACCACTTGGCAGATCCAGTAAATGTGATCTACGCTATAAGAAGTGTATAACGTACTACGAGCCTAGGTCCACAAAGACCGAGCATTTCACGTAGAACGTGCTATCAGTAATTTTGGAAACTGGACGAACCCCTCCCCCTGACGAATGGTCGGTTTCCTGCGCAGCTGCCAGTGAAACGATTCACACCTTAGGTTACAGCCGCTCCGAGCGGCTAGTCCTCAACGAAGAGAATGGACAATGCGATGACGCAACGTGAACTCGCACGCCCCCCTGCTGAGGACGCCCGGTCCTTTGAAATAGCGCCGCCTGGGCCTGCCACGGCTCGAAGACGGCGTCTGCCTTCCCTTGGCCGTGGCGGTGCCCGTGTGAAGGCCCCCTGGTGGTTCCTTCTCCCCGCGGCCGCCGTCTTCACCGTCATAGTCGTGATCCCCAGCTGGCGCGGGGCTTTCTACGCCCTGACCGACTGGGACGGGCTGTCGCCCCAGTTCAACTTCGTCGGGCTGGATAACTTCGTCCGGGTGTTCAGGGACTCCGCGGCCGGCGCATCGATCCTCAACACCGCGCTCTATGCTGTCGGCATCATGGTCGTGCAGAACTTTGTCGGCCTGCTTCTGGCTCTGGGGGTCAACTCAGCGATCCGGAGCCGCAACTGGCTGCGCGTGCTGTTCTTCGCCCCCGCCGTCGTGACGCCTCTGGTTGTCGCCAATTTGTGGCAGTACATCCTCGCTCCACAGGGTGCGTTGAACACCGCACTCCGGGCGGTCGGGCTGGACTTCCTCGCGCAGGACTGGCTGGGCAACGCGCAGCTGGCGCTGCCCGCGATCATTTCGGTAGTGGTGTGGCAGTTCGCCGGCTACTCCATGGTGATCTTCCTGGCCGGCCTCCAGAGCATCCCGGAGGACGTCTACGAGGCCGCAAGCCTCGACGGCGCCGGATCATTCAAGACGTTCTGGAACATCACCCGGCCCCTGCTCGCTCCTTCGATCACGATCAACCTGATGCTGTCCCTGATCGGCGGCCTCAAGCTTTTCGACCAGGTGCTGATCATGACCCAGGGCGGACCCGGCAGCGCCACCGAGAGCCTCAGCACAATCGCTTACAAGGACGCCTTCCAGTTCCAGCTGTTCGGATACAGCACCGCCCTGACCCTCGTTTTGACCGCCTTCGTCGCGGTCGCCTCCCTCATCCAGTTCACCCTGCTCCGCCGAGGAGAAGACAAATGAAGCGCTACACCCTCRAAACAGGGGCCCTTGAAGTTGTGATGATCCTCGTGGCTCTCCTGTTTGCCGCTCCCGTCTACGTGCTGCTCAACACAGCACTTAAATCAGAAGGAGTGACGACATCCCTCACCCCCGTCGCCAACCCGTCCTTCGACAACTTCGTGACAGCATGGGTCAACGGCGGCCTCGGACCGGCGATGGTCAACAACATCGTCATCACCGTCGTATCAGTCTTCCTGGTCGTCGTGATCAGTGCCTCCGCCGCCTACCCGCTGGCACGCATATCCCGGACCTGGTCAAAGCTCACCTACGCGTTCTTCCTGGGCGGGCTCCTGATTCCGAGCCTGCTGGCGCTCATCCCGCTCTACACAACGTTCCGCGACCTGCAACTCATCGGATCGATCTGGGGCCTGGTCATCATCTATGTCGGCGCCCAAATGCCGTTCTCGATCTTTCTCTACGTACAGTTCCTGCGGTCCCTGCCCCTTGACTTCGAGGAGGCCGCCACCCTGGATGGCGGCAGCCCGTTCCGGGTCTTCTGGCAGATCGTCTTCCCCCTGATGCGGCCCATCACCGGCACTGTCGTCATCCTCAACACGATTACCGTGTGGAACGACTTCTTCACCCCGCTGCTCTACCTCTCAGGCAGCGGGACGAACACGATACCGATTGCCATCTACTCGTTCACGGGACAGTACGTCAACCAGTGGGGCACCATCTTCGCTGCCCTCATCATTGGCGTGACCCCCCTCCTGATCTTCTACTTCCTCCTGCAGCGCAGCATCATCAAGGGCTTCGCAGGAGGGCTGAAGGGTTGAGCGGACGACGCGCACAACGTCCCCGCCCAGCCTGCTCCACCCCAGCTCCAATGACCCCAAACCCGCACTTCAAGGGAGAACCATGCGTCACAAGAAAGTCCTCACCGCCCTCGGCGCGATTGCCGCCGTCGGCATCACCCTGGCGGGGTGTTCCTCGAACGCCCCAGCAGCCAACTCCGGTTCGGGCACTGTCACCGTAGCCCGGCTGTCCGGCTCCGACGACAAGTGGAAGGCAATCGCCGACAAGTTCCACGAGCTCAACCCGGACCTGACGGTCGCGTACACCATCATCCCGACCGACAGCTACAACCAGCAGATGGGCACCCGGCTCTCGGCGGGCACGGCCACCGACGTCCTGAACGTCTTTCCCGGAAGCGGTAACGCCACTGCCGTGCGGTCCCTGGCCAAGAACGGCTACCTCGCTGACCTCTCCGGAGAGGGCTGGGCCGCCAGCCAACCTGACTCAACGACTTCCGCCACCAGCTATGAAGGCAAGCGGTACATGTTCACGGACGTGGCCGCCGCCAACACCCTGGGCGGCGTCTACAACGCCAAGGCCCTGCAGGACGCCGGCCTGAAGATCCCCACCACGTACTCCGAAGTCCTGAACTTCTGCGCGGACGCACAGAAGGCGGGCAAGGTCGCTTACGCCCTGGGCGCCCAGACGCAGTGGGTCACCCAGCTCGTCACCTACGCGCTGGCCGCCAGCGAGGTGTATGCCAAGGACCCGGACTTCAACCAGAAGCAGCTGAACAAGGAAGTGACATTCCAGGACAGCGGCTGGCTGGATTCCATGACCAAGTACAAGGAGATGTTCGACAAGGGTTGCTTCAACAAGGACGCCCTGGGTACTTCCGTGGACAACCAGACCGCAATGGTTGCTGACGGCCGCGCGCTCGGCGCCATCCAGATTTCCACCATGGCCAACTCCATGCAGAAAGCCAACCCGGATTTGAACGTTCAGCTGGCACCTCTTCCGGCCACTGACAACGCAGCCGATACACGGCTGGCTTTCGGCCTCGGTGTGGGCTGGGGCGTCAACGCCAAGGCCAAGAACGCCAGCGGAGCCAAGAAATTCGTCGAATTCCTCGCCGGCAAGGAAGGAAGCGCCATGAACGCCGACAAATTCGGCATAGCACCGAACGGAGAGATCGAGTCCAACGAGATCAACAAACTCGAAGTTCCCTTCGTCAAGGATGGCAAGGCGACCCCGTTCCCGGACGTTGACTGGCCCTCACCCCAGGTCCAGAACCTGCACCTGACAGGCATCCAGGAAATGCTGGGCGGCTCCAAGGCGCCCAAGGACGTGCTGACATCGATGCAGGATGCCTTCACCGCTGCACTGAAGTAGCAGGACCAGGACGGGGCGTTCACCGGTGATGGATGCCCCGTCCCCGCCACCCGAGCCGTGAAACACACGCTCCCCCGGACAACACCATGACAGTCGATAAGAAATGAAGAATCCCGAATTGGTTCAAGAAGAGCAAACCATCATCAGGGAGGACCTGGACGGTCCATGGTTCGAACTGTCCATGGACCCGGTTGAGCCGTCCCGCAGCGGCGTAGCCTCCTCCATGAGGTTCCGCGCCCGTATCAGCATCGACTCGCCCTCCGCCACCCCCGCCCGGCTGCACATTGCCGCCGACTCGCGGTACCGGCTGAGCGTCAATGGCGTATTCGTTGCGGCCGGACCCGCCAAGCCCTCCGGCCGGACCTGGTTCGCCGACACCGTTGATGTCACACACTGCCTTGTTGCCGGGGAGAACATCATTGGAATCGATGTCGTGTCCTATTCAGCCTCGGCGCTCGGGAACGCTTCCGTCCTGCGCACTGGCAGGCCCGGGCTGCTGGTCAGGGGAACAATCGGCAACGAAGACCTCTCTGCGCCGGCGGCATGGAAGTGCCGTTCGGTGCGCGGACGGCATTTCCAGCAGGGCCGCAACACGCTCTTCCTCGGCATTCAGGAATTCGTTGACGGCGACGCCAGCGAACATGACTGGCTGGAACGCGACTTCGACGATTCGCACTGGCGGATTCCGGTCCAGGACAGCCTGGAACCGTTCAGTGCCCTCCCCCGGCCGGTACTCGCGGACAGGCCGATCCCCCACCTCACCCTCGACCCCATGCCGATTGCCGATGTCACCACTACGTCGGGCCCCGGGATCGATTGGGCCCGGCTCCTGCGGGGCGACGCCGTCGACATCCCTTCAGGGACCGACGTCAGCGTCGATCTCGACGCCGGCTTCCTCATGACCGCGTTCCTTTCGGCCTCCGTCGAGTCGGGCCGCGGCGCGCGCCTCGAGATCACCGCCGCGGAGTGCTACGAGCAACCCCCGACCGAAGTCCCCTGGCTGCGGCGCAAAGCCGACCGCACCGATCACGTCAATGGCGACCTGCACGGTGACCCGGACCGCTACCTCATCTCGGGAAGCGGAACACCGGAGCGCCCGGAGAAGTTCGCGCCCTTCTGGTTCAGGACATTCCGATACCTGCGGCTTCGGATCACCACCGCGGAAGTCGCCGTCCGGCTCCGGCCGCTTACCCTCACCAGAACGCACTATCCCCTGGACATCAGCGGGTCCTTCGCCTCGTCCTCCGGCCTGGATCGGACGCTCTGGGACGTCAGCATCCGGACCCTCCTGAACTGCATGCATGAAACGTTTGAAGACTGCCCTTTCTACGAACAGCTGCAATACGCCATGGACACCAGGTCCCAGGCCCTATTTTCCCTCCACCTGTCCGCGGACGACCGGCTGGTCAGGCGGGCCATCGAAGACTTCGCCGCCTCCGGAGACCCGGCCGGGCTGACCGAGAGCCGCTCCCCGAGCGTCGAACCGCAGTTCATCCCGGGCTTCTCGCTGTACTGGATCAGGATGGTCGCGGACCACGTCGATCACGTCGGGGACCGCTCCTTCACCGAACGCTACATTGGCAGGATCGATGCGGTGCTCGGGTACTTCGATGACAGGCTGTCCCCGGACGGCTTCGTCATCTCCGCCGGGGACGGCGGGGCACTGTGGAACTTCGTCGATTGGACCGAAGCCTGGCGCGGGACCAGAGGCGTGCCGGAGCTTGGGCCCCGCCGGGCGAACACCATCGTCACCTTTATGTACATCGCGGCACTGCGCTCGGCAGCATCCGTCGCGCGCTTTTGCGGCCGGACCGGGCTCTCCCACGAGTACGCCTCCCGGGCCGACGCCCTTACCACCCTCATCTCATCCGGCCCGGGCTGGGACGAGGAGACGGGATACTTCCGCGACACCGACCGCGGGCGGCCACAGAGCGTCCACGCCCAGATGTGGGCCGTCCTCTCCGGCGCCGTGAAAGGCGACCACGCGGCCGACCTGCTCCGCCGGGCGACGGCCGACGGAGAGCTGGCCCCCTGCTCCTATGCGACCGCCCTCGATCTCTTCGACGCTCTCCGCTGCGCCCAGGTCCACGACCGGATCGACTGGAAACCCTGGGAAGAGATGCTGGCCATGAACCTCACCACCTGGGCCGAGGACGCAGTAAGCCTCCGCAGCGACTGCCATGCCTGGGGAAGCGTGCCCCTGCAGCATTTCCCCCGTTACGTCCTCGGCGTCCGGCCCGCATCGCCCGGGTTCGCCAGCGCGGCCATTGACCCGGCCCCGAGTGACCTCGACTGGGCCGAGGGCACCGTTCCCACCCCGCACGGGCTGATCACCGTTCGGTGGAAGCGGGCAACCGACGGCCTTCGCAGGGTGACGGTATCCGCACCGCTGGCGATGGGGCTGCAACTTGCCGATGCCGCCTCCGATCTCACGGAGCAGGTCGACACCGACCAACGGACCCTGACTTTCACGCTCTAACGACCTGCCGACAGGCGACAAGAAACGAGAATCCCATGACACTCGCGCACAGCGACCTCCGCACCGCCCCGTTCACTAACCCCGCCCTGCCCATCCCGGACCGGGTGAACGATCTCCTGGCCCGGATGACGCTGGAGGAAAAGGTGGGCCAGATGCTGCAGCTCGACGCCCGCGGCGACCTCGATGCTCTGGTGTCCCAAAAGCTCGTGGGATCCCTCCTCCACGCCTCCCCCGAACGCATCCTGGAAGCGCGCCGGCTGGTGCTCTCCACCCGGCTGCAGATCCCGCTGCTGATGGCCGATGACTGCATCCACGGGCACTCGTTCTGGCCCGGTGCCACGATTTTCCCGACCCAGCTGGCGATGGCGAGTACCTGGGACTCCGGGTTGGTCGAACGCGGAGCCCGGGCCACGGCGGTGGAGGTTGCCTCCACCGGACTCCACTGGACGTTCTCACCCGTCCTTTGCATCAGCCGCGACCTGCGCTGGGGGCGCGTCAACGAGACATTCGGCGAAGACCCCCACCTGATCGGCGCCCTTGGAAAAGCCATGATCCGCGGGTACCAGGGACAGGGGCTCACCGACCGCACCGCCATCCTCGCCACGGCCAAGCATTTCGCGGGCTACTCGGAAACCCAGGGCGGCCGTGATGCCAGCGAGGCGGACCTCAGCAGGCGGAAGCTGCGTTCCTGGTTCCTGCCGCCGTTCCAGGAAGCGGTCGAGGCGGGATGCCGTACCTTCATGCTGGGCTACCAGGCCATCGACGGAGTGCCCGTCACGGCCAACAAATGGCTGCTCAATGAAGTGCTGAAAGGCGAGTGGGGATTCACCGGCACCCTGGTGACCGACTGGGACAACGTCGGCCGCATGGTGTGGGAGCAGAAGGTCTGCGAAGACGACGTCCACGCAGCCACCGTAGCCGTGGACGCCGGCAACGACCTGGTCATGACCACTCCGCAGTTTTTCGAGGCAGCACAGGAGGCCGTGGCGCGGGGCGATCTCGACGAGCGCCTCATCGATGACGCCGTTCGCCGCCTGCTCACCCTCAAATTCGAACTCGGCCTGTTCGAAGATCCCCGCGTACCGGACGCCGACCAGCAGGCCAAGGTCATCGGCTCACCCGAACACGCCGCCATCAACCTGGAGCTGGCCCGCCGGTCCCTGGTCCTGCTCAGCAACGACGGCACGCTCCCGCTCGCAGGCGGACTTCCCAGCGTAGAAACCGGAAGGGCCCAGGGAAACGGAACCCCCCGGACCATTGCCGTGATCGGCCCGAACGCCGACGATCCCCACGCACAGCTCGGGGACTGGGCAGGCGCCTCCGGCCAGATTGACTGGCTCCCCGACGGACATCCACGCCACCTGACATCGACCGCGCTCGACGGCTTCCGCTCCACCGTCCCGGAGGACTGGTCCGTCACGTACACCCGAGGTGCCGACATCGGGCATCTAGTCCCGGACCCCGCCGGGCCCACGTACATCGACGGGCAGCCCCGTCCCCCGCTGTTCGTAGCGGCCGGATCCAACGAGTCGATGCTCCAGGAAGCGGTCGCCGCAGCACGCGACGCCGACTACGTCGTCGCGGTGGTTGGCGACACCGTGGCTCTCGCCGGCGAGCACAAGTCAACAGCGACCCTCGAACTGCAGGGAGGCCAAATTGAGCTCATCGACAGGCTCGTTGCAACCGGTGTCCCGGTCGTCGTCGTGCTCGTGCAGTCCAAGCCGTCCATCCTGCCTCAACCAATCCTCGACGCCGCCGCGATCATCGAAGCCTTCAACCCCGGAATGCAAGGCGGCCGGGCCGTGGCCGAACTCGTCCTGGGACTGATCGAACCGACCGGCCGGCTGCCGATCTCCTTCGCGCGTCACGCCGGCCAGCTGCCGATCTACTACAACCAGGTCCGCGGCCAACACGGCGACCGCTACGCCGATCTCTCCCAGGACCCCCTTTTCGCTTTCGGCGAGGGCCTCAGCTACACCACGGTCGAATATGCCGATCTGCGCGTCCTCACGGAATCCGTCACCGCCGATGGGCGAGTGGAGGCCAAGGTGACTCTTACGAACACGGGTACGCGCCCCGCCCTCGAGACCGTGCAGGTGTACGTGGCGGACACCGTGACGAGCGTGACTTGGGCCGAACGAGAGCTGAAATGCTTCACCCAAGTCCAGATCATGCCGGGGCAGTCGGTCGACGTGGACTTGAGCCTTCCCGCGGCATCATGCTCACTGGTGGATCAGAACGGCGACCGGATCGTCGAGCCCGGAGACTTCGAGCTGCTTGTCGGCCGGCACTCCCGCGATCCGGAAATGCTCACGGGCCGATTCCGCATCACCGTCTAGTCCTCAGAGCTGCACGAAACAGGCTGATGGGGCTCACTCCGGGCGGACCGGGCCCTGTCGGATCCATTTCCCATTGGGCCACGATGACGGACAAGGGTCTGCAAGTGACCGATGTCTGGGAGAGCCGCGAGCAGTTCGATGCCGTCGCTCAGGAAAAGATCATGCCCCTCAGCCTGCAGGCCGGTTTCGCGGGGCCACCCAAGCTGACCTTCCACGACGTGCACAATTACTACGCTCCCGGGAACGGCGCCTGAAGCCTGGTATTGCAGGGCAAGGCCGGCCGCTTCAGTCCAGGGACTCCTCGGTGTCGAAGTTGGGAGCCGCAACCGCCGTTCACTCGCGGCGCGTCACATCGAGGGTCCTGAGGACCTGCTTCTTCTTGTGGAGGTAGGTCACCGGCCGCTCGGTCAGCACGCGGCGAATGAACGTCCCCCTGCTTTTCAGCCTGATTCAGCTCCTACCAGCGGATGCCCTCGTCGGCGAGCATGGCTTTGCGCTCGCTCACCGGCACGCCGGTGAGGGTCCGGCGGCGACAACAGTGGGTCACGAGCATCCCGACGCTGTTCCTCATCGCGTCGGGATGCCACCAGCGCACGTATTCCAGCACGTCCTCGACTCGTCAGGGTGGTGGCTGCGGCCAACGAACAGGACCAGGGTCTCGACCTCGGGCCGGAGCCAGTTGAACTTGGACGTGGCCAGGGCAGCGGCAGTTGAGACGATCTTCTGCACCTGCGCGCCGAACCACGCTTGGGTGTAGGCCAACTGTGCCCCTCGGTGCTGTGCCGCTTGCGCTGTAGCCAGATGTCAGGGTCCAATCCCAATGGCCCGTACGCTCGTCCAGCGACGGTAATCCGACCGCCCCGATCGGTGTGACGGGTCTTCCCCCGGTGCGAGAATGTCTGCATGCTCACCTTCCTGGAGACTGAACGACTTCTGCTTCGGCAGTTCACCCCCGACGATGCCGAACTACTCGTGGAACTGGACAGCGATCCGCGCGTGATGCGGTACATCACCGGCGGTATCCCCACCTCCAGGGGCGAGATAGAAGGCGACTTCCTCCCTGCATTCCTCGACTACTACCAGCGCTTTCCCGGCTACGGGTTCTGGGCCGCGCTCGAGAAGACGACCGGGGAATTCCTCGGCTGGTTCCACTTCCGGCCAGGCCCCGACGATCCACAAGATCAGCCCGAACTGGGCTACCGGCTGCGCCACGCGGCCTGGGGAAAGGGCCACGCCACAGAGGGATCGCGGGCGCTGATCGCCAAGGGGTTCACCGAGTTAGGGGTGCAACGGGTTGTAGCCTCGACCATGGCAGTAAACACAGCCTCCCGAAGAGTGATGGAGAAATCCGGGATGCGCCTCGTGCGAGCCTTCATCGCCGACTGGCCGGTGTCCGTCCCGGGCAATGATCACGGCGACGTCGAATACGCGATCACCCGAGACGAATGGGAGGCCGACGATTCCCGCTTTCGTCCCCAGTGACCCGCCGGTATCAGTAGGCCGGACATATGAAACCGCAGCGAGGTCCGCGACAGACTCTGAGGCGATTCCACGAGGCCATGCCAGCGCAAACATCACAGCGGCGAGGGTCGCGAGGTCGGGCAGGGCCGCGGCGTCCCCCGTAAACCGGTCCGCCACCGGCCACTGCAGCGGCCGGTGGAGCGCTCTTCCAAAATGTCAGTTTCCGAAGTCGTCTGCCCGGAATGTCCGAAGTCGTCTGCACAACCTTGGGAGTTGGGCTTGAGAGAGTCCGATTGGGGAATCCTTAGCGGCGCTGGGTGCTGAGTTTCATGGTCACGGGACGTCGAGACTCCGTTGCTGCTCCAGGCGGGAGGAGGGTGCTCCGTCCAATAGTCAGCGCCCTGGCCGCGAAGGGACTTTAGGAGCCCGACCTATCCTTCCTCCCGAGCGAGAGATGTACCTCCTCGAAGGACCCGTCGGGGCTGCAACAGAGGCGTTCGATGAACAACGCTCCAGACGCAGTTTGCGGTGGTGGCCGGCTGACCAAACCTGGTGCGTTGGAAATGATCTTTACGCTGATTCTGTCTACGTCGCTGGTTCCAAAGAATGCGTCTCGGCTCTCGTGGATGATCCCCGTCTGGAAACCCTCGTAGCCGACCGCTCCGACGTTCATCCCGGAATCTACGCATAAGCACTTCGAAGTTCAAGCCAGGCGGCGTCCATATGGGGATCGTGCAACGGGCGGTCAGACCGGGTTAGCTGCAGAGTTCGAGGAAAGGGCGTCTTTGCGGATTGCCCAACGGCCGATGGCTGCCGCTGCGCCAACAGTGGCCCATGGGATCAGCAGCCAGGGTTGCCAGCCGAAGCCCAGGACGCTTCCCAGCATCCAGAACCCGAGGGTGGGCACCGCGAAAAAGGCCCCGATGTGGATCCATTGATTCCGGACCGGGCGCAAAAGATAGGCCAACACCCAGGCCAATGGCGCCGCGACCACCAAGGAAACTCCGAAGCCATACAGAATCACCATGCCCAAAAAGCCCCACACGTGGCCGGCGTCGGTCCCGTCCCGCGAGGCGGGCACGCCATAGCCTGCCGCCACCAGGAGCAGTACCACGCCCACCCAGAACGAGGTGGCGATGAGCCAGCCCTTGATGAACGCGTACGCGTCCAGGACCACTCTGTGTGACCGAACTGCCTGCGGCTGCGCCGCGTCCCCCAACGCCATGGGCTTAGCCTACCTAAGCGCAGAAGCTTCCCGCCTGTGCCGAAGGTGCGGCCGTCCGATCGGGGATCCTTTACCGGACACTGTTATGTGCTTGTGCTATTGGTGTTCGGGAAGCCGTCGATGCTGAAGCGGTTCGTCTGGCCTTGATACTCGCCTAGGCCGTCCTCGCCCATGGCGGCGGCTCAATAGTTTATAAGTGTGCGCTGCTCGCCGTACTTGACTCGCCGTACTTGAACAGCGGCACACCGACACCGCAAGAGGTCTGCACAAGATCCACGTCGACGTCGAAGATGTGGCGGGGTCGCATCGGCGGGAACAGTCCGATCAGATTCTTCCACGCGGCCTCGCCTTCGTGGAACGCCGAACTCAGTTCGTGGGGCGGATCGGTCCGTCGGGATGCGGTGTCGTCAGCGGGTCGGCGTGGCGACTGACCAGTTGCCATCCGTCGCTCCCCAAGCGAAAAGTGGTCGTGACGCGCAAATCGAAGGACGACCGCTCGTTGCGACCGCCGACCTTGGCCTCCCAATGCTCGTGCTCGAACAGCGTGACGAGATCTGCGCCGACGTAACGGGAAACTTCTTCAAACCGAACTGGCGTGCCGTCGCGGAAGTTCGATGAAGCGAAGTCGAGCGCCCGTGAAACCGAATCCCAGCCGCGCGAGGAGCCGCCGAAGGGATTCGCTAGAAGCACGTCCTCGCTCCGCGCGTACATTGCCTTGATCGGCTCCGGATCGCCCACGGCAAACACGTGTATCCCCGAGTGGTATTGGTCGATGACCTGCCCAATGTCCATGCCCCACCTCCGATCTCATGTCTACATCGGGGTTGCTAGGCAGGCAAGGGACGGATGGTCCCAGCTCCATTCATTGGTGGAACGGCGTCCATAAGTCGGTCGCCCACCGCGACACCATCCGCCCGCACTGGCGCTGCGAGAAAGTCCGATACAGATACTGGAATCCCGGATTCGCGCATACCCCGGCCGCAAAACTATCCCGCTCGGGTTGGACAATCGCGACAGGTGCACCCGCCTGCGCAGATCATTTGGCTGCGTCCGGGTCTGCACCAACGAACAGGACCTGGCAGCGCAAGGCGCTTACGGGTCTGGGTATCCCCGAGGGCCTGATCTATGTCCACCACGGCCTGACCGGCAGAAACAAGAACGGCCGGGACCGAACGAACCCCTGGCTGCTATCCGTGCCGGCGACAATCTGGTCGCCACCAACCTCGCGGTTTGCCCGGTGCCTCCCCGATGCTCGAGACATCATCGAGGTCATGACGAGAGTTTCCCAGGAGTTCCGGCTGGCGACAGGGATGATCATGAGGATTTGATCCCCAAGTCTCTGCAAGTCATGCAGTTCCAAGCGCTCCCGGCTATGAAGGAGTACGCAGCAACACCGCTGTCCAAGCCAAGAGAAGGAGCCGCCAGACCAGCCACCACCAACAAAAATGGGCCCCGCAGGGGCCCATAAAGGAGATTTGTACACATTCAGCGGCCCACAAGCCCCTGAACAGGGAAAACACGTGCCCGAGGTGGGACTCGAACTGCATTCCCTCCCCCGCAAACACTGGATTCCCGCGGAAACATGCGGAATCCGGCCCAGTCCGGCACCAGTAAGACCCGATCCGAAGCCCAAAGTGTGTACTTTGTACACACCCTCTTTTTTGACCACTTTGATGTTCGATCCAGATGAATGCCGCCGCCTCGAGGCGCGGAGAGTCCCGTCCCCTGACAGCCTTCATTCCGCCCGATGTTCCTACATTCCGGTGCGTTGGTCCGGGCTCGGCGCACAGCCTCGACCGAGCACCGAAATCCGGGGCAAGTCGCAGACTGGGAATCAATGAGCGGCATAGCGTTGCGCCTCCTTCGGACATCTCATGGCCGAAGAAAAGAGAACACGCATGATCAGCACCCCGCACATACAGCTGGCCGGAGCCGCGCTGGTGGTGGCTGCTGTGTGGTCAGTGGGCAGGTTGATGATGATGCCGAACTGGGTTTTCCGTTCCCGCAGGGTCACCATGGCCGAGGCCGCACCGGTTCCAAGGATGAGGTCCCCCTCCCAGTGACCGGCTTCTGCGTTGGTTTCGACCTCGGGCGGCCGCTGGCCGATTATGGTCATGTTCTGCACCGTGGATCCGTGGCCGGAGGTTGTCCTCCAGCGATGCTTGCGGATCTTCCGGCCCGGGCGCAGCCGGGGGCAGCCATAGCGGAAATTTCAGGCGGCGACTATGGGGAAAACTCATGCCAACGATTCTGTGTCCACCAGCTGCGGCTTAAGGCAACTATTCATCCGGAGCCAAGCAACCCTTGAATGTAATGCACCGTGAACAGACGGCACGTCAGGGCGGACCGCTGGTCCGCGGCGCTGAGTAAGTTCGACCTGTTGACGGATCTGGCGAGCCAGGCGTAGACAGGGGCGTATTCATCCGTTCGCAGGCCGCCCATTGCGGGCCTGCACGCCCGCAGGGAGCTTGTCATGGCTGTTGCAGTCATCTTGGAGTTCGACGGAACGACTCTCGAGCAGTACGACGAGATCAACAGGCTGATGGGGCTCACTCCGGGCGGACCGGGTCCTGTCGGGTCCATTTCCCATTGGGCCACGATGACGGAGAAGGGTCTGCAAGTGACCGATGTCTGGGAGAGCCGCGAGCAGTTCGATGCCTTCGCTCAGGAAAAGATCATGCCCCTGAGCGTGAAGGCCGGTTTCGCGGGGCCTCCCAAGCTGACCTTCCACGACGTGCACAATTACTACACTCCCGGGAATAGCGCCTGAAGCCTGGTATTGCAGGGCAAGGCCGGCCGCTTCAGCCCGGGGGCTCCGTAGTGTCGAAGTTGGGAGCCGCAACCGCTGTTCACTCGCGGCCGGAGGCGGTTGAACGTGGGCGTGGCCAGGGCAGCGGCAGTTGAGACGATCTTCTGCACCTGCCGCCGAACCACGCTTGCGTTTAGGCGAACTGTGCCTCGGTGCTGTGCCGCTTGCGCTGTAGCCAGATGTCAGGGTCCAATCCCAATGGACAGACGCTCGGCCAGCGACGGCAGTTCAATCGCCCAGATCGATGTGAAGGTTCTTCCCCCGGTGTGAGAATGTCTGCATGCTCACCTTTCTGGAGACTGAACGACTTCTGCTCCGGCAGTTCACCTCCGACGATGCCGAACTACTCGTGGAACTGGACAGCGATCCACGCGTGATGCGGTACATCACCGGCGGTCTCCCTACCCCCCCTGGGGTGAGATAGAAGGCGACTTCCTCCCTGCATTCCTCGACTACTACCAGCGCTTTCCCGGCTACGGGTTCTGGGCGGCGCTCGAGAAAACGACCGGGGAATTCCTCGGCTGGTTCCACTTCCGGCCAGGCCCCGACGATCCACAAGATCGGCCCGAACTGGGCTACCGCCTGCGCCACGCGGCCTGGGGAAAGGGGCACGCGACGGAGGGATCGCGGGCCCTGATCGCCAAGGGGTTCACCGAGTTCGGGGTGCAGCGGGTTGTGGCCTCGACCATGGCAGTAAACACAGCCTCCCGAAGGGTGATGGAGAAATCCGGGTTGCGCCTCGTTCGGGCCTTCGCCGCCGAGTGTGTCCACGTGGCCGGGAGCGGTGTGCAGTACCCGGACGCCGGTGCCAACGAGCTGCTGGCGGAGCGATTCCGCCTAGCCCCTCGCCCGCGACGTGGGCATGACCGCGCGGATGGCAGACTTCGGCGTCACCAGAGCGGACCTCGACTCGCTCGTCGAAGACACCTGGCCGACGCCGTCATCAACAACACCCCGGTGCCGCCCCGTCCCGGAACCAGCGTGGCTCTCTCGTGATGACTGCCTCTGGAGGGCCCTTCAGATCGTAGACAAAACGCGGGCCGTGACGTCTCCAGAGATACCGTCGGGGCGCACGCTCTGGAGGCCTTGGAGGCACCGGCCGGTGGTCCATGATTCGCACTCAGGGCAAGGCATATGTCCCGCTTGACACGCGCAGCCCGGCATCTTAAATTTTCTATGTGCCCGGCCATGCCGGGATGGTTTTGCTTCACCCCTTGATAGCTGTGCCAGTTAAGCGGCTAAACCGCCGGACGCAGGAGGCCAAGATGTTGAAGACACCGCTACACGAATTCGTCAATGACTGCATCGCCCGGAACCAGGACGCCGACGGGCTCACCCAGGAAGAGCTGTACGGCCTCTACCTCAGCTGGTGCTCCCTCCGGGGAACCACACCCGCACCAGCCAGAACTTTCAGAGCCGGACTGCGCGCAGTGAACATCCAGCCCGACCGCCACGGCGGCCTGTGCACCGGGCTGGCGATGACCGGCCCCGCTGCCTGCGACTACATCCTCCACMGGGAACTCCCCCTCGCAACGCTGCCCCAGGAGATCCAAAGGAACGTCGACGACGGAATCACCCCGATCGGCCGGAAACCCGCGGAAGGAAACGGCCCGGCAGCGGCTCCGGCTGCCTAGAGCCCGGGCCGTTTCCTCGACCTGTCGGGGAACGCCGGCGCTTCCGGACGTTGCAAAATTGTGCCTTTTGCCCAGAAAAATCGTGTGCGACGATGCGGTCATGAGCGAACACACCGAACCCGGGCCGGCGCAACGTGCCGCCCCGTGGACGCGTCGCGACGACCTGACCACACACCAGATGCGCACCATTGGGCAACGGCGCGCAGCCGCTGAAGAAAAGCTCGCACGCCATCTCAAGGAAGGACACCACCTGGCCGCAGAACACCCCCCTGGCCACGGAAAAATCTCCTGACGTCTAACCGGCCGCATCAGCCCCGCCCCACGCCGCACCGGACCGGGCCGGCGCCGGGTGCGGCCGCACGGGGATCCGGACCGAACCTGCGCGAGCCCGTTTCAGGGAACGCCGCGCGCCAGAATACGCAGATCGGCCAGGGCGCAGAATCAGCATTTCCATCCGCAGACAAACTAGGGAGACTCTCATGTTGCTTTGGATAGCCATCATTATCGCTGTTCTCTGGCTTCTCGGCCTGCTCGGAGGCATCGGCGGCGGGTTCATTCACCTGCTTCTGGTAATTGCCGTGGTCGTTCTGATCTTCCACTTCCTCCGCGGCAGGTCCCGCGTGTAAATACAAACTATGTTCCCGCCGCCGAATTGTCGAACAATCGGCAAGTGCCGGGAGGGCATCCATGACGCCCAGCCAAACAACGCACCGGGACAGGACTGCCGAGGGGCGTTGCCCCGCCGGTCTACTAATGTTCGGCGATGTCGTGGGATTAGGCTGGAGCTGTGAGCCAACTGTTGGACGAGGGTCCGTTCTTTCACGGCACGAAAGCCGACCTCCGGGACGGTGATCTCCTTAGGTCGGGCTTCAGGTCGAACTACCGTCCCGAAGTCGTGATGAATCACATCTATTTCACCGCTCTTCCGGACGGTGCGGGACTCGCCGCGGAACTCGCGGCGGGTGACGGCGCCCCGCGCGTCTACGCCGTCGAGCCGACCGGGGCATTCGAGGACGACCCGAACGTGACCGACAAGAAATTCCCTGGCAACCCCACCCGGTCATATCGCAGCAGTGCCCCGCTCAGGGTCGTCGGCGAAGTCACGGATTGGACACGACAGGCGCCCGAAGCGCTCCAGGCGTGGAAAGAACGCCTGGCAGCACTCCGTGCGGATGAGCGAGGCGAAATCATCAACTGACGAGGATCAACGCTCCTTTAGGAAGTCGTGGCGCGATCTACCCGGATTGAGCCTACGGTCAGCGGAGCGCGCGCAGATACCGTGCAGGCACGATCCGCTGCCCGATTCGAAGGAGTGGGTAGAGTCCCCGCCAGTCGGCCATCTGCTCTCGGCTCAGTGTGCGCCCAGACCGGGATGCACCGCAGCTTTGCAGTTCCGCGGACCTTTCCCGTGAAACAACGCACCCTAGCCCGGGACGCGGCCCGGGAACTACGCTGGGGCAGGCGTCGCCCCGTTTCCGGGCAGGCGGCGGGCACGTGGTCGGGGAAGGAGGCGGTCCATGAACGCACAGAACATCACCCACTGGATCCGGGCGGGGTTGTGGACGTTGCCTCTTTACGGCCTGATCACCGCCTGGGCCACGCTTGAGCCTCAGCCGGACCAGCAAAAGGATCCAGATGCCTGGGCACGGTTCGTCAGCACGGGCTCGTATCAAACCAGCCACTTGCTCGGCAGCTACGGAGGCACCATCCTCGCGATCTTCGGGGTGTTCGCGCTGGGCTGCTGCCTGGCCACCAGCCGCGCCGGCCGCCTGGCACTGGCAGCAACAGTCATCACCGTCGCGGGAACTGCCCTGCTAATGGTGCCCGCTGCCCTCTCCACATTCGCCACTCCCGCGATCGGGAAGGCCTATCTGGAAGGGAACCGGGACGTCATGCTTCTGGAGTTTCCATCCGCCATGACGGTCTCGTTCCTGCTCGGGCTCCTCCTCGCGTTCCTTGGCAACGTCTTGCTTGGAGTCGCGGTCTGGCAGTCCCGCACGCTCCCCCGCTGGGCCGGGGCCCTCTGGGTTGCAGGCGCCGCACTGTTCTACCTCCTCGGCGTCGTGCTGGGGCAGGCAACCACTGGCAGCAGCCTTCCGACGCAGCCGGCCGGTGCCCTGCTCATGGCTGCATCGGGCGGCTGGATGGCGTGGAGCCAGTCACGGCAGGGCCAGCCAGCCGCGGCCGTCCATGCGGCCGGCACGCGCTGACGGCTTAAGGTTCGTGGAGGCCGGACTTGCCCAAGCGGTCCAGGTGATTGTGTTGAGAATCCGCGTCGGCTCCATCCGTTCGGATGGATCGAGACGATGAACACCGGAGAACGACCACATGCCACATCTACGACGTTGCGATTATGTCGGTATCAACGATGGCGTATCACCCATGTGCGCGGTCTGGGGGGATTATCGTACCCCTGGCCCAGCGGATCGGCTGACCCGCCTTCAGCCGCGCCGACCTCACCGGTGAGGTCCGCCTCGGGCCCCCGAAGATGCCCGCCCGCTAATGTTCCGCAGCCCAGCACGGGCGCTTACGCCGTTCCCGCGGCCACGGCGGATAACCACGAAGATTTGATCCCCAAGTCTCAGCAAGTCATGCAGTTCCAAGCGCTCCCGGCCATGAAGGAGTAAGCAGCAACACCGCTGTCCACGTCAAGGGAAGGAGCCGCCAGAGCGCAACGGCCACCACCAAAAATGGGCCCCCGCAGGGGCCCATAAAAGGAGATTTGTACACATTCAGCGGCCCACAAGCCCCTGAACAGGGAAAACACGTGCCCGAGGTGGGACTCGAACTGCATTCCCTCCCCTGCAAACACTGGACTCCCCCGGAAACATGCGGAATCCGGCCCGATCCGACACCAGTACGACCCAGTCCGAAGCCCAAAGTGTGTACTTTGTACACACCCCAAAATCCGCCCTCCTGCACACACCGAACGCCAACCGCGCCCCCACAGAGGGAGCGCGGTTCTTTTGGTGACAGTGCTTGGACTTCTTGCTTAGGTTCATCACGACCAGGTTTCTTGACAACGCCGCTGCCGGGGAACGAACCAGTCAACAGCCAGGAATCACGCCCGACTACAAGGAGCTTCACAGCGACTGAGCCTCCTTAAGACATCTCATCGGCCGCTGAACGGACGCGCGCATGATCAAACCAAGGGGTTACGCAGCATCTCGGCTCCGTACCCGAGCCGCTGAATATTACTGAAGCACCACCCAGGGATCTAAGGTGCGGCAAGACGCATATGCTGCGTACCCGAATGTGACGAAAGTGTTCTTATCGGCCCTCGCCGAGGAGCCGGTGGTTGGTCTCCTCGGCCTCACGGCCGGGTTCAGCCCATTCCAGGGCGGCTACAAGGTGCCCCTCGTTTGGGAGAGCTTGTTGTTCGGCTTCGGGAAGTTTGTCGTGGGTGTGTGTGCGGCTATCGCCATGGGGGGGACGTGGAGCGGCCGAGGCTGTAGCGAACGCTGGGGTCGCTTTTCGTGCCGCAGATCAGGATGCGGACGGTTTCGTTGTGGTAGTCCCGGCGGAGCATGTCGTCGACGAGAGCGACGTAGAAGTGAGATTGCCGGCGTATTCAGGCTGGAACTTTCCGGTCTTCAGTTCGATGACAACGTAGCCCGTTGACCGCACCAAATGAGACGTCGAGCGCCACTACCTCACCGCAACTCAATGAATAGACCGGGATGGGCCGAATGTCTTTTTGATCAGAGTTCGAGCAGGCGAACTGTGTTGGCTTTGAGTAAGCTCTTCGCCGGACATAGCCCCGAAACGGCCATCAACCGCGGGTCACTCGCCAACCCCGAAGCCGTTGACTGGTTCATCGAGCACGCACGCCTGTACTTGTCAGAACACCACCGATAAGACGGGTTGCTGAAGGGCGAGTCAGGCACGACCGTCCGGAAAGCAGCAGCGAATGGTTCGGCCACCTCGGGGGCGGCTCGAACATATGCCCGAAGATCGCCACACGCCCGTTCGGGCGCAGCACCTCAGCCGCCTTCAGTGCACCGGCCACCGGGGCTATCCAGTGCCATGACCGCGCCGCGATTACCGTGTCGAACTTCCGGACGGCTGGTTCCCAGGCTTCGAGTGTCGATACTTCGACCGGCAGGCCGGCAGGCCGGCGGCTCGCGCGAAGTCGGCCATCCGCGCATCTGGCTCGACGCCGAGCACGGTGCAGCCCGGCTGCTTGGAACTGGCGTCCGGCGATACCGGTGCGGCGGGTGTCAGGCCGCCGGTTCTTCGACTTTCACGGCGGAGATTTCGAATTMAAGGGTGATCTTGTCCGAGATAAGGACCCCGCCGGAGTCAAGAGCCGCATTCCATGTGAGACCGAAGTCCTGCCGGTCAATCCGGCGTGAGCCTTCAAAGCCCGCCCGGAGGTTACCCATGGGGTCACGTTCGACGCCGATGAAGTCCAGCGGGATGGCGATGTCCTTGGTGACCCCGCGGATGGTGACGTCACCGCCCACGATGAAGTGGCCGTCGTCGACCTGGTCCACCCGGTTGCTGGAGAACGTGATCTCCGGAAACCGCGGTGCGTCAAAGAATTCGTTAGTACGCAGGTGCTGGTCGCGGTCCGCATTGCGAGTGTCGATGCTGGCCACCTTGATGGTCATCCGTGCCGACGACTGCTCAGGGTTTTTGGCATTGACATGGATGGCGCCCTCAACGTCGTTGAACGCCCCGCGCACTTTGGTCACCATGGCGTGGCGCGTTGAGAAACCGATGCGGGTATGGGTGGGGTCAAAGCGCCACTCACCCGAAAAGTCCGACAAGATTTCAGCCATGGAATGCCTCCTGTGCAGGCGTGCCGGCACAGGGACTGTGCTCCGGAAAGGTGTTGCAACACTATCAGACCGGCACCCTGGGACATTAACTTCCGCCCCATGCATAACACAAACTCACCGGTGTTCTACGGCATCACGTGTACACGGGTGTCGACAATGTCTACGCCAAGTTGGCCGGACAAAAGCGCGCCAACCTCTCCCCGGCTTACAGGAAGGAGCGAACCGAAACAAAAAATCTCCAAGAAATTTCCAGCCGGTCATGTCAACACCACAACCCCACGGCATGAATAAGTGGAGGACCAACCACATCCACAGAGCAAGCCAGAAAGGAGATCCGAATGACCCCACATCCCAGCAGGCGGAGGCTCACCAGCAAGGGCCCTGATCCGCGCCACCCACATAACCGAATAGGTCACCGCGGCGCCGGGCCTGAAAAAGAAAAAAGAATTTCCGATCAGTGCGTAACCTTTTGGGCTACCCCAACGATTACGCCGTTGTAAGCGCCGCTCGGAGCCAGGACCCCCATCGGGCACCGGCCGGCCCTGCACCGTAAGCGCCGGCCGGTGCCTTCCCCCCATCTGGTCTCCGGTCGGCCCTTCATCGTAAGCGCTTGCCGGCGCCTGCCCCCATCGGGCGCCGGCCAGCCTTCCATGCTGTTGCGGGAGAGTTCCCTGCTGATTGTGGACGGGGAGCGGCCAAGTCCTCAGCAATCGCCCGCAGCGTCATGCTGGCCGCGGTCAGGTCACGGATCGCCTGGTGGACGGCGAGGTGTACGCCTAGACGGCCAAGGACGCGGAAGTGAAATGCAAGGACGGTCCGGTGGCCTGCCGGACCCGGGTGTGGAGTTCGGCGGTCACCCGCCGGGGAGAATGATGAACAGGAACTTGGGAGAACGCGCAGACCGTGACAGCAACAGCGAATGAAACTGCCCTGGACGTTGCCGTGGACGTCCGGTTCACCCCGGCCGGCACTCCCCTGGCCGTCCGGCATGAGGGCCGCATCTGGGCCGTGGCCGCCGATCCGGTGCACTGGTTCACCCGGGACGCCTGGCGGGACACCCGGCGCACGGCCGCCGTCGGCGGCGGGGACCTGGTGGGCATCGAATACTGGCGCATCCAGGTCAGTGTCGGGTCCTCAAACTCCGCGCTGCGGACCTTCACCCTGCGCCGGAACCCGCCCGACACCCAATGGCTCCTCGAAAACATCAGCGGCTAGGCAACAGTGACCCTGAACAGCCAGCCGATCAGTGATCAGACCTGGCAAGGGATCAGAACAGAATTCACGCTGCCTGCCCTGCTTCAGGTGCGCCGGCGACTCTCCGAGTTGATGGAAGACCCCGAACCCGTGATACAGCAGCTCATCCGCGTCTTCATAGACGACGGCACCTTCTGCCCGGGATTCCAGTTCCTCCCCGACGGCCAACTCCACCCAACGGTGGTTGAGCTCTTTGAGCACGCGACGGAACTGAAGATCCCGCACAACTACTTCACGGTCTGGACGGTCACACCATCCAGAGAACTCAGCGGATCCCGGCCCGTTATTGCGAGAGTGGTTCAGTAATTCAGATGGCACCCTACGGGGCGTGGATCCTCCTCGATTTCGCCGCGCCGAATAGATTCAGCTTCAATGGCTACATGCCTCCCGTCTGGTCATTGCGCCAAAGCCTTCCCTCTGACGCTTCATGGATAGCCGAGCTCCGCGCCCAGGTCATGCGTCCCGATCTCGAGCGCCTCGGACGCTGGGATCCGGTGCGCGTCAGACAGCGCTTCCTCACTGGCTTTCACCCGGCGCATACGTTTGTTATCGAAGTTGAGGCCTCCGCGGCCGGTGTCATTGCGGTCCGCCCCGAATCGGATGAGCAATGGATTGAACATTTCTACCTGGCCCCCGAGTATCAAGGGCAGGGTCTGGGGGTCGCTGTGCTGCGCCAGGTATTGATGGCGCAGCGCGATCACCGGCCTTTCCGGCTAAATGTCCTCCAAGGCAGCCCGGCGAGACGTCTCTACGAACGCACCGGATTCGTCCACGAGCACGAGGATTCGATCGATGTGTTCCTCGTCGCCCAAACGGACCGGAAGGTTGTGCCCAGGAGAACCCGCTCCCGCTGAACGATCCCCTAATGGGACAAGCAAATGGTCAAGCAGACTCTCCGCAGTCCCCCGGAATTAGTGCCTCCGCCGCCGCCTGCCGCGGGGATGCTGGCCGCCGGCTCAGTGGCCGGTACGCATCCGGTCACGTGCGCAATTCACAACGGCGGACAAGTCGATCCCGTAGGTCGGCCCGTCGCCGGAACCGTACTCCTCGAGTCGGGCCGCACCGCGCTCGAGGAGCCGGATCGCACCAATGCTGTTCCCCCGGGCGGCGTGGGTGAGCCCGACGCAGATCTGGGCGAGACCTTGCCACAGGTTGCGTTCTTCGGCCGGCCCGGCTTTCCACCGGGCCTCGAGTACCTCATGAGCGGCGAAGGGCCGGCCGGCTTCCACCAGACTCCGGGCCGAAACCAACGTCTGCGCCGGCGGCAGCGGTTCCTCCGAGACCGGCTCGACGCCAGCGCTCCCGTACGGCAGCGGCCGCCCAAGAGCGTCACGCGGCCGGGCCTGCCGCGGGCGCCTTGAAGCATCCCTATCCCTGTCACCGGTCATTGCAGTCTCCCTGAGCGTGCCCGGACGTTACAAGCCTTCATACGCCCAATGCTAAGACCCGGCCCTTCGAACATCCGTTCCGCCGCAAAGGATGCCGTCGGGACGGCGGCCGCGAGAGAAGAAATGATCACCGCTGGTCGCGTCGCAGGGGGTGATCCTTCGGCGTGGAATTCACCCTCTGCCAACGTGTGCACGACCCTACGGAACATGCACTTCGGCGACGTCGCAAGGCGATCCCCTGCACACCTACTCCGGCTGGCCGAACGCCTCTTCAACACCGCACTGGCCGGCTAGCCAAAGCCGCGCGGCTGTAGGCGGTTCCAGGACCCGGTTCGGATGCCAGAGGGCGACGAGGCCTGCGCACCGCAAATTCGCCGTTTCAGAGCATTCCGGCCACCAGCCACATCCCAGACCGCAGGGGGCGCGGCCCTTCTTTGCGCGCCTCGGGGGCTGGGCGACTTCCCGTCAGGCGTGTCCGCAAGCCGGTCCTCAAACGCGACACGTTCCGCCCGCTCCCCGCCGCGAGGAATTCCGTAGGTGTGAATCTGTGACTGTGGGTTGAGAATGGCGGGTTAATACACAGTTGGGATGGCGGTTTCGGTGCCCCGTATGGAGAAGCATCGGTGCTGCTGCACAGATCCCGTTACATTGTTACTCAACAGGGGACATCGCCACCTAGGTTAACTGCGTATAGGCCAAGTTCGTAACGCGTCAGAAGTTCCTTGCGCCAGCAGCACCAACCGGTCGATATCCAGGTTTGTGTGTTTCTGACAGCGCCGTCACGGCGGCAATATCTTGTGGGGTCGTTCGACAGCACCCGCCAACGAGCCGGGCACCAAGTTCACGCCAGATCGGCGTTCCCTCCGCAAGGCTTGCGGGCTGTTTGCTATCGGGGCCTGAACGGCTCGCCGCGGCCGGCCCCCACGTTTTGGTGACTGCGTCATAGCTTTCGCCCGAATTCGGATATGCGATCAGGGGCGTATCAGTGGCTCTGCCCAAGGCCTCCAGCGATGGGGAGACCAGCTCCAGCGGCACGCAGTTCACGCCGATCGCCGCCACGAGCGGCTCCGCCGTCAAGAGTTTTGCCGCCTGAGCCAGCGGCGTACCGTCGCTGATGTGGCCGCCATCCCGTAGCGTGAAGGAGAGCCAGGCTTCGACGTCAAACTCTTTCATGAGTGCCAACAGGGCCTCGGCCTCCGGCAATGAAGGCAGCGTCTCACAGGCAAGAAAGTCCGCTCCGGCCGCCACCAGCGCTGCGATTCGAGGCCGGTGGAACTCCAAAAACTCGTTTTGGCTGAGGACATAGTCGCCCCGGTATTCCGATCCATCGGCAAGGTACGCGCCGTAGGGCCCGACAGATCCTGCAACCAGCAGGGGGCCCGCATCCGGGTTTTCGGCCAGGTACTCGCGGCGTGCCTCGTCAGCCAGGCGCACACTCAATGCCACCCGTTCCAAGGCCGCTTTCTCGCCGATGCCGCGGCGCGCAAATCCCAGGGGTGTGGCTTGATAGCTCGCCGTGATGGCGACAGTGGCTCCGGCGCGGAAGTAATCGTGGTGTACGCGCTTGACCAGTTCCGGTTGCTCCAGAAGGACTTTAGCCGACCACAAAGGGTCTTCCAGATCGCAGCCGTGCGCTTCAAGCTCGGTGGCGAGTGCACCGTCCACGGTCAAGTTCGCTCCGGCGTCGAGCATGCGGGAAAGCATGGTGTTACGGGGCATCGTTCAGGGCTCCAAGCATTTCGGTTTGTTCTTTCCTGCCGGGCAGTTGCTGCGCCTCGTGGCCCGGCAATGCAAGGTAGCACAACGTGGAGTGCCAAAAAGTGCAGTGCAGCCCGGGGCTTGCAGATGACGGTCAGCAGCCGCTTGCAGCAACCGGTGTTCCGCGGCTCAGGCACGCCCAAAGTCTGGCGGATGTGCCGAGTGAACGCGAACACCTCTCAAGATCGTGCGTAATACGCATATATTCATGCTTGTAATGAACATCACTCTATGCAAATATGGCATTCTGACACCTTTTGCGAACTGCCAGGAAGAGGCTTCCCTTGAAAATTGCAATGAAATCAGTCCGCAAGCTGCGCGTGCATTGGCCTATAGCTTCGGAAACCTTCTCGCGGCTCGCCAGGGGCGACGCAGAAGCGTTCAAAGATGAGGCCGGCATCGCGGCCCTGCTCCAGGCTTCGTCGGAATCCCCTGACTTAGGGGATTTTGGCAACTACAGGCATGTATTTGAATCCGGCCTGGGTTTCGAGGGTTTCACCTGCACTGAAGGCGCTAACCCTACGTTGGGGCAGGTGGGGCAGCGGACAATTTCGCCTACCTTGGTCTTCACGACGTATTTCGATGCGGCGCTCCCTGACGCCGCCGTGGAACGCTTCCTGCAGCACATCGTTGATATCCATCCCTGGGAGGTACCGGTCATCGAACTGACAGGCCCAGTCAGCGTCTCCAGCACTGCCCTTCCGGCAGTCTTTGAGAGCGAGGTCGCATCATGATTGAAGCCACCACGGCCGGACTTTGGGACGGTCTGCAAGCGTTGCTGGCGGGCAGGTCCTTTACCGACCTGACGCACGCCTTCCACCCCGGCCAGCCTCATTTCCCGGCCTTCCCCGACGAAATCAGGGAGACCGTATTCGACCTGGATAAAGGCGACGGTTTCACCGCTCACCGGTATTCGATCATCGGCCAATGGGGTACGCACGTTGACCCTCCCTCGCATTTCATCCGCGGGGGACGGACCTTGGACCAGATTCCTGTGGAGGACATGGTCCTTCCACTGGTCATCCTCGACATCACCGCGCGGGTCACCGCAAATGCGGACGCCACTCCCACGATGGAAGACATTCAGGCATGGGAGCGCCGCAATGGTGCCATCGCACCGGGGTCCTTTGTGGCGTTGCGGACAGGGTGGAGCCATCGTTGGCCCGACGCCGACGCCATGGCAAACAGGGACGATGAGGGTGTCAGCCACACACCTGGCTGGTCGCAGGAAGTCCTCTCCTTCTTGATCGAGGAGCGGTCGGTAACCGCCGTCGGCCATGAGCAGACGGACACAGACCCGGGGCGGGCTACGTCCCGCCATGATTTCACCTTGGAGACCTATGTCCTGGCGCGGAACCGGTGGCAGATCGAGCTGATGGCGAACCTGGACGGACTTCCAGAAGCCGGCGCGGTCCTCATTGCAAGCTGGCCTAAGCCCCTGCAAGGCAGCGGCTTTCCAGCCCGTGTCTTCGCCATCCACTAAGACACGTTCGTGCAGTGACTAGAATCGGATCCATGTCTAAGACGTCCAGCATGGGCCGGGGAATCATGGCTGTCCTCGCGGTGGGCTCCCGCAACGCAGAAGGCCTGTCTGGCGGAACGGTCGCTGATATAGCAGCCGATCTGGGCAGGGACCGCAGCCAAGTTTCGCGCAGTCTCCGCACCGCCGAGCAGGAGGGGTTTCTAGCACGCGGAGACCATCGGTCCTACGCCCTGAACTGGTCGCTCCTGACAGACGCACAGCTGTTGACAGAGCAACGGCTGCAGACCGACGGCGTAACCGCCTTGGAAGGCTTGGCCGGTGAAACTAACGAAGGATGCTTCCTTGGAATTATGAGCGGAAACAGCACTGTCACGATCGGTGAGCGTGTTCCGGCAAGTAGCAACATGGTCGGTTCGTGGCTGGGCCGGCCCTACCCGGCGTTTTGTAGTGATGCCGGCCAGGCCCTGCTGTGGGAAGCCTCGGACGCCGAGGTCCGAACCATTTTCTCCGGCGTTCCCTTCGTGCGCCATGGCCCCAATACACCGCTTGACGTCGAGGACTTCCTGTCACGACTGCGCGGGGCGCGGGCACGGGGGTACTCCATTGTCGATGAGGAAGCCGAACCAGGACTTTACTCCCTGGCCGTTCCGATTCGCGACTTCAAGGGCGATGTGGTGGCAGCGCTTCAGGTCGTAGGCGCCAAGATACGCTTGGAGCCGCGGCGGGAGTTCTGCGCCACGGCTCTCGTGTCCTGGGGAAAGTGGCTTGCGTCAACGTTGGGTCACGCGGCGCCGCAGAACCGGCTCTAGCTGGCCAGGCCCTTCCGGCCCGCGTCTCCCCGGGCGCGCCCCTCGCAGGACCCCAACCGTTCGGCTGCTGCCGTGAGGGCCTTCGCAATGTCATCGGTGCTGGGTTTGATCTCGGCCCGGCTGCCGAGGACGCTGAGCGCGGCAAGAATTGATCCATCAGCGTTGCGGACGGGAACGGCCAGTTCGTAGATTCCGTGCTCGAATTCTTCCTCCGCGACAATGAAGCCCCGCGCCCTGTCCCGGTCCATCAGTTCGGCGACTTCTTGTGGCGAATGGGCCGCTCCCGGACCGCCTACGCCGATGAAGTTGACGTCCTGGAGGAGGGCTTGAACGGCAGGCTGCTGGTCGTCCCACAGCAGGGCCCGGCCTGACCCGGTACACCACACGGGCGTCACCATGCCGGGTTTCACGAAGCTGCCGGGAACCGCGTCATTGCTGGAGGCCCGCAGGAGAATGACGCGGAAGCCCTCGCGGACGGAAATTCTGGATCGAAGGCCGAAGGAAGCCACCAAAGCCTCAAGTTCGGATCTGGATTCCCGGACCCAGCCGGCATTCAATGCTGCGGCCAGGCTGAAAAAACGCGGCCCGGTTCGGAATGGGCCGCGTTCGACACGTTCCAGCAGTCCCAGCTCGCACAATTCCTGCGTCAGCCTTGAGACGCGGCTTTGTTCCATGTCCAGCTCGGATGCGAGCTGGGAAACGCCGAGAAGCCGCCTGCCCCGCTTCTCCCGGTCTGCGACCAGCCGAACAATTCGAAGTCCTTGGGCCATGGACGACGCTTCCGAGGAAGAATCCATGCTCCGTGCTCCTTCCGCCCGATGACTACGCCTATTCTCACATGTCTTCATTGTTGACCAGGACGCGGTTTCCTTGCGCCCACACAGTGTAGAGGTCCGCGAGTATTGCTGAATTCGCTGCTTCCAGTTCTGCGGGAGCGATTTCTGCGCTTCCTTGCCGCCCGAACAACACGACTTCGTCTCCAGGGGAAACTTCCGCCACGTCGGTGACGTCGACAACCATGGAATTCATCGAAACGATGTCGACTATGGCAGCGCGACGGCCGCGGACAAGTACGCTGCCTTGGCTGGCCGGTGCCCGCCGGTAGCCATCTCCGTAACCTGCTGTCACTGACGCCAGCCTTTAGTCCCGGTCCAAGGTGTGGGTTAGCCCGTAGCCGACCCTAGTTCCTGCTGCATAGCTATTCATGGAAGCGATCCGGGCTTTGAAGGCCAAACACCGTTGGAAGTGCCCTGTTGTAGGTTCCGAATCGCCGTAGAGGACTGCCCCGGCACGGACCATGTCCAGCCAAGAGCCGTGTACGTGCAGGGCGGCCTATGAATTGGCGCAGTGGAGCAGCACTTCCTCCCGGGGAGTTCCGGTCAGTTGAAGCAGTGTCAACGCCTGGCTTTGGAAACGCAAAAGAGCCGTTTCGATATGACCCGTCGTCGTCCTTGGGAAAATGCGTCATGATCCCGGCCAGTTGAAGCCCCGGGTGGCTCACGATTCCTACCGCGGATGCCCGGCCAAGCGAGGATGAGACGTCGAGGCTGTGCCTGCTGATCCCGGAAGAGTTGATATCGAGGTGGATGCGGACCACCTTCCCAGCCACGGCAGCGATCTCGTGTATCTCCCACGCGCGCTGCGGGTCGGCAACAAGTTCCTCGATGTCGTGACGCAGGCCGGCCCTGATCTCCTGCGGCGCCGCGGCACGGACACGCAGGATCCGGCCCTCAAAACCGCAGCGGCGTGCAATGGCTGCCTCCTCGTTGCTTCCTACTCCGATGAATGGAACGCCCAGACGAACAAGGGAAGGGAGTAAGAGGTCAGCTCCGTGTCCGTAGGCATGGGACTTGACCACTGCGCACAACAGCGCCCGGTCACCGATCATGGACAGGAGGTTCCGGACGTTTGATTCGAAAGCAGCGGCGTCAATCTCCGGCCAGCTGCCGGCGTCCTGGACCGAACTGCGCACGTGTTGCATCAGGCCTTGTGAGTTCATGGTTTATCCCTTGGACAGCCTCGTGGCCGGGGAAGAAAGACCCCGGCCACGAAGCTGAGAAGGCGATGGTTGATGATGGCGTCAGGACAGCTGGTCTGCGCGCGCCTGGCGCCCGTATTTGAAGTAGAAGAAGGCGTAGCAGGCACCCACAAAAGAGATTCCGAAATAGAGGGCTGCCACCTGATTCGGGTCAAAGGCGATGCCGATGAGCGAAATGAGACAGAGCGAGAAAGCCAGGATCGGCACCAGCGGGAACAGCGGGGCCTTGTAGGGAAGGGCAGCGACATCGCCGCCGTTCCTGACGAAGGACCTCCGGTGGAAAAAGTGCGAGGCGGTGATGGACATCCAGACCCCGACGACGGCGAAACCTGCCACCGATACGAGAGCCAGGTATACCGTTTCGGGCGCAACGACGCTGCTGATGAGGGATGCCAAGCCACCAAGCATGCTGACTGAGAGCGCGATCATCGGGATACCGCGCCGGGTCAGCTTCTTCAGCGCCCGGGGGGCGTGACCCTCGTCGGCAAGGGAGTAAAGCATCCGTGCGCAGGAGAAGAGTCCGCTGTTTCCGGCGGAGAGCAGTGCGGTGATGATGACGAAGTTCATGATGTCGGCGGCAAAAGGAATGCCGATGGATGAGAAGACCGTCACGAACGGGCTTTCATCCAGTCCGACGTGCTCGTAGGGGATGGTCGCGGCGATGACAGCGATTGCCCCGACGAAGAAGACCAGCAGACGGACGACGGTGCTGCGCATCGCCTTGGGGATGCTCGTGGCGGGGTCAGCTGTTTCGCCCGCTGCCACGCCGATGAGTTCAGAGCCGGAGAAGGCGTAGAACACTGCAAGTGCTGTGACGAGGACGCCGGTGAAGCCGTTGGGGAAGAGACCGCCGGAGGTGTTGAAGTTCTCAAACATAAAGGGGTGGTTGGTCCCCTCGCTGAGCGGGTGGACGCCGAACAGCGCCGCGCCACCGAGAACGATGAGGACGACGATGGCGCCGACCTTGACGATGGCAAACCAGAACTCGGATTCGCCGAAGAACTTCGAGGAAACTGCGTTTAATCCGAAGAGGACCGAGGCGAAGATGACGCACCAGATCCAGACGTCAACACCCGGGAACCAGCGCTGCATCAGGAGACCGGAGGCAGTGAACTCCGATCCGATGGCGACTGCCCAGCAGAGCCAGTAGAGCCACGCCGTGGTGAACCCGGTGGCCGGCCCGATCGACCTCGCCGCGTAGATATGGAAGGCGCCCGAGACCGGGTAAGCAATGGCAAGCTCGCCGAGGCAGGCCATCACCAGGTACACAACAAAGGCGCCGATGAGATAGGCGATGACCGCCCCGAGTGGCCCGGCCTGGGAAATGGTGTAGCCCGAGCTCAGGAAAAGCCCGGAGCCGATCACCCCGCCCATGGCGATCATGACCAGATGCCGTGCCCCCATGGACCGCCGGAGCCCGGAATCGGTCGACGGGGGAATCGTGGGCTGCGGTTTTAGCTGGACAGGTGATGAGGGTTCCATGGTTTCTCCCAGGTGAGTGGACAGGTCTGATGCGAAGAGTACGCACATCGCCCCGGCGTGTGGGACGGGCCGCCTCGAGCTGTGCAATAGCGATAGTGATGAAAGTAACACGAAAACGACGTTTTGGTCATTAAAAACATTTCAACATGCCTATGTTGCACGTAGGTTACTTCGAAGTGTCGATGTCGAATCGACAGGCAGATGGTCAATTCGGCCTGTTTTTCGGTCACAATCACATGCACTGACGGACATGGAATGCGGTCAGCATTGGAGGACCGATGTAACTGACTGAAGGAGCACCATGACCACCTATGACATTGCGCTGATCGGCTTCGGCGGCGTCAACAGGACGCTGGCCGAACTTGTCGCAACACGCGGTGACACACTTCGTTCCGAGCTGGGCTTCGGCCTGCGTGTCGTGGCCATCACCGACCTGCGCCTCGGCTCGCTGGTCCAGCCCGAGGGGATCGACCTCGGCATCGCACTCAACTTGGACGGTGGAAGCGAAACCTTCGCCGCCCATGGCGGGTCCGCGGACACCAATAACGAATCAGTTATCCGTGACTGCACCGCCGACATCATCTGCGAGGCCACGTTCACGAATCCCGACGACGGCGAGCCAGCAGTTTCGCACGTACGCTGGGCCCTCGAATCCGGCAAGAGCGTCTGCACGACGAACAAGGGCCCGGTTGCCCTCCGTGGCGCCGAACTGACCGCCCTGGCCGAACAGAACGGCGTGCACTTCGAGTTCGAGGGTGCCGTCATGAGCGGCACTCCCGTCATCCGCCTGGCCAAGAAAATGTTCGCGGGGCTGAAGCTGAACGGGTTCGAAGGCATCCTCAACGGCACCAGCAACTATGTGCTCGGGCGGATGGAATCCGGACTGGACTTCGAAGAGGCCATCAGCGAGGCACAGGAACGCGGCTACGCCGAAGCCAATCCCGCAGCAGACATCGAGGGATACGACGTTCAGCTCAAGGTACTTATCCTCGCCAACGAGCTGCTCGACGCAGGCATCGAACTAAAGGACGTTCAGCGGGAGGGGATTTCGACTGTGACGCCGGAGAATATCCAGAAGGCAACCCGCGAGGGACGCCGCTGGAAGCTCGTGGGTTCAGCGCGGCGGAACCCGGACGGGTCAGTGACCGCGGGCGTCTCCCCCGTAGCGCTCCCCCTCGGCCATGGGCTGGCTGGGGTTTCCGGCGCAACCAATGCCGTGTCCTTCGACACCGACCTTCTGGGCCCGGTAACCGTCTCCGGACCGGGAGCCGGCCGTGTGGAGACCGCCTACGCCCTGCTCTCTGACATCATCGCAATGCACGCAGCCAGGACGGAAGTAGCCGCAAATGTCTGAATCCACGCTGTGCTCGACGGAAACGGCGCTGCCGCAGTTCCGCGACGTGATGAGCCCCTACGACGGCAAAGTGGTCGGCGCGGTTTCGCTGACCGAGGCCACCGCCGGCAAAGCCGTGATCGAAACGGCCCGCGTCGGCGCCCGGAAGGCACGGGCACTGTCCCGCAACGCACGCGGGAAGATACTGGACGGCGCCGCAACCGAGATCGAGCAGCGCAACGAGGAATTCGCGCAAACGATTGTGTCCGAGGCCGGGAAAACGATCCGCCAGGCACGGAAGGAAGTACTGCGCGCGGTCAACACGCTCCGCCTCTCCGCTACCGAAGCGCGCCGGAACGCAGGCGAAGTCATACCCTTTGACTCCTACGAGGGCTCAGAGGACCGCACCGGCTGGTACTCCCGCGAACCACTGGGCATCATTGCCGCGATCACTCCTTTCAACGACCCCCTCAACCTGGTGGCACACAAGATCGGCCCGGCAATCGCCGGAGGAAACGCCGTGATCCTCAAACCCTCTGCACTCACTCCCCTATCAGCCCAGCTGCTCACGGACGCCCTCGTGAGCTCCGGGCTCCCTGCGGAGGCCCTCACAATTGTTCATGGCGACCGGGAAGTGACCGAAAAAATCATTCGGTCCCGGGACGTACGAATGGTGTCCTTCACCGGGGGGTTCTCCACTGGGGAGAGTATCGCCCGCACCGCAGGCCTGAAGAAGCTCTCCATGGATCTTGGCGGCAATGCACCCGTGATCGTCCTCGACGACGCCCACATCGAGAACGCCGTGGAATCCTGCGTCTCCGGAGCGTTTTGGGCCGCCGGCCAGAACTGCGTGGGGGTGCAGCGGATCCTGATAGCCGCCCCAGTGTACGGCGCGTTCCGCCAGCGCTTCCTGGCGGCAACGGCGCGGTTGGTTACCGGAGATCCAATGGATGAACAGACGGATGTCGGACCCATGATCAGCCAAGCTGCCTTGCATGAACTCCAGTCCAAGCTGGACGAGGCCCTCGACGCCGGCGCTGCCCTGCTCTCAGGCAATGTCACCGACGGCAATGTGCTTCAGCCGACCGTCCTGGAAGCCGTCCCGGCGGACAGCCGGCTATGGGAGGAGGAGGTGTTTGGGCCCGTGGTCATGCTTCGCAAATTCAACACCTTCGAGGAGGCCATCGACGTCGCCAATGCCATCGACTTCAGTCTTCATGCCGGCATATTCACCGACTCCCTGGCCAAGGCCATGGACGCAGCCCGCCAGCTCGAAGCAGGTGGCGTCATGATCAACGATTCCTCTGACTACCGGTTCGACGGCATGCCATTCGGCGGGGCTAAGTACGGGAGCATGGGCAGGGAGGGCGTCCATTTCGCGTATGAGGAAATGACCCAGCCCAAAGTCATCTGCATCAAGAACTGATCGAACTGGAGGGGCGCGGCCGAGGGCCTGCGCCCCTCCAGTTCCTCCGAGCAGCCGGCACAAAACTGCGCACCACCCAAACTTCCACACGGAGGACAGAAAACCATGGCCACCCGCATCGAGACGGATTCGCTCGGGAGCGTTCCTTTTCCGGCCACAGCCTATTGGGGAGCACACACCGCCCGGGCCTTGGAAAACTTCACCATCAGCGGGATACCTGTCTCCCGCCACCGCCGAACCCGGGTATCAGGAACTCGTACTTCGGGCGCTGTCGGAACTGTCCGGCGTCCCAGTCAGCAGTGGCCAAGGAAGCCCTCCAGGACGGATCAACCATTCTGGACATCGTCACCAGAAAGAACCTCTTGGATCGGGACGCAGCTCGGTCACTGCTGGACTCCGCCGTGCTGCCTGTCAGAAATCCAAACATGACCGGAGTCTGATCACTTTCACTCCGTGGCGCGGGCACCTCCGGCGCCCCGCCGGATGAAACTGGAAAGCGTCATGGCCGTCACCGTGTCCGTGACTCCGGGAATAGCAGCGATCTGCTCCCAGATCTCCTGAACCCTCTCCAGCGACCGGGCCTCGACCCTCACCAGAAGATCAAAGTCACCGCTCACGACATCGCACAGAACCACCTCGGGAATCGACCGCAACACGGAGATGACGTCCGCCCCCCGCACCCGGTCCCTCCTGTAAACCATCAGGAAGGCGGACACCGGGCCCTGGCCCGGAGGGCCGGCAACAATCGTGTACCCCTGGATATACCCTTGCCGTTCCATCCGCTCGATCCGCTGGCGCACAGCGTTCCTCGAAAGGAGGACTTTGGTCGCCAGCTCTGCATGGCTCATGCGAGCGTTCTTCGTAAGCTCCGCAAGAATCCTCTGATCAATCTGATCAAGACTCACTCGATCCATGCCTGCCCTTCACAGCAATAATCCCCCGGACCCAACCGGAACGGAAACAACTTCAAGACCGAAAGCCTCGAAAAAATGACACTTCATCAAGCCCGGCCGTCTCTCACTGGCATTAGCTGCATCTTGTTCGACATGGACGGCACGCTCCTGGATTCAGCACCGGGCGTTACAACAAGTGCTGCACAGGCATTGGCAGCTGTAGGCGCGCCGGTCCCCAGCATGGACATACTGCGCCGATTCGTTGGTCCACCCATGATCGAGTCCTTCAGAACAGTCTCACAACTGGACGAAAAGACGGCCCAAAAGGCCCTCCAACATTATCGCAAAGCGTACGCCGATCATGGCGCCGAACAGTCCAGCCCCTACGACGGGATCATCGATCTACTCGAACGCCTACATTCGGCCGGCATTCCGATGGCCGTAGCCACATCCAAGGTTGAAGATCAAGCAATAAGACTGGCACGAATGTTCGGAATTGATTGCCACTTCATCACCGTATGCGGAGCGTCAGATAGCGAGGGAAGAGCGAGCAAGGCAGACGTCATCGCCGAATTGCTGCTTCGGCTCCATTCCACAGGCGTAGACATCTCCAGTCCCGCAATGGTCGGAGACCGAAGCTACGACGTCGCGGGAGCAGCTAAACACGGAATCCCCACAATATTCGCACTCTGGGGATACGGGGAGGCCGAGGAAGCCTCGCAGGCCGCCGCCGTTGCTGCCTCCCCTGCGGCCCTTCTGCCACTGATCCTGGAGAACCGCCGGCGGTCCGCCGCGCAGCATCCCTCGTGCGATGAGTCCACGAATGCGACCAGCAGTCATTCACATTCCACTGTTTGACGAGCCGTCGAAGCCGGCGATTAGGGTTCGCACGCATTCCTCCCCGACTGTGGAGCTCCCGCACTGGCTGGGAGAGCGAAATCGTGCCTTAAATGGTGCCGGAGACTCTCAGGGATGGACGAACTCGCGGTGCTAATCGTGATGGTTGTATTCGAACCGTTCGATGACAATGCTGCCGCTGGTTGCCGCTAGTCCGACAACGCGGCCGGTGAACCCGCCAGCGACCTCTGTGGACAGATACCGGCCGTCCATCCGCGCGAGCGTCGTCAGCTCGCCGTGCTCTCGAAAGCCCAATGTGACTTCGTCCGGCCCAGTATTTATGCCCGGTTGGCCCGCCAAGGGTGAGTCGTTGCATGCGATTTCCAGCTGAAATGGTCCAGGGGCTGGGTCGATTTCCGCTGTCGCCACCACCTGCTGATGGGGTCCGATCTGGGCCACGACCCGGATTTGGCGTTCGGAGGCTTCGATGCCGTACCAATGGAAGTCGTCCATCCTCAGGAGGAACCTGACCGCCTCGTCACCCGAGAGAAGAACCGACGCGCGTGCACCCCAAACGTGTCCGAGGACCCTGGCTGCCAAGATGGGAACGCTGCCCGTCTGGCTCTGCCCGATAAGGAGACCTTCGGGGGTTTCGGCTGTAAACGAAGCGGGGTCCTGGCCGGGTGAAATCCACCGCGGGTGAAGGCTGTCTGAAGAGAAATCGTCAATAAACGAAGACCCGACGACGGGAACATGATAACGGTCCTCATCGAACCGCGGCCAACCCTGGTCCCAGGAGATACCCGCAACATAAGTTTCTCGACCCAGGACGTGAAAGCCAGGAACAACGCCTCGGGGACGCACACCGAGATGACCGGTGTGATGGCTGCGGGAGATGCTACTTGCCGAACCTGCTCGACTGCAATGTCAACCAATGGGGCTCCGTCCGTTGCTGGCATTGACTACCCGGTCTGCGGGAGTAGAGGAATTTCAACCCTAGGATGTCCCGCCTTGCAGTCCCACCTGGACTTTCACTGGTTGGAACACCTTCCCTGCCACAGCCGGGGACGCCACGTCATTCAGCGCTGCCGCTGCATGGTCCAGAGCGTTGCACTAATTGGCCACGATGCCTTCAAGGGGATCGACGGTACGTGCCCGGCTGCCTTTCGATCACATGGAAACGCCCCGGACCAGCGTGGTCCGGGGCTTGCGTGGGCGTCTGCTAGCGTTCGATGCAGACGGTGAGATCCAAATAAATATCGTTATCAGCGACAAAGCGAACCTGGAGGTAGCGGGCGAGGCTCGCGTCCGTAGCGGTGTGAACGCTTTGAGCGATCGCTCCCCGCAGCAGCGCCTGGGTGTCGGTGGATTTGACGACATCCAGCGGCGCCCACCCGCGATGACCGCCGGTAGGACGTTCTATGTCCATGCGGAAGGAGCGCTTGTGGTCGTCGCGGACAGTAGCGCGCATGGTGAACGGGATAAAGGGAGTGGGCAATGAGGTCCTTTCACGAGGCAGCCGGTTGTCGACGCCCCGGTTGGAACAAGACCGCCGCAGCCCCCCGCTATTCCCCCGAAGCAGCCAAGGAGTCCAGCATCACGGCGCCGGGATGGCGCCTCCGCTATCGGCCATGGGCCACTCTGCAGGGCGGGAGCTGATAGCGGAGATTATGACGAGCGGCCACTCAGAAGAGGCTACGACGGCAGGTTACGTGAACACTATCGATGAGCCTCGTCGGGCACTTGTGTCCCAGGCAGGGAATAATGCCGGGGCGCCGTGAAGCCGGCGGCTCGGTTTCTGGCCGCTTACTCGCGGCCGGGCGCCGAGACGGTCGCGGGTGTGTGCTCGATGACGACTGTTTGGGACTTTATGGAGGTCGCCTGGATGACGACGCCGGCGGCGCTCATCGGTGGTGCCTTGGGCTCGGGATTCGAGTCAAAGGACGACATTCTTCGGGCGGCGTACGGCCAACGGGAACGTCATCGTCGCCAGTCGGTCGATGAAGGCGAATAATCCGGCCTGTGCCGGAGGCGGCCCCGTCGCGAAACCCTCGTCCGCAAAACATGTTCTTCCTGGACGTGAGCAAGACCATTGACTGTGCCGCGCTCGTTCACGGTAGGACGCTGGGGGTCATTAGGACTTCCAAGGGGGATTTCGGGCACAGCCCGTGAAGAGCACGTCGGCGAAGAGCACGCCGGTGCTGGCCTGCGCGTGCGGCATTGATAATTGCCTGCGTCCATCGCAGGAGAAGAGGCAATAACTGCGAGCCTATCGTCGGACTCTAAGGACGAACCGGACGCGATCAGCGACGCTGTCCGGCGGGCCGATGCGACTGCAGTCAGTGTCCTGCGACAGGCAGGTCGGGACATAGGTGACACCCTCCTAGCGAACATCCACCTCCTTCGACCTGAGGTCATCACTGTCAGAACCCGGTGGCCGGGTGCCACTGACTTGCTGCTGGCCAGCTTGAAGGAAGCAGTGAACGTCGGCGGCGCACTCGCTGTGACAGAGAATCCGGTCTTGGCGAGTTCTAGGAACAGGTCTCCCGCTACCGGGATCGCACTTCGAGCCATGGACGGCGGGCGGTGGAACCAGTGGACCGCTTGCTGTCGGCTCGCCCCTAGCCTCAGCGGACAACAGATTTGTCGGCCAGCACCGCGCAAGTCTACCGACCGTCAGCGGGCGCACCTGCTGACCGGCCACGGGCAGAATCTATTGGCGATCGACGACCCGTACAACACGATCGCTCTCTCTGTTGCAGCGACGCGGCACATTGAATCTCGGATTAGCCAGAAGGTCCCAAGCCCATGGAAAACATATCTCGCGACAACCTCGTTGCCAGCGGTCCCGACGGGTCACCGCAGGACCAGATCAGACGCTACAGTGTTCCGGCCGGGTTGAGCCCCGAAGAAAAGCGTCATGGGTTGTCCTTGGGTTGGGGCGACTGCGGTGTCGGAATCGTATGAGCGTCGGAGGAGGAGGCAGGGCGGCGTTTCCGCCACCCTGCCTCCTCCTTATGGGCTCTCTTCCCACGCCCGACTATCGGGCTGCCTGTTGCGATGGAGTGCGGGAAGAGCGCCCATCTGTGCCGGACATTGGACCGGCAGCCGGTGGTGATGGTCCGCTCGGGAGACCCGTTTTGGTCCCGAACATCAGGGCAAATCTCCCGGGGAGCTTTCGCCGTCAAGAGCCGGCTCTCCCTCAGTCCCGGTCACTGCGACGAGCGTCGGAGCGAGTGAAGCCTGCGCTGGCCCGCCCGGGTTTTGAGGAGAAGTGCAGTGGATCCGTGCCCTACGCCAGGACGCCCGCCCGCCGCCCAAAGACGCACCCGGCAGCAAGTCCGGTGCCCCCCGGGTAGTTGACGCTGAATAGTCCGCCGAGCATTTCACCTGCCACGAACAGGCCTTCGATGTGCTTGCCGTCTGCGTCCAGGACGCGGCCGTGGGTGTCGGACTTGATGCCACCGAAGGTGAACGTGATTCCGCAGGTGACGCCGTAGGCGTAGAAGGGTCCGGTTTCGATCGGGGCGGCCCAGTTGCTCTTGACCGGTTCGGTTGCGGCCTTCCGGCCATCCTTAACGTTGGGGTCGAACGGGGTGGAGCGCTCGATCGAGCTGTTGAAGTCCGTCACGGTTTTGGACAAGCTTTCCGGGTCTATGCCGATTTTGACGGCCAGGTCCTCGAGGGTGTCGGCGACCTCAACAGAGATGCCGGGCATCTCGTATTCTTCGCTGCGCAGCATGGGCCGAAGGCCGGCGTCGAAGATCTGGTACGCAACCGAGCCGGGCTGCTTGAGGATTTCCTTGCCGTACTTGGCGTAGGTGTAGTTCCGGAAGTCGGCACCCTCGTCCAGGAAACGCTTGCCGTCGGTGTTGACGATGATTCCAAACGGGTAGCTTTGCCGGGTGAGGCGGTTGGTGAGTTCGCGGTTGCTTTCGTTAGTGGCGGTAAAGGCATCCCACTGGACGCTGTGGCAGCTGCCCCAGTCTCCGCCCTTGGTGGCGCCGATCTCCAACGCTGCGGCGATCATGTCGCCGGTGTTGTAGGGAGTGCCGCGTACCTTGGCGTTTTCCCAGCCTTCGCCCAAGTACTCCCGCCGCCGCTTCGGGTCCGCCTCGAAGCCTCCGGCGGCGAGGATCACGGATTCTGCCCTCAGGCGCAGCTCCCCTTCAGCGGTGTTGACGACGACGCCGGCTACACGGCCGTTCTCAACGATGAGGCTTTGGGCCGCGTGGCCGTACCTGACTTCGATGCCCAGCTCTGCAGCGACCCGGGTGTGGTCTTCGATCAGGCCTTCGCCGCCACCCACGTTTCCCACGTGCAGGCCACCCCAGAAGAGGTAGGACCCGTCGGCACGCTCGAAGGCCTGACGCTCGTACATCAGGCGGTACTTCAGGCCCAGGCTATTGAGCCACCGAAGGGTGGACTGGCTCTCGGCAATGAGGACTTCCGTCAGTGCCGGGTCGTTCCGGCCCTCAGTGACCTTTTCCAGGTCAGACGCGTATTCCTCAGCACTGTAGGGCGGAACGACGGTCCGGCTGTGCCGTTCGTCCGGTTCCACGAGCCCTTGGAGATCATCCAGGCCGTTGTGGACGATGCGTGTGGCGCCGGCGGTGTAGAAGCTGTTGCCGCCGGCCATGTCTTTGGTGCCCTTTTCGAGCAGGATGACTATTCGCCCGCGGACGGCAGCGGCATGGGCCGCCGTGAATCCGGCATTTCCGCCGCCGACGACGATCACGTCAGCCTCGGTGAGGTTTCCCGCTGCAGGTTCGTTCTGATCAGCCATTGTTCTCTGTCTCCTTCATGTTGAATTCTTAAGTATTCGACTGTATACACAGTCTGGCAGGGGTGATTTGGGGGTAGAGGCGGCCCGGGGGTGTTAGCGGTGGGCCGGTACGGGGGCTGCTTCTGCCGCTGTCACGGGGAGCGGTTCCTGGGCGGCGAGGCGGTTTTGGCGGCGCTCCAGGGCCACGGCGAGGGCGCCGAGGGCGATGTTGACGACCAGGAATCCCAGGGCGGCAACAAACTGGGCCTGCAGCAGGGACCGGGTGTAGTACTGGCCGATGACGGTGGCGGACCTCAGCAGTTCCATGTAGCCGCCGAGCACAAAGGCCAGTGCTGTTCCCTTGAAGAGGATGATGAGCTGACTCACGAGGGCAGGACTCATGGACCGCAGGGCCTGCGGGAGCAGGACCAGGCGCAGCGTCCCGACGTGGGAGAAACCCAGTGCGAGGGAGGCCTCGGCCTGACCGGGCGGCAGCGCGAGGATCCCGGAGCGCAGCAGGTCACCGATGACGGCCCCGCTGTACAGGGTCAACGCGATGACCAGGAACCAGAAGTCCCCGAGTTTGAGGCCGTAGTTGGGCAGCACCAGAGACGTGAAGTACAGCAGCAGGAGCAGGGGGATGCTGCTGAAGACGTCCGTGTAGACCCGGCAGGTCCGGCGCAGGGGTGCGTGTGTGGAGACGAGTCCGAAGGCCAGGAGGCATCCGGTGATCATGGACAGCACCATGCCGACGGCTGCGGCTGCAATGTTGTTCCACAGTCCCTGGCCGAGAAGCGCCCAGAGTCCGGGCTCGGCGAACGGGGCCCACGCGGCGGCGCTCAGCTCGCCTTTGTCGTAGAGGACGCGGAAGACCAGATAGGCGCCGGCGATCACGATGAGGGCGGTGAGGATTTCCAGGAGCAGGTGGCGGCGTTTGGCGCGCGGACCGGCCGGGTCAAAAAGCGATACGGTACTCATCGGCTGAATGCCACCTTCTGGTCGACTGCGGATACGAGCCGGCCGATGACCAGCCCGATGGCGAGGTAGCAGAGGGCGGCCCCGCCGAAGATAATGAACGGTTGTGCCTCATCCACCGCGATCTTGTCCGAAAGGAACGTCAGTTCGGATACCCCTACCAGGGCAGCGACCGAGGTGTTCTTGACCATGGTGATGAAGACGTTGCCAAGCGGTCTGGTCACCGTGGCGAAGGCCTGCGGGAGGACGATGTGATTCAGTGAGGCCATCGGCCCGAAGCCCAGGGCGCGTCCGGCTTCCAGCTCGCCGCGGTCCACGGTGTTCAGGCCCGCGCGCAGGGTTTCGGCTACGAACGGCGCGGTGTAGAGCACCAGGACGATGGCGGCCGAGGCGTAGAGCGAGTACTGGATGCCCAGGACCGGGAGTCCGAAGACAAACAGCACCATCTGCACGGGAAGCGGCACGTTCCGGAAAATCAGCACGTAGGCCGAGGAAACAGCCCGGGCCGTTCTGATGGGGCTGGTCCGCAGTGCGGCGAGCAGTGTCCCCAGGAGCACCGAACCGGCGGCACCCAGGAGAACGAGTCCCAGAGTCACCAGCACGCCCTGGCCGAAATCGCCGAGGTGATTGAGAAGGAATGACATCAGCGGATCCCTACAGCGTTACTTTGGGCGGGGTAACGTCGCCGGGCTTGACCTGGCCGATCGTGGCGTCGTAGGCCTTCTTCCAGTCCCCGTCCGCGATGGCCTTGGACAGGAGCTGATCGAGGTAGTCATGAAATGCTGCATCGTCCTTGGCCACGCCGATGGCAAATTCCTCGGCATCGGCCAAATGGCCGTCCGCGATGCGGTAGGCATCCGGATTCTGGGACTGGACACCGAGCAGGATTGCCTCGGTCGTGGTCACCGCGTCGACCCTCTTATCCTTCAGTGCCTGCGCGCATTCACTGTAGGTGCTGAACAGGACCACGTTGGCCGCGGGCACGGCCGCACCGATGAGCTGGGCCGCGCGGGCGCCGGTGGTGGAACACACGGTCTTTCCCTGGAGGTCCTCGGGTTTGTTCACTGAGCTGTCGTCCTTGCGTACCAGCAGGGCCACGTTGCTCTCAAGGTAGGGTCCGGCGAAACTGACGACTTTCTTCCGTTCGTCCGTCACTGCGTAGGAGGCGATCACGGCGTCGACCTTGTTCTGCTGCAGGAACGCCTCACGGTTTTTGGTGACCGCCTCAACGAACTCGACATTCTCTGCACTGCCGGTGAGGTCCTTGGCCAGGATTCTGGCCATCTCAATGTCCAGGCCTTCCATCTTGCCGGTGACCGGATTCTTCACGCCAAAGAGCGGCTGGTCGAATTTGACCCCGACGATCACTTTGCCGCGTTTCTGGATCTTGTCCATCGTGCTGTTGGCCGGGAAGCTCCGGGCCGGTTGGGTCTCGGCGGCCGGGGTGCTGCCGCCGCAGGCTGTGGTGCCCAAGACCAATGCGCCGGCGATGGCCAGGGCCGGCAGGAAGTGCTGGCGTTTCATGGTGACTCCTTAGGGTGGGTGCGTCGTTGCACAGGTGCTGTTAATGGACCGAGGAGAGGAAGGCTTTGGCCCGGTCGGAGGAAGGGGAGGTGAAAAACGTTTCAGGGTCGGCAATTTCCACGATGGCTCCGGAGGCCATGAACACGATCCGGTCCGCGAAGGCCCGCGCGAACGACATCTCGTGGGTCACGACGATCATCGTCGTGCCGCTCTGCGCGAGGCTCCGCATGGTCGCCAGAACCTCGCGGGTGGATTCCGGATCGAGCGCCGACGTCGGTTCATCAAAGAGCAGGACCTTGGGATCCATGGCCAGTGCGCGGGCGATGGCCGCGCGCTGCTTCTGGCCTCCGGAGAGCTGGGCAGGCCTGCTGTGTGCCTTGTCGGCGATGCCGACCATGGCGAGCAGTTCGTGGGCCCGCGTCTCTGCCGCCTGTTTGTCCAGGCCGAGAATTTTCCGTGGGGCGAGGGTGATGTTCTCCAGGATGGTCTTGTGGGAGAAGAGGTTGAAGGACTGAAAGACCATCCCCACCTCGTTACGGAACTTGTACAGATCCCTGCCCTCCACCGGCTGTTCGTGGCCGTCGATGAGAATGTGGCCCTCGTCGATGGCTTCGAGCCGGTTGATGCACCGGCACAGCGTCGATTTGCCCGACCCTGACGGGCCCAGGATGACCACCTCGCCACGGCGCACCGACAAATCAATGCCGGTCAGGGCCTGCATGCTGCCAAAGCGCTTGCCGACTCCGCGGAACTCAACGACGGTGTCCGTCTCCGTGATGGCTGTCATGATCTATCTCCTTTGATGGAATACGACTGTATACAGTGAAGTACAGTGTGGCATGGTGACCGCAATCACGGCAAGTCATTACGAGTCTTCGATGGGTGCGAACGCTTCGCCACCACCGCGGCAGTTACCAACGGCAGCGGTCTGCGCAACCGTGGCAGCACCGGGCTGATGCCCGGGAGAAGGCAGAAAAGCTGGCGCTTCGGGGCCCGGAGTGCTAGCCGGAGAGCCCGGCAGTGATCTTAGTGGGAGGCCGATTTCCGCAGCAGGTCGAGCCTGATCCGACGGGCTGTCTCCATGTGCTCGCGTGCGGTGTTCCGCGCAGCAGTTTCGTCGCCGGCGGTGATGGCCGCGACCAGCTTCGAATGCTCGGCCAGGGCCTCGTCCCAACGCTCTCCCACCGACAGAGTCGAGTGCGGCGTGCGGATCAAGTGGGTGGACAGCCGCTGCAGGAGATCCTGGAGGACGGGATTGTGCGCAGCCGCCCAGACAGCAGCGTGGAACTCCAGGTTCGTCGACGCCCGGGTGTTGTCATCCGGCTCCGAAAGTGCGCGGTCACGTTCCACCAGGCCTTCGAGCTGCATAATGTCAGTGATGTCGTGGGACAGGGCCGCCTGCCCGGCCGCCTCCTGTTCCAAAAGAATCCGCACGTCATAGACCTGGATGACTTCCTGGGGTGTTGCCTGATGGACCTGCAGTCCACGGGCGCCGCGATCCAGAAGACGGTCGTGCTGGAGGCGGCGAAGAGCCTCGCGCACCGGCGTGCGGGAGACACCAAACCGTTCCCCCAAGGTAACTTCCCGCAAGGGAGTGGCCGGAGCAATTGCACCGGCCAGGATTTCAGAGCGCAGCTGGGCGTAGATCGAATCCCCGTCGTGCCGCATCGTTTCAGAACCAGGTGACACAACTTTCCTTCCACAGTGGCGACTCGGAAGGGAGGCTTACGCCCCCACTCGGTCCCGCCAGTTCGCAGACCCGAAGCCATCGCCCGGACACCCATAGTATTCCAGTGGATACGCGAGTGTCCAAGATGTGATGTCCTTTCCATCCGGACGGTGCATGAATCGGAGTTGTTCGGCCGCCGCGGCCTAGTTCTTCATCAGCAACTTTTCGCCATCCGGACGGAGCTCGCCCGTCGGTGATACGTGCCGGTAAAGGGCCTGGCGGGTGATGCCGAGTTCGGTGCCGAGATCGCCGACTTTGGTTCCGGGCTTGCCCATGGAAGCCATGGCGAGCCTGAGTTTGGCCGGGGTCATTTTGTAGGGGCGGCCTCCGTTGCGGCCGCGGGCGCGGGCGGAGGCGAGACCGGCGAGGTGGCTGAAATGATCAACTCGGTGGTCCATGCCGGCACGCGCTTGCTCGAATCCGGGCAGACGCTGGAACAGGTCCACTCCCACCTGCGGCTCTTGTTGGGAACTTTCGCCACCGAACACCAAACGGCGGAGGCTGCTGCTGGTACACCCCAGCCTGACGATCGCGCCCCTATGTCTTGACGTTCTTCTGGGGCGGGCCCAGAACTCAACCTGACAGGACGCGGGTTGGAGGCGCCGGTGACTGGACAGCGGATCGGGTACGTGCGCGTGAGCACGCAGGACCAGAACGAGAAACGCCAGCTCGAAGGCCAGATACTGGACCGGGTCTACACCGCGACAAGGCCTCCGGCAGGGACGCCGCCAGGCCACAGCTCGCCGATCTCCTGCGCTTCGCCCGCGATGGGGAAATGCTGGATCGGGCCACGGGCACGGTGGTGAATTGCACTCCCCATCACTAGGTGCCGCGCTCTCCTGCTTCCCCGGTATTCTCGATCGGGCAGATCGTTCCACTGCTGTCCATCCTGAAGGACGTCCTCTACAGCTGGATGAAGCCAGCCCTTCGGGAGGACGTGTCACGGGAACTGGCGGCCAGTGAGCCATCAGGCGGGCTAACTGGCGCCACTGGTACTGACTGTGTCTGTAGTCTCAGTGCGTGGGGCGCGCTTCCCGGCGACCGTTTGCGTCGGCAGCAAGCTTCGGGTTCAACGCTTCTTGCCCCCAACACCCGGCACGGACGCGACTTGTTTCATCCATGCCGCGATTTGGCGTTCGTCGATGTCGTCCATGGATTCGAGCTCCACACCCCGCGTCGACTTGCCCATCCCCACCGGTGTCACCGGCGGTACGGGATCGAGCGCCACACCATTGATGAACATGAGCTTGACGTGGCCGGCAAAGCCGCCGCAGCTGAAGCACCACCCGTCGCCGACGCCGTAGTACGACATGCCCCACTTCACGGAGCGCCGGAGGTCGGGCAGCGTTTTTGCCGCCAGGGCATCGACCGTTTCGGCGATGCCCCGCTGCGGCTGTGGCAGGCTGGCGATATATGCGAAGACCGGCTTGTCGCCGACCGCCGCTTTCGCGGGGCTTGCCCTGCCGGTCATGGCTTCCGGCAGCGTGATGGCTGCGTCGGCATGTGCCGCTGTGCGCGTGGCCGGCGTTTGGGTTTCCCTCTTACCGATCTCCCTGCTGGTCATGGAGAGAATTATTCCTTACGCATCGCGGGCAGGAGCTGGAGAGTATCTCCGATCCAGACGACCACCCACCAAGCCTCGAGGTCCAGTCATGTCGGAAACCGATACAAGGTGATGAACACGTATGACGCAAGAACCCAACCCGGAGCGGAAGAACAGTCCGGGTTCCACACCCCTGGATTCTGTCGGAGTTACACCCCCGTCTGGACGCCGATGGATCTTCCGGCTGGGTGATCGACGGGTCCGCCAAGATTCGCCAGGACTTTCGAAGTACTGCCGCCAAGTCCTGTCATCTGGCACGCATAACTGAATGAACTGGTGTCGGCAGAAATGGCAGGAAGGGAGCCGAGATGCAGGGTGAACAGCCGCCCGTGGACGGCGTGTGGACAATGTACACACCACCTTTGGCCGGACAAACAGCCACCAGCTTCTCCCCCGGGCCCCAGGAACCAGCGAATCGGGGCCAAAGAATCTGGAAAGAATTTCGCGCAGGTCATGTCGTCACCACAACCCCACGGCATGAATAGGCACAAGACCAACCACGCCCACCAGAACACGAGAAGGGAGACCCGAATGACGCCACATCCGAGCAAGCGGAGGGCCTACAGCCAGGGCACCTGAACCCGCCACCCACACAACTTCACAAGCCACCGCGGCGGCCAGGCAACAGGCCGCACCAAGCGTGAGAGGGACCCAGCCAGGGTGAATGTCCACACGTTAAAGCAAAACCCCCTCTGACGAGGGGGAATGCTGTGCCCGAGGTGGGACTCGAACCGCATACCAACCCCTGCAAACACTGGACTCCCCCGGAAACATGCGGAGTCCAGCCCAATCCGGCCTACATACGACCCGATCCCAAGCCCAAAGTGTGTATTTTGTACACACCCCCAATAGCCGTGATTAGGTCAGGCTGGCACCCAGAGGGGACTGGCTCTCGGGGCCGTTTCTGACGAATCTCGCAACGCGCCTGAACCCCACGCATGTCCATTTTATGAGATAGACATCTCAACATGTGAATTTCGTCTTAGACTCCGTCCCATGAGCAATAGGGATTCGATCTTTCAGCCTTTTGTCGACTGGACCTGGTGCGTCGGCAACTGGGGACGATTCGTTCTGGTGGATACCCGCTGGTATCTGGACGGGTCCTCGGGAAAGGACGCTTACGTCGCTGGCCATATCCCCGATGCCGTCTTCATCGACCTGGACGAGTCGCTTTCCGGGCCAGCTTCGAAAGAAGCCGGGAGGAACCCCCTGCCCGATCCCGGAGTGTTTGCCCAAGGGATGCGGGAAGCCGGAATTAGTGACGCTGACACCGTGATCGCCTATGACGACGCAGGTGGAGTCATCGCGGCCCGACTTGTCTGGATGCTCCGATCGACGGGCCGCAGCGCCGCGATCCTGGACGGAGGCATCGCCAGCTACCCGGGAGAACTCGCTACGGAGGCCCCGCAAAGACAGGAAGGAGACTTCTCGGCCCAATCTTGGCCCAGCACCCTGCTTGCAGATATCTCGGACGCGTCTTCTGATCAATACGAGGTCGTGGACGCGAGGAATCGTGACCGCTTCGAGGGGCACCAAGACCCTGTCGACCCCCGCCCGGGCCACATACCCGGCGCGGTCAATGTCCCCTGCCGCGAGAACCTCGACTCCTCAGGAAGGTTGATCCCGGAAGTGCAGCTACGCGAGAATTTCGCGCGCGCCGGCATCGTCTCCGCGGAGAACATCATTGCCTATTGCGGATCGGGAGTGACTGCCTGCCACAATCTGTTGGTTCTGGAGCAACTGGGAGTTGGGAAAGGCAGACTGTTCGTCGGCGGCTGGTCCCAGTATGGACACGCCACCGATAGGCCTGTCGAAACTACCTAGCCGGGCATCGTCCCTCACGTATGGCTTTCTCCACTACGGTTCTTGTGAAGCCGTTCAGTCGGTGTTGCGACGTTCGTCAGAAACCGCAGCCCACGAAGTGGTTCAGATTTTCCACCGGCACCGCCAGAAAGCCAACGGCGCCTGCCCACAATGACGTGCTACGGTTCCCCAGCCAACGGCAGGAAACGATAGCGGCCGTTACGTAAAGTAAGTATCCGGTCTGGTCAGTACAGCAGCGGAATTTGCGGCGTGAAGTACGTGCGGGCGTATCCCTATCTTGTCCAGTTTGTCGGCGGCGGCGGTGAGCCGGTCCCGTTGCATGTCTAATGACGGATGTGCTGGGTCATCGGCGTGCGAGAGGTGCGTGAATAGTCCGTACAGCCGGAGTTCCCCCCGTTCGACGGGGCAGCACTCGGGCTGGAACGTCAACATGTCTACTCCGTGGCCAGATCGTTCGTCCCTACCCGACGCCCAGCAGAGGCGCTCGAAGTCGGAAACGTCGTGGCGTGGCTGCCCTCTGACCAAACCTCCTATGTCAATGCAGCCGTGATACCGGTCGACGGCGGAATGATTGCCGTCGATCCAGGGTCGCTGGCCCTTGGTCCGCGAATACGGATTTCCGGCGCTCAGCCTGCTGTGATGCAGCAACGAAAGTGAGCCTCTCCGCAGAAGGATTCCCGTCCCATCTGACGCTGCCCCGGTGCCCGGAAATGCCGTCCTGGCCTTTCAGATCGCCGGCCCGGCCATGCCCGTAAAACCGAAGAACTGCCCGACTCCCGGTGGTTAATGGAAGCTCCCAAATAAGGGAGGAACCGCCGTCGACATCGGCGCTGGCCCCGGCGTAGGCTGGCAGCATCGGCGCATGTGCCCGGTGACTCTGCGTCGATACCTCAATCGATGAAGGAGGACCAATGAGTGCCGTACGTGAATTCATGTCTACGGATGCACAGTGTATTAAGGAGAACCAGTCCCTCGTAGATGCCGCACGGATGATGCTGGATCTGGACTGCGGATCGTTGCCCATCTGTGGTGACGACGGCAAGTTGAAGGGCATGATCACTGACCGGGACATCGTGCTCAAGTGCGTTGCCGTGGGCCGTGATCCACGCGAGATGATGGCCCGCGACCTCGCCACCGGTGCGCCCCACTGGATTGACGCCGATTCGAACGTTGACGCCGCCATCGAAATGATGGAGAAGTACCAGGTCCGGCGGCTCCCGGTCATTGCTGACCACAAGTTGGTCGGCATCATCAGCCAGGGTGACATCGCGCGCAACTACTCTGAGGAGCGTGTGGGCGAACTGGTGGAGCACATTTCGGAACGCAAACGAATGCAGTCGAGCAGTTCATAAAGGCAAGCAATTCATCGGCAAACAAGCGCCACGGAGTACACTCCGTGGCGCGATTTTGTGCCCGCATGGCCTTGTGTCAATGGCCAGTAGGTTCTGCCCGCGGGCGGCCAGTTGATGTGCCCGGTGGCGGCCCGTAGAGCTGCCCGGTGATGGCCAGCAGATCTGCCCACTGGTTGGTTTCGGCGGGGTTGGCCATCACGTTGTGCACACCCAGCTCGCCGACCCAGCCGGCGAGTAGGCGCTCGATGTGTTTCTGCCACAGCCCGAGTCTATGGTTGTGCCGAGTCGGAAAGTCGCTGATGTCCAACTGGGTCCCGCCGAATGCCGCGACCTGCGCTTTTTGCCCCTCCGCAAGGAACYGATCGGCGATGCCACGCTGATCGAGGATCTCGCTGGTGTGCGAGTGCAGTCCACCCGCGCGCGAACCGGTGAGGCCCTGGTTCGGACGCCGCTCGACGACGGCGACGTCGACCTTTGCCAAAGCCAACTCGCCCGCCAACATCAGTCCCGTCGGACCGCCGCCGGCGATCTTTACCGCATGGTCGTTCATTCGCTACCCCCATGTCCGCAGGTCCTGTACCCGTCGGCTGCACCGAGGTGCTTCACGACATAGGAGAACTGGTCATCACGGAGTGCGTCCGGGTTCCAGTCCGTGATCGAGAGCAACCGCTGCGTCCGGTACGGGATCGCCTGGCCGGCCTGCTCCAAGAGCGTCCAGGAGTTCTTCCGTTCCTCGGCCGAGAGCAGGCCTTTCAGGTATGCCACAGCGTTTTCCCGGGGCTCTGCCCGGGGAACCGGCCGCCGATCAGCTCCCGGATCTCCTGAAGCCCGTCCGCCCACTCCTGCACTTCAGCCACACAAATATCATCGCTCACCGCCAAGAATTAACACCGCAGCCGATGAAAGTCCGTCTAATCCCCCGGAATTAGTGCCTCCCCCGCCTGCCGCGGGGATGCCGGTCGCCGGCTCAGTGGCCGGTGCGCATCCGGTCACGTGCGCAATTCACAACGGCGGACAAGTCGATCCCGTAGGTCGGCCCGTCGCCGGAACCGTACTCCTCGAGTCGGGCCGCACCGCGCTCGAGGAGCCGGAGCGCACCAGTGCTGTTCCCCCGGGCGGCGTGGGTGAGCCCGACGCAGATCTGGGCGAGACCTTGCCACAGGTTGCGTTCTTCGGCCGGCCCGGCTTTCCAGCGGGCCTCGAGTACCTCATGGGCGGCGAAGGGCCGGCCGGCTTCCACCAGACTCCGGGCCGAAACCAACGTCTGCGCCGGCGGCAGCGGTTCCTCCGAGACCGGCTCGACGCCAGCGCTTCCGTACGGCAGCGGCCGGCCAAGAGCGTCACGTGGCCGGGCCTGCCGCGGGCGCCTTGCAGAATCCCGATCCCTGTCACCCGTCATTGCCGTCTCCGTCCTGAGCGTGCCCGGAGGCTACCGACCTTCATACGCCCAATCCTAGGACCCGGCCCTTCGAACATCCGTTCCGCCGCAAAGGATGCCGTCGGGACGGCGGCCGCGAGAGAAGAAATGATCACCGCTGGTCGCGTGCGCTGTGCGCCGGCGGGAACGGCTCCATTGTGGGAAGGCACCCATATGGTTGGCCGCGCCACCCGGTCCGTCACTTCGGCAGCGTCGAGGTCCTTCTCAAGGCAATCGAACGCGCCGACCCCGGCGACGTCCCGGTCGTCGTCAACGGCGGTCGGCAGGACGAAGCTTGCGTAGGAGACCTGGCAACACTTGAAGTAAGCCGCGCAATCTGGCATGCCGACCCGCCAAGGTAGGTCAACTGGATCGTTTCACGGCGCTCGATTGGTGCCTGGGCCGATCGGGTGAGGGCGTCCTCATCAGATGAACAGGAACTTGGGAGAGCGCACACCATGAGCAACGAATGAACAGCCCTGGAGGTTGCAGTGGACGTCCGGTTCACCCTGGCCGGCGCACCCCTGACCGTCCGGCATGACGGCCAGGGGCTGGAAACCTGCGAGTGGCTCCCGACGCCTCACTGGCCCCACGGCGCGCTGGCGTTGCTGTTGCCACGGCATTTTCCGAAGAGGATCCTCAATGTCAAAGGACTCCACGGTGTGCGTCAAGACCGAAGCCATGACCATTGTCAGCACCGTAGACACGATCCCAGCGGTGAAGGGTTTGATTATGGCCGCCGGCACGCTCGAAATAGGGCGGACTGCTTTCGGGAGACAGGCATGGGCGAATGCGTTTGCCGAGCTGTCGGCCGCAGACCGTGGCGTGCGGTTGGAACCCGATGATCTCGAATTGCTCGCCACGTCAGCCTACTTGATAGGCAGGGACGACGTCGGTGAACAGGTCCTGGCACGCGCGCACCGAGAACGATTGCGCCGTGCGGATCGCTCCGGCGCAGCCCGGTGCGCGGTTTGGCTCGCAATACATCTCGTGCTGGGCGGCGAGAACGCCCGGGCCGGGGCCTGGCTCGCGCGCGCCCGTCGATTGCTTGACGACGTCGGACATGACTGTGCCGAGCAGGGATACGTCCTAGTGTTGGCCGGACTCGAAAGCCTGGCGGAGGGCAACGTACCGACTGCGCGCGCCACGTTCAGCCTTGCCGCTGATTCAGGCGACCGCTTCAGTGACCCCGATCTGATGGCGCTGGCCCGGCTCGGGCTCGCGCAGTCCCTGGTAGGTGCGGGTGAAACGACCCGGGCCGTAGAGTTGCTGGACGAAATTATCGTCCCTGTCACTGCCGGCGAAGTGTCCCCAGTCGCTGCCGGAATCGTATATTGCGCCGTGATCGAGGCGTGTTTTGACGTGTTCGACCTGCCTCGGGCGCAGGACTGGACGGCGGCTCTCAGCCGCTGGTGCGCGGCCCAACCGGATTTGGTCCCGTACAGAGGGCAGTGCCAGGTGCACCGGGCCCAGATCCTGCAACTCCATGGTGCCTGGACGGATGCCGTGATGGCGGTACAGGCCGCCTGCAGGCGGCTGGCCGACCCGCCGGACCACCCCGCACTCGGCGCAGCGTACTACCAACAGGGCGAACTGCATCGCCTGTGCGGCGAATATGCAAAGGCCGAGGCGGCCTACTTGCATGCCAGCCGATGGGTGCGGGACCCGCAGCCAGGACTCGCGCTGCTTCGGCTTGTCCAAGGGCAAATCGAGGCGGCTGCCGCGGCCATTCGCCGGTCCGTTAGCGAAGCAGGGAACAGTGTGGACCGCGCCAAGCTGCTCGGCCCTTGCGTCGAGATCATGCTCGCGGCAGGGGATGTTCACGCCGCCCGGGCAGCGACCGACGAACTTCAGCGGATCGCGGAGGAATTTGGTGGGCCGTGGCTAGGCGCGCAGGCGGCGCAGGCATCCGGAGCCGTACTCGTCGCAGAGGGGCATTCGCAGACTGCAATGGCGGCGTTGCGCCGCGCCTGGACGGACTGGCAGGAACTCGATGCACCATATGAAGCGGCCCGTGTCCGGGTCCTAATGGGACTGGCATGCAGCGGCCTCGGAGACGAACACTCGGCGGAAATGGAGTTCGACGCCGCCCGGTGGGTGTTTCAAGAGCTGGGCGCCCTGCCGGATGTGGCCAGGATAGACACGTTGCATCCAGGAGTTGGGCACGGGAGCGAAATCCCGCTGACGGTCCGCGAGAGGGAGGTGCTGCGCCTGGTCGCGAGCGGGCAAACGAACCGGGCGATTGCTGCCGACTTGTTCCTGAGCGAGCGGACAGTGGCACGCCACGTCAGCAACATTTTCACCAAGCTGGACCTATCATCACGCTCGCAAGCTACTGCCTTCGCCTACGAACATGGACTCATTCAGGGCGGTAAGCCCATGGCCTGAACTACCGGGTGCGGAATTGGGCAATTCTACCGATGCGCCGCGTGTCCACCGTTGCCTAATCTCGATTGCAGAAGCAGCAGCGACACACAAACCTGAATGGAGCGGACCAATGTCAAGGCACCTGGAGGAACGGAAGTCCAACGGCGGGCGCACCGGGATCGCCGGGCACGACGGCGGTGCGGTTCACCTGACGGACGATCAATTGGAAAGACTGGCCTCCGGCATTGGACGGCCGCTCCTGCGGCCCGGCGATGACGGCTGGGCCGCAGCGGTCGTGCTGTGGAACGCCGATGTGGCCAAGGCCCCAGCGCTGGTGGTCCAGGCTGCGTCTGCACAGGACGTCGCGGCTGCCGTCTCCTTCGCCCGCGACAACCGCCTGCTGCTCAGCATCAAGGGCGGCGGCCACAACATCGCCGGAACAGCCGTGGCCGAAGGTGGATTGATGCTCGACATGTCCGCAATGAACACAGTCAGCGTCGATCCGGAAGCCCGGCTCGCACGGGTCGGTCCGGGATGCCTGCTGCAGGACGTGGACCGGGCCACACAGGAATACGGGTTGGCGACCGTGCTTGGCTTCATCTCCGAAGTTGGCGTCGCAGGACTGGCCCTCGGTGGCGGCCTCGGCTATCTGACCCGCCGATTCGGCTGGACGGTCGACAATTTGGAGGAGGTCGAAATCGTGACCGCTGACGGTCAGATCCGCACCGCCAACCGCGCCGAAAACGCCGACCTGTTTTGGGGGGTGCGCGGAGCCGGGGCCAACCTCGGAGTCGTCACCCGGTTCACGTTCCGGCTGCACAACGTCGGCCCTACCGTGTTCGGGGCTTCATCGCCTGGCCGTCCGAGCGGACAGATGAGATCCTCCGCGCCTACCGGACAATGACGGGCGACGCGCCCCGGGAGCTTGCCGTGTGGCTGCTCCTCATCCAGGCGCCGCCGGAGCCGTTCATCCCGCTGGAGTGGCAGGGCAGGAAGATCTGTGCAATGACCGCCTGCTACACCGGTGAGCTTGATCGCGTCGACGAGGTGCTCGCGCCGATCCGCGCGCTCGGCAAACCCATCGTGGACCTGCTTAGCGAGCAGCCTTACACCCAGATCCAGTCCTACCTCGACGACGGTGAGCCCAAGGGCCTGCACTATTACTGGAAGACCGAGTACGCCGCCGAACTCAGCGACGAGCTCCTCGCGACCGTCGTGGACCAGTTCGCCGAGTGTCCGATCCCGAGCGCGGAGCTGGGATTCCTCCACCTAGGCGGAGCGCTCAACGAACACGCCGAGGACGACGGCGCGGTCGGGAACCGGAACGCGCAGTATGTGCTCGGCGTCAACGGCATGTGGGAGCCAAACGAGCCCCGGGCGGACGCGTACCGCCAGTGGATCCGCGACGCCTGGCAGCGGCAGCGCCCCTTCGCGACCGGCCGCACCTACATCAACTTCCAGACCGCAGACGACAGCCAGGAGCGTGTCCGCGCGAGCTACGGCGCAAACTACGCGCGTCTCGTGGATATCAAACGCAGATATGACACCGGAAACCTGTTCCGGGTGAACCGCAACGTCGTACCCTCAGACATTCCGGAAAGCTGATGCCAGGCGGAGCGCTGGTCATGCGCGGCCATGTTCGAGTTCATCAGCAACCGGATTGATCTTGATCACCAGGGCCGGCCTCCGTGACACGTGGCGAGAGCACCTGAGGCCCGCCCCCATCGCGTCATTTTCGGAACTTCCTTGACGGGCTGTGTGACAAGTGCCATAGTCTTCGTATGGACCTGTTGGACAGCTGGACAGCTGCGCAAGATCGAGTCGTACGCGTTGGCGCGGCTGAAGCGGTTTTCGCATCCCTCCGCAGTGCTATCGAAGGCGGCAAGATCCCTGTCGGCACCCGCCTCGACTCGGAAGCATCGCTGGCCAAACAGTACGGTGTAAGCCGCACGATGGTCAGGGAGGCGCTGCGTTCCTGCACCGCATTGGGACTTACGGCCACCCACACGGGTAAGGGCACGTTCGTGATCGCTGACAAGGTGGCCCAGGACCTCAAACTCGGCAAATATTCGGCCAGCGCCCTCGTGGAGGCCCGCCCCCATGTGGAAGTGCCTGCCGCGGGCCTCGCCGCCCAACGCCGCAGCAGCGAAGACCTGGAGGCTCTTCGGGAAATCCTCCGGGAAATGTCCGAGGAAGACGATCTCCAGCAGTGGGTGCTTTTGAACACTGAGTTCCACGTGACCATCGCCCGGTGCAGCGGCAATGGCGTGTTCGAATCATTCCTGTCCGACATCTGTGACGCCATGGCTAACCAATCGAACACGCTTAACCTCGTGGCTGACCGGCGCAAGGAATCGGGTCAGGAGCACGCCCGTATTTTCGCTGCCATCGAGAGTGGATCAGCCGAGGAAGCATCCCTGGCCATGAGGATGCATTTGCACGGGGTTGAATGCGCCCTGGGCACCATCGTCCCCGGAAGCGGAAACTCCAGGGCCGGCCATACACGCTAGATCCTAAACCCCGGATTTCACTCACCATCCCCCCTGCCGCAATCGCCACAAGCCTGGCCCGTCCCCTGTGCCGTGGAACAACCATGCCCACCGTGCCGGCCGCGGCGTCACTCAGGCCTGCCCCGGCCCCAGATTATTACCGTCCAAACCCGTCAACGAAGCCCTGTGAGGACCACATGACCATCCCCCATACCGCCCCGGAAACCCGCTCCGAACACGACCTCCTGGGCGACCGGGATGTTCCCGCCGACGCCTACTGGGGCGTCCACACCCTCCGCGCGGTGGAGAACTTCCCCATTACCGGCCAGCCGCTGTCCTCCAACATGTACCTGGTCCGCGGGCTGGCCGCCGTGAAACTGGCCGCCGCACGCACCAACCACGAGCTCGGGCTCCTCGACGCCGAGCGTGCCGCCGCCATCGAAGAGGCCTGCGCCGACGTTCTGGACGGCAAGCTCAGCGAGCAGTTCGTGGTGGACGTCATCCAGGGCGGCGCCGGGACGTCCTCGAACATGAATGCCAACGAGGTGATCGCCAACCGGGCCCTGGAGATCCTCGGGCACCCGAAGGGCGACTACGCCCGGCTGCACCCCAACGACCACGTCAACCTCAGCCAGTCCACCAACGACGTCTACCCCACCGCGGTCAAGCTCGGCACGATCTTCGCGGCCCGGGAACTGCTGGAAGCCCTGGCGGAGCTGGAGGACGCGTTCGCCGC